>NZ_CP014223.1:2400000-2760208 GCF_001561955.1 Anaerotignum propionicum DSM 1682
CTTGGCTGAGGTTCTAAGCTTTGGCCGTCTAGCTTACCAAACTTTTTCAAAAAACGGTATGAGACAAAAGGCCCCTTTGGGGGACATTGGTAAATCCATGGCACTGCAGAAGGTTCTTTTGGATGAAAAAGAAAATCTCTCCTTTTTTGGCAACGTAATGAACAAGACAGGTTTTATAGACCAGCTTAGCCTGACGATTTCTGAATTTTTTCAATACTACATAGAGCCTTGCCAGCTTCTTGAAAAAGCACAAGCAGGAACCCTCACACAAGGCGTAACTGAAAAGCTAACAGACTTAGCAAAAATTTATGATGCTTATATTAAATTTACAAATAAGGATTACATCTTGGCTGATGAAACCCTTTCTCTTTTGGCAGCACAGCTTTCTGTTGAAAAACCCTTTCAAGAAACTGAACTATGGCTTGATGGTTTTTATGGCTTTACGCCTCAGGAATATTCTGTAATCGAAAATTTGTTAAAGCTATCAACACAAGTTAACGTTACACTGCCCATGGACGAAAAAAGTTTTTTTGCTCCATTTTTGCCCCAGTCTGCACCTTTTTACGAACCATATATTACGAAAAATAAATTAATACGCATTGCTGAAGAGAACGGTATTCCTTTAGCACCTTCTGTTTTTCTTTGGGAAAATCACAGAGCAGAAACCCAAGCATTAAAATCCTTGGAGAAATACTATTTTCAAGGTTACCATAAAAAATGCAGTCTGGCAGAGAGCATCTCCATTACCGCTTGCCCCACTAAGCAAGAGGAAATCACTTTTGCAGCAGGAAAAATCATCCGCCTTGTGCGGCAAAAAGGTCTTCGTTTTAAAGAAATGGCCATTGTAACCAATGCAATGGGTGCATATGAGAAAAGCCTGCGGAGTATTTTGCATGAATATGGAATTCCCTGCTTTATAGACAGCCGAAGGGAAATCACTTCCCATCCCCTGATTACTATGGTAACAGCACTGTTGGATTCGTTAATTTACGATTTTCGTTATGAAAATGTATTTTCTTATTTGAAATCCGGCCTAATTCCATTCTCCTATGAAGAGCAGGACGCCTTGGAAAATTACGTTCTCGCCTACGGAATTAAAGGCTATAAGTGGCTAAAAGAGAACTGGAAGTATGGTTTGAAAAAAGAAGGAGAAGAAACCATCGCCTATATGAACCTTTTACGGCAAAGGTTTTTGGAACCATTTCAACCATTTTTGCAATTAAAAAGAAAAGAGCGGCTCCCTCTTAAGGAATTTATCGCCCTTTTGTTTCAGCATCTGGAGGCTCTTCATGTTGCCGAAACACTTGTGACATGGACGGAAGAATCCAGAGAAAATGGTAACCCATCTAAAGCGGAGGAGCATCGACAAATATGGCAGCTTCTGCTACAAGTTCTGGATAAAGCAACGGAAATTTTGGGAGAAGAACCAATGACCATGGCGGAAGCTGCAAAAGTTTTGTCTGCCGGCCTTCAAAAGTGCACCATGGGAGTCATTCCTCCCACTACAGACTGCCTTGTGGTAGGAGATATTGAACGTTCTCGCCTGCCGGAAATTAAGTACCTCTTTGTCCTTGGCGTAAATGAAGGTGTCCTACCTTCTCCCTCCCAACCCCAAGGAATTTTTACGGAGACGGAACGTCAGCTTTTAACAGAAACAGGTATGGAACTGGCAAGCGGCGGAAAGCAAAAGGCCTTTGAAGAACAGTTTCTAATTTATCGTGGGCTCACACGCCCTTCCCAAGGCTTGTTTTTAACCTTTGCAAACGGTAACACAGAAGGAAAAGCCCTTTTTCCCTCACCTCTTATTGACCGTCTTTGCAGAATGGACAGCACTTTACAGATTCAATCTTATTCCGTATTTCAAATGGAAGAGATGGTTCCCTCATCGGTGTTTCATCTTCTGGGTGAAAAAATGCGTAACCACAAAAAAGATATCCCAATGGAACCACTTTGGCAGGATATCTATAGCTTTTTTGCTACCGAACCCATATGGGAAAAGCGGTTATCCTTACTGCGCAAAGGCTTTATAACAACAAAAAAACAAGAACTTCTCTCTATGAAAACAATCACAAGTTTATATGGTGAAAAAATTTTCTCCAGCGTATCCCGTTTAGAACGCTTTGCCGCCTGTCCTTTTTCTTACTTTGCGGAATATGGGCTGAAAGCGACAGAGCGAAAGCTTTATCAACTGCACACCCCTGATTTGGGGTTATTGTTCCATGAGGTGTTGGAGCTGTTCTCCAATAAACTTCAAACAGAGAATATTCCTTGGGCTTCCCTATCTCAAGAAAAAACGGAAGAAATGATTTATGAAGCAGTTGACCTTGCCGCACCTAAATTGGGAGAAGCAGTTTTAATGGATTCTGCGGCCAATCAATACCTCATCCGCCGTTTAAAACGCATTTCAGCCCGTGCCGCTTGGACATTGGTACGGCATTTGAAAAACGGAGATTTTGTGCCCTCAGGCTATGAAATCGGCTTTGGCAATCATGAAGCTCTCCCTCCCATCGTTATTGAATTAGCAGAGGGAAAAGAACTGGTGCTTTCGGGAAAAATTGACCGTGTGGATTTATTGGATGCCCAAGGAAAACGCTATGCAAAAATCATCGACTATAAATCTGGTTCCAAAGCCTTTAACTTTCAAGATATTTACTACGGCTTACAACTACAGTTGCTGGTTTATTTAGATGCCTATTTAAAGCATTACGAAAGAACAGAAACGCCAATAAAACCCGGTGGTGTATTTTACTTTAGAATTTCCGACCCTAATTTAGCACTCAATCAAGAGATGCGTGCAGAGGAAATTGAAGAAGCCTTATATCAAAAAATGCAAATGTCCGGTTTGATTTTAGAGGATGAAGCAGTCATTCAAGGCCTTGACCATGTTTTTATGGAGGATATGAAAGGAAAAAGCTCTGCAATTGTCCCCGTTGGATATACAAAAAAAGGAGACCCATCTTCAACCGCTTATCTAGCTGATGAAGAACAATATAAAAAGCTCCTTTCCTTTGTTGTCAATCGAGGGAAAGAGCTGGGAAATTCCATACAAAGTGGTGTCATTACCCCTTCTCCTTATCGTAAAAATGATCAAATCCCTTGCACTTATTGTCGTTTCAAATCCATTTGTCGTTATGATTATGAAGATGAACCCAAATGGCGCAACTTAAAGAAAATAGCCAAAAAGGATTTTTGGGACATGATTGAGGAATAAAGAAATCGTCCTTTCCTACTTTCAAACACATGAAAAAAGGCTGTTTCCAGAGAAATTTAATCTCTGAATCAGCCTTTTACTCTTTTTGTTGATGATTACTTCAGCTTTGGCATTTCATAATTTCTGCATCTGCATACTGGAAATCTGAAATACCCAATTTTATAAATAGTTTATTTATTGATTTCTATCATTCTATTCTCTATTCTCAATGCCCTCAAACTGCATGTAATAATAACGAGCATATATCCCATCTTTTTTCAAGAGCACCTCGTGCTTTCCTCTCTCCGCTATTCCCTCATCCGTCAAAACCACGATTTCGTCAGCATTGCGAATGGTGCTGAGTCTGTGGGCAATCACGATTGTAGTTCTATTTTCTGAAAGTCTCTCCAAAGACTCCTGAATATATTTTTCGCTCTCATTATCTAGGGCCGAGGTAGCTTCATCAAGAATCAAAATTTTCGGATTTTTCAAAAACACACGAGCAATGGCAATTCTTTGCTTTTGTCCTCCCGAAAGGCGAGTGCCCCTCTCTCCCACAAAAGTGTCATAACCCTCAGGAAGAGAGAGAATAAACTCATGAATATTGGCATTTTTAGCAGCCTCATGTATTTCTTTTTCCGTTGCGTTTAATCTGCCATAGGCAATATTATCCCGAATGTTACCGGAGAAAATATAAACATCCTGCTGTACAATGCCAATGGCAGAACGCAGAGATTCTAATGTCAATGAGCGAATGTCCTTCCCATCAATCAGCACGGCTCCCTCCGTGACTTCATAAAAACGGGGTAAAAGGGAACAAAAAGTGGTTTTTCCACCCCCTGATGGACCTACCAAAGCCATGGTTTCTCCGGCTTTGATTTCCACACTCATATGATTCAGAACACTCACAGAGTCGTCATAGCTAAAAGAGACATCCCGATATTCTATATCTCCCTTTACCTCAACCAACTCAGTCGCATTCATAGCATCAACAATTTCCGCCTCTGTATCAAGAACCTCCACAAAACGTCGAAATCCTGCATAGCCTTTCTGGAATTGTTCAGTAAAATTTAGCAAAAGCTCTATAGGGTTCATATAAATATTGACATACAAAACATAAAGAGCAAGATCGGTAGCAACAAGCTCATCCTTTGCAATTAATAATCCACCCACCACAATAATAATGGTATAGAAAAGGCCTTGAAAAAAGGAATTCCCCGCCATATAACCACCCATGGTACGATAGCTTCTATTTTTGGATTCCAAAAAGGTTTGGTTGCTTTCTTGAAATCTCTCATTTTCATATGCCTCATTTACAAAGGATTTCACCACACGAATGCCAGAAAGACTGTCCTGCACACGGGAATTGACCCCTGAAATCTTCAATCTATTATCCATAAAAATGGCACGCATCTTTTTATTTCTAACGTAAGAAAAAAGAATCATGACTATGGTCACACCAATTAAAATCAACGTTAGCTTAACATTCAATAAAAACAAAATGATAAAAGAGCCAGCTATCTTTAGCATTGACATAAAAATATTCTCCGGCCCATGGTGAGCAAGCTCGGATATATCAAAAAGATCGGATACAATGCGAGACATCATATCCCCCGTGTTGTTTTTATCATAATAGGAAAAACTCAGTTTCTGTAAATGAGAAAACAAATCCTGCCGCATATCACTTTCCATTCTGGCACCCATTATGTGCCCCCAAGAAGTAATAAAGTACTGGGCAAAATAACGCACCACATACATCACCAGCAAAAGAACGCCTACATAGCCAATGATTTTTATGATATTTTCTCCGTCTCCCAGAAAAACCCCTCGATTCAGAATATTTAGAATCAACGGGAAAGATAAATCAATGGCTGATACAATTAATGCACAAAATAAATCCATATAAAATAAAAAGCGATATGGCCTATAATATTTACTGAATTTTTGAAAAAGCTCCATAATGTTCTCCTTTGTAAGTACTCGTGTATCATATCTCTAGTTTTCTAATATAATTGTTACTCTGCATGTATTTAAATAGCATAGTACATCTCTTATATTTGTTTCATTATAACAGCATCACCAAAATTTTACACCTTTTTTCCTTCCTACTTTTTATTTCAAAAAATCTATTACAAAGAAATTACTTTTTGAGCCTTTTCTCCCCACTGGTTGATATTTGAAAAAAACTTATTTTCATGCTATAAATGACTGTTTTTGGCACAATACGCTTCACTTGAATAAAAAGTTTCGTTGTACTTTTTACTAAAACCCTATATAATAGATGGGAAACTTATTATAAGATTTTGAATTCAGAAAGGAGATCTTCTTTTGTCAAATCATGCATCAGAGGAACAAATCAAAACACTTTCGGCGGAATATATTTACCAGCAAGCAATTGGCAGTCTGTTGCTGCTTTTAATAAGCGCAATGGAAGAAGAGGAACAGCCCCCGCTACCTTACCAAATCCCTCAAGATATTGCTGAAATCAGAAAAGAAATCCGCGGCTATCTTTTAAATTTAGAAGACATATTAGATGGACTTACTGAAGGGCGTATTGCGGTTTTAGAAAACTGTATTTCTCTTAAAAAAAGGCTTCTCTCCATCTATGAAACTGTATATAGTTATTTTTCTCAGTGGAACATTATTTCCACAACCATAAATGATCAAATCGCTCTGAGAAAATATATTGAAGACAAGGTTACTGAAAAACAGGTGGAATGGTCTTTATTTTTTGCAGACTGTCATGCTTTTATGGAAAGTGCAGATCATACATTGGCACAAAAAAGCTACATGAGTCAGTTATTAAAGTGTATTCCCCTTTTCATTACCAGGGACAAGTTCTATACAGAAGTGAAGGAATGCCTAAATGCCGCCTTCACTGAGGAAAGCAAAGAATTTATTGAAATGTCCTTAAAAACCTTCGAGGGTTTTTGCTGCCCTGAAACAAATCCTCTTTACGGAAAATATTTCCCTGAAATTGCCGAGACCTTAGGCACAAAGCGTATGATTTTGCCCCATAAAATGGAAGATGAAGTTCTGGGCGAAGCCTATGGTGATCTAAATGAATTATTCGAAGTTTTGGAAGAAATAGAAGAATATTTTTCTTGTATTCTTCATGATATTAATTCCTGCATTCTTTTGCTGTATCTTAGCTATTCCTTTACCGAATTAACCCAAAGAGATGCAGCCTATGGGGATTTATACCACGCTGTGTGTGAGTTTTTAGGCGGAGAATGGAATGCGACGGAAAAAGCCGCTTATTTAGACACATTAAACGAACAACTGGAAAAAGCTGTAGAGCCAGTCATTGATAAAGCAAATGAAATCGGTCGGCAAGAGTATGAACTTCTAGAAAAAATCGGCTCATTTGAAGGCTTTCATGAGGACACAAAGAAAGTTCTTATGACCGAAGAGTTTATAAGAGAATGCTTCTTTGGCGGTCTTAATGACGAATTATTCCGCTTCGACCTTCCAAATGGCTTGCCTCCCGCTACACAAGAAGAAAAGAACAGCTTGTTTGATGCTTTTGTCGAAAACACAAGAAATAGCTTCGATACGCTGCCTGTACAAACAAGGAAAATTGCTATGCAAACCCTAATGGGAGCATTGCCACCTGTTTGCACAGTTCAGGATATTATGCAACGCATTATGGATGCAATTGATAATGTTTCCACCGAGGAACAAAGGGTTTTAATTGTAGATAAGGTGGGTATGGTTTTTGCCGATAATGGTTATCAGTCCATTACAAATCAGGAAGAGAACCATCATCACAGTCATGAACATACGCATGATTGCGACTGCGGACATGACCATGGCCTTCATCATGAGCACAAGCACGATTGCAACTGTGGACATGACCACGACCATCATGAGCACAAGCACGACTGCAACTGTGGACATGACCACGACCATCATCATGCACACAAGCACGACTGCAACTGTGAACACGACCATGACCACAAGCATCACTAAAAACACAAAAGATAAAGGAGGCAGAATATGTTCACATTTAATCATTATAATTTTAATGTCATAGACCTGGAAAAAAGTATGGATTTTTATGAGAAAGCCCTTGGACTAAAAGAGGTTCGTAGATTAGAATCTCCCGATGGCAGTTGGAAACTGGTTTATCTTGGAGATGGAGTAACAGATTTTAATTTGGAATTGACATGGTTAAAAGAGAGAACTGCACCCTATAGCTTAGGTGAAAACGAATTTCATCTCGCCTTTGAAACAGAGGATTTTGACGAAGCCCACAAAAAGCATGAAGAATTAGGCTGTATCTGCTTCGAAAACCCAGAAATGGGAATTTATTTTATCAGTGATCCCGATCATTATTGGATCGAAATCATTCCAAAGGGATAACAAAACAAAAAAGCAGGAATTAAAGGGAAAATCCCAATAATTTCTGCTTTCTATTTTTTATAATTTAATAAAAAATTCTAGTAAAATCCCGTCTAACAGCTTTCTCCTAATTTTAAGGAAAACAGCCATGCCGACAGCTTCCATTTACAAAGTGTGCTTATTTTTTTTGAAGCACAGGAGTTTTACCTTTACTACTTACCGCGTAACCCAAAGCATCTCCCAGATCTCGTATTTTAACATAATTGGTTCCGTTCTTAAAAATCAGGTCTACAACAATTTCTTTTCCATCTACAATTATCTTCTCTCTGGTTACCACTTCATCATCCTCCTTGTCATAGTTAATATACTCCATCAATAACCAATGGGTAAAGCTATTCTGGCTCAGCGGTACTTCCCGCACACCATATGCCGAACCATCCGCAGCAATATAGTATGGAACATTACCTACCAGACCCGTATAAATTCCCACGTGCCCACTTTTCCAGACCAAGGCACCAATGGGTGCATTTTTTATTGTGCCAATTGGCTCTTTGCGAACTGCTTTTTCAAACAGCTGAGCTGAACTTAAAACGATACCTGTAGCCCATGAAATCAAGCCTGAACAATCCACACAAACCTTGCCAACCTTCTTCTCATCACTATTCCATACAAGCTTCACGCCGAATAGCCCCTGCAAATAATTAAAATTGGCCTGAGACATAACTGTCCCCTTCATTCCGTATACATAAGGTGTTCCAAGCTTTGAGCGTGCAAAAGCCACTAACTGTTCCCCAGTCATTTATCTTCCCCCTTTACAACCTCTCTAATTGCCTTATTTTGTGTCAACAGCGTTCTCATCTCTTCTAACGCTGCATCTACCCATGCAGAAAACATTTCAAAAGTAACTACCTTGGCTGCTGCTGGAAATCTCGAAATAAATAAATCCCATACATATCTAAGCTTCAGTTGCCCTGTTCCACCACCCAATTCTTTTTCTGCTTCTATACAGGCATATAGCAACCATTCTTTGATTGTATTGATTTGTTCCTGTGTAGGTTTTTTTGCAAAATTATAAATAAAAACACCAACACAGCATAATCCAGCCACCAACACTACAATTAAAAACCAATTTTCAATAAACCAGTTCATAACGCTCCCCCATTCATAATTTCAGATATAGTTATCACTTAAAATATGTGAAGCACACGCAACCTACAAAACGATATCAATCGCAATTCATTTCATTACTTATCAGAAAGTATCTCTATTACCTTATGGTAGTTGTCCACCACTCAAAAGATAGCCCACCACCGCACCTACCACAATTGTGATGACACGCTCAACCACACTTTCCCACCGTTTGACCGGTTTTTCGGCTAATATCTTAACATCCGCTTTTATTTCTCGTACATCTTCTTTAATATATTCTTGCTCTTTTTGCATCACAGAAAAAGCATTTGTAAGCTGCTCTAGATTCCCCTGACGTTCTTCTAATTTGTCCAGTCTGTCTTTGTTACTTTTGCTTCTTTGATCAACCTCAACTAATTTTTCCGAAACTTCATCCTGATTCATCTTTTCACCTCCTACATTCGCGATAGTACACTCCCTTCACTATCTATAATAGTTGTCCAACTGCCATTTGTTCCTGTAGCACTAAATCTTAATCCATATTTTCCGAAATGAAATAACTTTGTAGCGGTATCAAAAGAATTTCCATCCACACAGATATAAAGCCCCCCATCATTTATTGTGACTTTTCCTGTAATCAACCCGTAAACCTGTTTTACCTCGGTAGATGCACTCACCGCTGTGGAAAGGCTCTTCTCCCCGCTGGTTACAGATGATGTCAAGTCTGCAACAAAATCCCCCAATTCCACCTCATTGTATTGTTCAAGCAAGCAATCCCACTCATAGGAAATGACCTTGGCTTTCTTATGAAAGCCCATTTTTACATTAGAAACCGTCACTACGTCCCCCAACTGAACTTCTTCCAAAACAGAGTACTCCTTGTATTCTGCTGTTTGGGAAAGCATCTGGAAATTAGCCTTAATATTAACCTTGGGTAAATCGCAACCCTCATTAAATAAAGCTTGAACAGCCCCGGGTAATTCATAATAAGTCAAACTGCTATCCTCGAATACATGGATTTTGGGGTAGCGGTAGCTACTAATATATGGGCTATCCAGGTACCCGCCCGACATTGACACACCGTCTTTTCCAAAGGCGTAAATTCTTGTGGCCACCTCTGAAATATCCTCACTAATCTCCAACCCTACAAGGTTTTTGCCGTATCGAATGGCAACACCACGATCCTGTCCAATAGAAGTTTTCATAGAAACAGTAAAGCCGTCCCGCAGGATTTCCCCACCAAAGGCCTTTACAAAACTACTTGCATCTTCATCATCACTAAGCAATGCGGCTATAGGGTTTACTTTGCTTGCAGAGACTGAACCTGTCCCCGACATATTGGTTGTAAAAGCAAAAGGCATGGAATAGGCAAAGGCATTTTTGATACTGTTTATCACGGTTTGAGCTGTGCCTGATACACTGATATTCAAACAAAGATTGTCCAGCAAATCATAAAAAATTTGCCGAGCATTTACCTGAATTCCATTCATATCTGGTTTGATGTGATAAATGCGAAAAGGCTGTTTTCCACGAGGCGTGGATGCAACAAGAATCCGCTCCTTTTCAATGTCCTCCCATTTCCCCCACTCATCATAAGGGTGTTCCAGCTCTAATTCATACAGGCCATTTAATTCCTCTTTTACAGTACAAAGGCTCGGAAGCAATGCCCCCAAGCCCAAAGTATCAAATGTTGTGCTATTCTTTTCATGTATGGTAATCATTAAACCACCTCATACTCCTGCCCTGTTATTTCTGCATACTGCTCTGCTGTGATTTTGCCACTTTTTACGAACATACCTACATTCTCAGCAGAATAAATCTGAGAATCAAAATACCGCTTTACAATTTTATAAATCATCTCACCACCCCCTGTTGATTCAGCAATAATTCGGCTAATGTCATATCAATCTCTGTCTGTTTGCTTAGAATCATCTGCTGATTTAATAGCATTTCAGCTTGTAGGATTTCATCCTCTGTGGATTTGGGAATGGAATCTTGTAGTTCAACTTCTTCCCATTCACCATTGTTATACCGTTTTCCTAAAATAGATATATCCTCGTTGTCCAAAGAAATATAATTGTGAAGTTCTATCTCTTCATGCACACCTCTTATTTCTGCACAAATAGAATCCTCCTTCAAAACTGCATAATATCGCATTTTTATCCCCTCACCTTTGTCATCTCATTGTAGTAAACATCTACTCTTACATTACATGTTCCTGTAATGGGTGGATCGGTTATGGCATTCCTGTGATACCAATTCAATGCCTCTACTTTTTTTATGTAAGCAGTCTTAAAGTTGGGTACAGAAGCCGTTGTCAATGCTCCCGATAAAGCACTTGAGCCGTACACATGATAAGCAAAGCCAAAAACCGCACCCAGATATAAATAATAAGTGTAATTCCAATTACTATAAACCAAGCTGATTACTTGTGTTGTGTTATCATAATAAGTAAGCCTGATATTTCCTGTAATCCCAGACCTGTCACTATAACCACTAGGAACACTTAAGATATTTATTTTTATATAATCCAATGGAACAGGAGTATCAAACTCAATACCAAAATTTGCCGTTCCTTGGGTGCCGCTGGCTACCGGTGCAGGAATTGTTGTAACAGCACTGCTTTTTACCCTCTGAACCATCTGATAATTCCAGTTAAAATCTGTTAATGCATTTAGCTTCCCCATTACCGTACCTGCCGTTGCCGTTCCGCCTATGTCCGCAGTATTTCCCAACCTCTCCACAACCCCATCCACAGAGTTGTTATTGATTGCATTCTGTAGCAGTGTGGTTAAATCCTCGGAAACATAATTGCAAAGGTATTCCCAAGCATCCCACATAGTATCGATGGTAAGCTGTTCCGCGATCTCCCCGGGAACGCCAATATTTTGAACCATGTTAGTCATTAAATCATAGGCTTCATATAGATTTTGATATAGTACCACCAATGCGCCGTATTCGTTACTACTTTGTACAGCATTTTTGGAGAACAAACTTTTTACCACATGAATTTTAAACTCCATGGTTTGCAAAATTTGTACGTTTTGGTAGTAAATAATAATCTGTGCTTCCACATATCCCACTTTTGCAAGGGTCTGGTCTGTTAGAGGGAATTGACACCTGCCGTTAGCCGCCTCCGTAATCACACCGTTATTGTAAATCTCGCCACCGTCCTCGGGCTTCCTACAATAAATTCGTACCTCATGACCTGATAGATTAATGGGCAATCCGTTGTCCTTCAAATAAACATCTAAAAAACGGCTGTTAGAGTCGTTCTGCACAGCCGTAATAATGCTATCTCTCTTTACTTTCACATCAACAACAAACTTATCATAAACTTGGGCCATTATAACCACCTCCATTTCGGTTCCACTTCTATTTTTGTTACACTTCCTGTCCAACTGACACTATTCTCCCCTACCTCAAAGCGGGGAAAATCCAAAGCAGAGTATTTGTCGTTTGCATAGGTAGCGTCTTTATAAACTTCCATCATCTCACTATCAATGGTTACACTCCCATTTATACCATTTAGTCCATAATTCGTGCCGTTTACGGTTAAAATGATGTTTCCATTACCATAAATCGTCATCGTAGGCTCAGAATAAACGGTACCTTTGTTGTGAATAGAACACGGTCTGGTAAGGGTAAAGTTATCCCCAAAGGCATTTACAGAATACTTAAATGGAAAAACCTTAAACTGCACCAAAAAGGAAATATACAAATAAATTACATCAGCGATTGAAATGGCATTGCTGATTCTCGCCTTGTAAATCTTGTCAGGCTCCGTTGATAAAATCAAATCCCCACTCCCGTCTAACCATGCCGCTATTTCTTCCAGCTTTTCTGTCCCCCTTGCACCACATTCCACAGAAATGGTATACCCTTCATATGTACCCTCATCTATGGTTAAAACACCGTTTCTCCCGGGAATTGCCACCTCCTCTTCTCGACGACGAGGCTTCACAATGTCGGGCATAGCAGAAATCAAAATGTCCATATCTCTGCTGTCTTTTCCTTTAAAAATAAAATAAGACTCTAACACTATGCACCTCCTGTGGCGGAAACTCTTTGCTTGCGATAAAATTCTGCCTCTTGTAATAGGCTTGAAACAGAACCTTTCCCATTATTTACCATTTTTTCAACTTTTAAAATGAGATCACCACCGTTGTAGGTAGAACTGTTCCAAACATTAGATGTATTTTTCTGCAAAACACTTTGCGAAGCCTTGCTTTGCGCCTGTCCTATGTCTGCCAACATGCGGTCTGTGTACACTAATAACTCTTGTGGGTCGTAAGCATCCTTCATTCCCTTGATGACACCCTGTGTGATGGGCTTTCCAACCTCTCTAGCTGCTCTCTTGGAAGGGCTTGCTGTTTCAGTAGCACGCTTTAGCTCCGCAATAATTGCATCTGCAATACTTCTAGCCGTGGCAACGGCCTCAGCACGTCTGCTTTCCATGCCATTGACCACCCCCTCCATGGCATCTACGCCCACAACCTGACAAATAATAGGGATATCATTTAAAGCCTTTTCCAATTCACCTGAAAAGTCCTCATCTAAGGCCTTCAGCTCTTTTTCATAAAACTTAGCGGCAATTTCTCTTACTAAGTCTTGTTTCTCATCCCAAGTTTTTGAGTACTCTTCGAAAAATGAATCGCTTTTTGAAAGTAACTCCTCGCCAAAAGCCATCCCATCTTCAACACTCATCCCCAGAACTTCATCAAACAACCCTTGTGAAATTCCCTTCTCCTGAAGCTTATCTAATATTTGCGCATATCTCTCCAGTCCTTCAATTTGACGGTCAATTTTTTCAAGCTGAACCACACCCCTTTCATCAAAGGCAAACAAATCCCCATAATCGGAAAGCTTTTTCTCCATGCGTTGTCTTTCATTTATAAGGGCATCATATTGTTTTTGTGCAACCTCTGTAATATTTTCAATTCTTGTGGCTACAAGCTTATAGGCTTCATTCGCTCCGCTATTGATTGCTTCCTTATAAACAGCCATTAATTCCTTAGCTGCCTTCCTGTATGCTGGAGCGGCCTTTTTGTTTGCCTCAGCAAATGCATTTACATTAGCATCAATTTTCCATTCCATACGTGAAATGGCAGTGGAAGCTTCTTCCTCCATTCCAGCTTTCATGCTCTTTAGGTAAAGGCTCCCCAATTCTTTATAAGAAACCGCCCTATTCTTCGCCTTTTGCATAGATTCCTCTGAAATGGCAACCACAGCCTTTTCTACTCCGCTCATAGTTTTTTCCAATTCAAAAGCACTTCTTGTGACACCGTTTTTTGCGGAATTCTCTATACTTAAGGCTTTCTCCGTTATTTTTTCCAGCCCAGTGTTAACCGCCGTGGCAAACAACGAAAGGTTGCCTGCCGAACCAAGAAAGGAAGCAGAAACTGCCTTTGCACTGAGGTTCGCCAGATTTTTTAAGTCAGTAACTCCTTTTTCAAATCCTGATTCATCTACTTTTGTTCCAAAGGTCAAATATCCATCATAATGATATGCCACTTTGCCCACCTCATTTCAAAATTAATTATAATAGCCCTGATAAATCCCCTCCTGTTAAAAGAGCAGCCTCTATTGCAGATAACTTCTCCGCCTCACCCTTAGAGAAGGGAAGTCTATGTATTGTTTTCATTCTACGGTAAAACTCTTTTTGTTCCTTACCCATACTTTCTGAAATTTCCATGGAACGATATCCCATAATTTTGCAAAAAGCTATATCTTCCCTTAAACCCTGAAATAGCGCCCGAAATTTCCACCAATGCAGTTGTTTTTCCTGTGTTAGATCTATTCCATACTGCTCTAAGAAGGCACTGTATATATAAGAAGCATCATGTTCAAAAGAATAAGTCCTTTCCTGCTTTCTATGGCTTCTCTTTTGATTTGACGTTTTTTCCGACTCTCCTGATCGATAAAACCATTGAATCCCTTCTAAAGCCATCTTCCAGTTTATTGGAACCTCAGGGTAAAATAAATGCAAAGCAAGAAGGGGCTTTTCAGCCCCTTCCACATCTTTGTCCAACATTAATAATTCATATAAAATTCCCACACGAAAGTCCCATCGAAATGGGTACTCCTTATCATCAATCCAAATCTTTTTTGGCAGTGCGTCAATTAAAAGGTTCATAGCCCTTCAATCCTCTCTATTGTATAGGGGGATTTTGTTTTCATAACGTCGATATATTCCTCTACCAAATAAGTATAAATGTCCCTGTGAAACACAATCGTATCGTCTTTCTTAAAAATAAAAAATTTTTCTTTTTGAAAATCCAAAATCTCTTCAATCACCCTTTTTAGAATTACCTTTTCCTCATTTTGCATTTCGTAAAAACATTCCTCTTGACTTAAATTGCCTCGGTCCTTTTTCTCAATTTGTCCAAGCTCAACTTGAACCCTTTTAAAAATAAAAGCAAGGTGGTCTCTACCAAAATCCACAGTATATTTCTGTCCTAGAATGGAAATCTCTCGTTTGGTTTCTCTCTTTAGAAAGGTGCTCATAAAAATCCCCCTAGCCCGCATATATTATGCTGTTTCTGTGAATGTTTTTGCCGTAGTGTTAAAAGTTCCATAAACGGGGTCTCCAACGCCATGAAGAGTTCCTGTTACCTTCATAGCTTCACCACCAGCACCGGTAATTCCAGTCACAGCTACAGCAACCTTGAATTTTCTTCCATAAAAGGTATTCTCCAAAGTCTCATGGGGTTGAAATAATTCTACACGCACATACTCCAGCTCAGCCTCAGCACCTGTTTTTTGATTTCGTCCAATGTTATAAAGAGCCATAACTGCCTCCTCTGATGCAATCAAATCCGTATCAAAGGGAAACTGTGTCTGATAATTCTTAATTTGACTGGACTGTGCCTTTTGGTGAATATATGTTTTTGTATCCGTCTGGGCATTGGGATTTTCATCTAAAGTATTAAACCCCACACCCATTAAAGCATAGCTTGGCGTGTTACTGCTGCTTGTATTTAAATAATCTGCAATTTGATGTCTCATTACTGTATCACTCATGTTATTTCTTTTACTCCTTTCTCAAAATAAAGTAATCTGCACTGAATCTGATACCTTGCCATATTCTCTCTTGCGTCAATCACATAACCTTCGCTCTCCGCCTCTATACTCAGAGCTTCGCGGCCACATCCCAAGGACGGCAGTTCCTTCTTCAGACTTTTTTCCTTTAACCAGCCTACAAAGTTTTCATAAAACCCACTGTTTTCAATATTTGTTTCTACATCTGACCCATATTTCTCCACACTACCAAAGGTAAATACATACTGACAAAGGGCACTCCCATCAATATAAGCTTTCACTTCTTTTTTAGCTGGAACACCGTCAATACTATACTCCGTGGGAAGAACCCCAAGATAGTCCACATGAATTGCTCCATCCTTTAGCAACGGACAAGTACAAAAAAAATCTCGGATGGACTGGATTAAACTTTTATTTTCCAATTTGTCTTCCTGCCCCTTTCAAAATTTCCCGCCCATAATGTGCCTTCATTCGCAAAAACCAATATGACCCCCGCATAGGTGCTCCTTTGAATGTCAACGCCCTGTTGGCAACCACTTTTTCTTCACCAGCCCTTGCCCATGTTGAGCCGGTGCTGGTGCTCACCATTACCTTTCCATAATATAGGAATTTTGCGTAGGGTACAGTGTAAATCACCTCACCGTTTTTACCATAAGCACTGTTTTGCAATGCCCCTGTGCCAAAGGGAGTAAAGAGTGCCATGCGGCGAATCACCTCTTGATCAATATACCTCTGTATTCTTCCTTCCTTACCTAAACCCTGACTTTTTTTCAGTACATCTAAACTGCTTAAATCCACCGAAAAACTCATTTTGCCACCACCTCCCAATGCTGCATATCCTTACTTCCATAGTCAAAAGTATTGATGGATAAAATAGTAAGACTTTTCCCTGAAGTAATTCCTCTGATTATTTTATCCTCAGGGCGCAAAGTAAAATAGGATGTAGGATTTTTCTCAAACTCTTCTGGTATACCAAATGTACGGGTTGCTTCTGCCGAAAAAGGAATAAAGATATGTACCTCATTCGCCTCATAAAGCTTCTCATGGTTCAGCCTCGCTCCCAAAGCTTCCTGCCAAAAAACTCCCTTTATTATAGTAGACTGTAAAAAATATTTGCGAAAAATAGGATCATAAATCCGGTTAAATATAGTACATACATCACTTGATTTCAAGTTTTACACCCCCAGATATAAAAGACCAGTTGCCAATAAATAGCGGCGAACGGCAATGGAAAGGCGTTCCTCTTCATTTGGTGTGTTTGTAACACCGGCGGCATAATTTTTCGTTATTCTCCCAACGCTTTCCGCCACAACACCGCCGCCCTCCTCGTTGATTTTAATTGCCTCCGCCACGGCACAGCAGGCTTTTTTCAATAAATCATTATCATCAGAAAACGCCATGGCTCTCTCAAAAGTGACCATATTAATATATTCTGATGACCGTTTTGCTAGGCGGCTAAAGCTATCTTGGGGAATCTCATCTCCCCCAAACCCTTCCTGATAAAATTCGTAGGTCGCATATACCATTGCCCTTCCCCCTCTCTTACTCCTTATTTTCGGACTGATCCCCTGTATCAGGTCTCACATGGGAGACCTCTTTCTTTGGCACTTCTTGCTCTTTTTTTAATATCTTATTTGCTTCCGGAACCTTCTTCTTTTTCTTAAAAAGCTTTTCCATTTCTGTCTGCGAGCTCTTACTTCCCTCTTCCGTAGGAATTGGTTTAGCTCTTTCAGGCTTTGCACCCAACCCAACTGTTTTTGACATAATCGTCAACCTCCTTATGCCTTATGAGACAAATAAACACCGGCCACCTTATTCTTATATACATCCACAATTCCATATTTGCGATATTTTACAATATAACTGTCTGCATCGGGGTTCCCTGCAGGGTCAATCACATCACCCACTACATGCTTATCAAACTTAATTACAGCACCCTTATGTACAATCATGAAGTTGATGTCTTTACCCTCTGCTGCTTTTTTGTAATGCCCCAGTTCTTCTCCTGTGGTTTTGCCATCCAAAAGATCGATGGCTGTATAAAAACGGCTCTGGGGCACCTTACGAACGATCTCAAAGCTAGTCAAAACCTCTTTGGATTTTGTGGTATCCAATGCCATAACACTATTTAAAAGGGCATGAGTTGCATATAGCACTCTGCCCTCCTCAGGCACCTCATCCTCATCCATCTTGCTTTTTGCCGCCATCAATGCCTGTAAAAATTCCTCTGCTGTTGAAAAAGCCGCTGTAGCTGCTACTGAAATCCCTTCTGTTCCTGCTAAAGTTGCAAAGGTAAATGCATCTGCCTCGGGAGCAACCTTTTCCCTTTGCAGCGTTGCCCCTGCCATATGAAAAGCCACCTGAAAGGTTTCAGCGTCATCCATGGTATCAATAGAAAGCTTTGTACCTCTATCATAATTAAATGTGGCAGTTTTCCAAACCACATCAACAGAGCCGTTAGTATAACCACTGTTTCTATCATAATTGCCCAGACCGGAAACACTGATTTGGGGATATAGAATTTCGTTACCGTTCCCCCCTGCTTTCATCATATTATTGTCACTGGTTAAGTCGGCAGTTACCGAAGCACTTTTGTATACCTCATCAATTAAGTTTGTATAGTTTTTTGCCAAAGCAATTCCCATCGTCTATCTCTCCTTTCAGTCCTTTAATGTTAATCCCATTAATGCTCTCATCTTGTTTTCTTCCACTTTTGTCAAAGACACTCGGCCCATGCTGGGCATCTCAATGGGTCTATTGGGATTTAAATAATAGTTTTTGTCCTTTGTCAGCCCCTCTAAAATTTCCTGATCTTCCTTGCCTTTGTTTATGTCCATGACGACAGCGTTCTGAAACTCGGCAAAAACAGCCTTTTCCGTCAACTCATCACGCCATTTGTTTTCACCAACAGCCTGATCAAAACGTTTTCTCAAATAAACCTCCTGATCAGCCTCCCTTTCCTTTCGTTTGGTCTCGTCTTTTTCCGCAGCAATCTTTCGCTCCAGCTCTTCCAGTCTTTGTTTAAAGTCACTTTCCTTTACAGAGGACTCCTGAAGCTGTAAAAGCTGTGCTTCTAAGCCTTTTTTTGCGCTGTTTAATGCATTAAAGTCTGCTCTCGCAACAAAATTTTTTCCGATTCCTTCGGCAATTTTCTTCTCTAGTTCTTGAGCATTCTCTAAGCCTTTCAAAGCTTCTTTTAACCATTCCATGAATTTTTCTCCTTCCATCTCTCAATTTTTGTATTGTCATTTAGGTTCTATCCTTTTCATTCGGCCAGTCCCGATTTTGAACCGCCTCTTTTTATCCCCAGGCTAGGGTACAAAAAAAGGCCTGTTTAACGTCTATTGCCTAAAGACGAAAGAACAAAAAGAACACATTTGACCTTGGGAGCTCTGTCCCCTATTCCCTGCAAAGGATCATCCCTTGAACTTTTTTATTGAAAACACTATATTCTGAGATTTCATGTTTTGCATGTAATTGTTTTGATTTCTTTTCTAATCGTTCAAGGTGTTTAGAGGAAAGCCTTAATACCTTTTAGACCAGTGTCCCATATGCCTATGCACTCTTTTTCATTATAACCGACCTCTTTTCATAAGCTTGCATCATTTTAGGAAAATCTAAAAGTCTTGTGTTTTTAATGCTCATCTCTCTTAAATTCTTTCTAATACTACATCTTGCCCTTGCCCAACTTCTTGCCTTTCTTCAATCTCTCCCAAAACCTTTTGTGCTTCGTCTGATGTCTCGTTAGGGTTCAGCCATTGCCTTAACTCAACTTTGCTTTTTACACCTAACTCCAACGCATCCTTTAATTGCCCCCATGTTTCACTACTACTTTCTATCATCTCATAAGACCAATCAAAACGAACCCCATACGCTCCCATTGGTGCCAACTCGTAATAATTAGCTAAAACATTACATGCATAAAGATAATCCCGCACGCCTCTCTCAACAGCATTACGAATATCACCAATTAGGGCATAGGTGTCATAAAGCCCTGCCTTAATCTCCGTGGCTGTGGCTCCTCTGCTTTCCGGTGCTGTTAGAATTCCTTTGCTTGTTCCAATACTTTTTTCCAGTAGCCCAAATAAATATTGTAATCGCTCATAATAACTGCTATGTCGAATCTCAGGACTAAATACTTCAATCATGTCGCCATTTTCTTTGCCATGGGCGGCAAAAAACACCTTACTTGGCATACGATATTTCCCTGTTTTGACATCCTTTTGAAACATGCGTTCATCGGCAAAAATCTTTACCTCTTTTAGCTTATACTCATCTCGAATTTGCTCAAAGCACTCAAAAATCTCGCTGATTAAACGATCACAACCATATGTAATAGGTACACCATATTCGTCCCCAAACCGTCTGTTGTCTATTGGCGATTGAAAATAGGCAAATAAGACTCGGTCAACACCAGCAATAGCAATATCCTCAATTTCTGCCCATTGCTCAAGAAAAGCTGCATTCCCCCATTGGTCAGTAACCTTATTTGTAATATAAAGATTTCCCCCATCCACCTGATAATCCATCCATCTGTGGTAATGTTTTTCCCCTTGTTTTACGCTATCCGCCAAAACTGTTGCTCTGGTGATGCGGTTACCTTGCTTCTCATGGATAACCATTCTTTCTTGAGACAACACATCAAATTGAATAATCCCAAGTCTAACATATGGAACAACAATGCATCCCCCTGTTCCCAACATGCGAGAAATAACTCGCTTCATCCTATCCCAAACTTCAATCAAACACTGATCCAGAAAGGCCACTCTCCCATTATTCCCGGAAACATCAGCAGTGCTTTCGTTCAAGGCGAGGGTAGAAAGCTTGTTAGCAAAGATTGCAGTAAGATTCAGCTCATCCGCTGCCTCATATTTCTGGGTGAAGGCCATATTCTCCTTCATCTGTTCCCCCGTTGTATTTGTTTTAGTGATACCAAAAATCCGCATAATATATTCCCAAACTATTTTAAGCATCATAATTTCCCACCAATCTATATATGTTGTATTCAAAACTATACTCATCAGCATCCAAAATATCTATGTCACTGCTGCCATTGTCCAATCGCTTGTCCTCTAAAAACTGATTATCCCAAACTGCTGTAGAAAGTCCCCTCACAAGGTCGTCGCACTCCCCCTTCACAATATGAAACCGCTTCCCACCCATAAGCAATAAGGTACAACGTATCCTGTCGTTAATCGGTCGCTTAATGCTGTTGTAAATTGGATATGTGGTATGTTGACGATAGCTGTTTATCATGGTCTGTTCAGCACTATCACAATAAATGCCATTGGGATATCCATAGTCCCGAATAATGCCCTCCACAAAATCAATCAGCTCCTTTTCCAACGAATAAAAACTCATACCCGTTGCCGGAATGCTCTTTGCCCGCAATTTGTATACATGGTTATCAAAAGAAATTCCTGTGGCAACAAATGCATGGTTTGATTTGTTTCCTCCAAAATCATGTCCAATGCCAATATAGTCAAATCCCCTGGGCAAATCATCCTTAGAAACCAAATATTTTTCAGGATTATCGGCGAATTCCTTGTAAATCAGCCCCTCTGCCAATGCCCATTTACCTAATATGTATCTGTCATATAAAACTGTACCCCGATATTCTTTTTTCAAGTTTTCTACAAAATCGTTGCTCAAAAATGGATTGTCCTCCAAAATATAATTTTGCAAATAAATATCTGCATCACTTTGTAAAAACTGATAAAACCAATGGTTTGGGCTTTCCGGATTGCAAGTGCCATCAAAACAGCTGTAGGGCTTGTCCAGTCGGCTTTTCAACATATGAAAAACGTCTTGATGCCAAGTTACTATTTCATCCCCATAGCAATATTTGATGCTTGCCCCTCGAATTCTGTCTACTTGATTCTCCCTGCCTGCCCCCAAACAATAGCATTTTTCTCCAAAAAGCATTGCCGTGTTATCTGAGTGTATATCTGACACCAGTGCAGGCGTAAAAATTTTCTGTAATGGCTCAATAATATTTCTTTGCAGTGTCCCTTTTGTATTGCCCAAAATCACCACAAGACCCGATTTTCCTCTTACCGCTCGAATTCTTCTGGGAATCATATAATAATCCAAATACGTCTTGCCTGAACGCGTTGCTCCCGATTTGATATTCCAGCGGCAGTTGGCTTCATTCCAATATTCCTTTTGCTTACTGCTTAGCTGCATTGTTTATCCCCTCCAAAATACCATCTAACTTCTCATAAATTTGTATATCATATTCTTCTCTCGTTTTGTCAGCCCACCCTTGAAAATTATTGGTCAATGTAAATTTTGCCCCCTGTAATCCGTCCTTGTCATACAGCCGCTCCTCAGCGTATCCCTCTAGCATCAGCCGGGCTTGGGCAACAACCTCGGCATATTTTCCTTTGTATTCTAAAAAATCCTTTCTGCTTAAAAAGCCGAGAGAACAAGCAAGACCGGAAACAGTCGGTGGCCTTGCTCCAACCATAGTGGGCTCACCATTCTTTTGATAAACCACACTTCCATTTTCATCCTGTAATGGCTCCCCTTTGCACATTTTAAAATAATCTTGCATCAGCCCTTCCACCATTTCCTTATTTTCGTATTGCGGCATACCTTTTCTATCCCATTTCGGCATGAAAAACATCACCCTCTTCCCCCCAGAAAAGTATTGCAATAACACAACTACTTTTCCAAATTGATTCTTAATATTTTTCCTCTGAGGTAAAATTTTTTCTCATATTAAACAATTAATAATCACATGTAAAATAGAATCCCCTACATATGTTCTCGATGTAGAAAAACCAATACTATAAACAGAGCCATGGGATACAAATCCCATCTCAAGGGAAGTGTGCAGAGAACTCTGCCTTCTATGAAAATAGGGCATCCTTTTGGATGCCCTATACTTATCTTTTGGTGTTTGGACCCATTCCCTCTTTCACCGAGTTGTGAGTATCATTTTGATTCTGAACCTTTTGAGACGTTGTTTCATTGTTGAATTTATTTTTACTTCTTTGTTCTTCTTGTCTTTTCTGATTTTTTTCCATAAACCCACCTCAATAGAATATTAATTTTTAGCTTTTTCTAAATTCATATTTTGATACAATAAAAATTAATTGATTCTACCGGCTTTTTCATGTCCATGTTTTGCTTTCCCTTGAATTTCAGGAACAGGGGGTGCATCATTTTTGGGAAATTTTGTCTTGTGATTGCTCTCTGTTCCGTGGGGTTCTTCTGGGTTTGGTCTTCTCATACCTGCTTTAGCCATTTTTCTCACCTCGAAGATATTTTCTCAAAAAAGCTTTAAAAGGATACAGGAAAGAATTTCCCACTTAAACAATTCCAAACTTGCCATGCTATTACTATAACATGGGGAAATGTTACCTTTGTCCAAAAATACAAAAAAAGCTAAAAAACTACAGGGATGAGATGTCTATAATTCTGGCAGTTTAAAAAAATATCTACCACCAGTCCAAAAGCCTCTTATAGAGAACTTTGATCAACCGAATTTAAGACTTTTTTCGATTTCATAGGATAATATTCCTCATTCATATACACAACTCATAGGAATTGCTCCAAATTCCTCTTAACAAAAGTATATTTCTCAAAAAAAGCCTATGATTGCTAATAACACTATGACCAATATCTTCTATATAACGAATTATTTTTGCTATCTCCAAATGCTCTGTAATTTATTGAAGCAATCCCCTGGTCAGGCACATTGAAGTTCTACTTCCAAAAGTTTCTTCTGCTCATTTATACCTATTTTAAACTTTTCAATACTCTCCTTTTTGTAGTAAAAAAACAACTGCCTTTCGGCAGTCGAATTTGGGAGTGGGATAAGGCTTTTACACCCTTCCCTTAATAAACCAACGGAAGAGGGACTTTCGTCGATTTATTTATGGAAACATATATTAAAAATGTTTCATCTATGTTATGAGTTAATTATACACAACAAAGACCTAAAAGAAACGTAAATAAAGTGTTAAGGATTCTACCCATACTACACATTGTAGCCTACTATTCCCCTATAAATTACAAGATTTCTATTTGGGGCAAACAGCTTCAAATCAAATTTCCAATGCTTTTCTAACTCCCATTTTGCCATTGCTTCGCTTACACATTGCTTTATATTGAGAAATGTTTTAAATAAATAAAACCACACTATATAAGCCCCAGTCCTCGAAGAATATAAATAAAAAAGAATAATGTAAATGCCGAAAAAATCATAGAATAGATCAAAAAATCCCCAGCTAATTCATAGTCTGCATCAAATTGTATCGCCATTTGGTAATTGGTAATTGCAGTAGGTGCCGAAACAAAAATAAAAACAGGAATTAAATCTGTTCCTCTTAAGCCAAGAAAATAAACCGCAGGGAATAAAAAAATAGCAGGCATAATAACTAATTTAGTAATTAAACCTATCACCAGTACTCTCAAATTTTTCTTAGCTGAGCGAAATTCAAATTGGCCCCCTAGGAAAAGGAACGCCAGTGGTGTTGCCATTTTCGCAACGTCTCCTCCAGCAGTATGTAAAAAACCAGGCATAGGAAGCTTCAAGAGATAAAAAAACATTCCCATAATGACGCCCCATATTATCGGATTTTTCAACGCATTCAGAAAGGCCTTTTTTGCACTGGGCTTTTCACCCATATCCGTAAAAGCTGAATAAACAAACACACCCATTGTATTTAAAATAGGCAAAGTGGCCGCCATAATTGAAGTCGCCAAAGCTACACTTTGGGCACCCCCCAAACTTTTGGAAAAAGGCAGACCATACAGCATAAAATTTCCTCTGTACATGCACTGTATCATAACGCCGATTTTACGGCGATCTTTTACTAATTTAGGTATCAGCGGAGTCAGAACTCCAACAGAAATTAAGATTACACCAATACAAAAAAAGATAATCTTAAGATAAGTAAAATCAATGTTTTTAGCATCATATAAATTAAAAAATACCAACAGCGGGAACAATACATTAAAACACAAGGCATTTCCTTTTCCAATAAAATCTTCTGTCAAAACACCCTTGCGTCTCAACAGATATCCAAAAATAACTATACTGAAGGATGGTGCAACTGCATTAAAAGCAAATAAAAGATTTTCCACCCATAAACCCCTTCTTTCTTAAAAGGACAGGTTTTGCCCACTTTGGTTCCAGATTATAATCTCTTCCCCTTCTTCTCTGTACTTTTCAACATCTCTTTGTGCCATTTTGTAATACATAAAGCGATCGTCCTCAGGAGATGGCAAATGATAAATAATAACTTTTTTCACTTTCATGATTTCTCGCAATATTCTTCTTCCCTTTGGATGATTAAAAAAAATAGGCGTTACAAAAGCAATGTCCGCACTAAAATCCTTTTCCTGGACAAAGTCTTCTTCATAATAATCCACATCTGATAAAAATGCTAATCTAATACCATCTAAATCCAATCGAAAGCATTGATTTGGAATGTCATAGTACTTTTTATCCACATGTCTTGTGGTAAAAATCTTTAGCTTAATGCCTTGTTCCAAGACCGCCTCATTGTTTAAATCAAAGGCAATTCTCCTATCGGCATATTCCACTTCAGCCGCCGCCAAACCATGGGTATCATCAACAGGGGGAAAACAAATTCCCTTAACCTTATTTGCAGCCATATACTCCATAAAATACGGCGTATAAAAGTGGTCATAATGAGAATGTGAAAAAAGCAAATAATCTACATTTGCTAATTCTCCCTTCCCCTTTTTCATTAACTCCCAAGCCCATTCAGGCAAATCTGTAAAATTCTTTCCCAAATCCTTATAAAGTCCATCCAATAATATCCTAACCCCTTTATGAAACACAATCACGCCAGCATTCGATACCAAAACGGCATAGCTTTTTTGTTCCATAAAATATCCTCCAAATCATTTTATCATTTTTATAAGAAAGGCGGCTAATAGCCGCCTCAGACAGTCAACAAAGTTATTTTATGTAGCGAAAAGGCTTGGAAAACAAAGGGCCTCCCAAAGCACTTCCCTGTATAGGCTTTGATCATCTACAAAAACAAGTAGCTTTCAGGCCTCTTGGTATACCGCTCGTTTGTTTTCTCAGTATGCTCCATCAATTAAAATTTTAGGCGTTGTCTAAACCCACTTGCTTTTTAAAAAGAAAGACCAATTTGATTGAAAACGCTTTTTAAATGTTTACATGGGGAAAAACATATTGGCAAAGAAGTCATGGCAATGGGTACTTTTGTTTATCAAAATAATCCAAAGCCTCTAACAGGTTACTAGAACAGCGCCCTAAATTTTAACGGAAAGGAAGCAATAAAAGCACTTACCTTTCAATCTAAAAAAACAATCCAAACTCAAAATCTTATTGTAATCTACGCAAGGGATAGTAACCCCGCCTAATTTTCCCAATAAATTATTCGTCCTGCTTATTTTTGCTTAGGTGCAAATATGAACACTTCCAAATCCTCGTCATATCCTCTACCCATTTCGATGCCATCCACTTCTGCAATGACAACATCAACGGTCATAAGCACCTTATTGCCTTCAATCAAATGACCACCATGGCCTGTACCGTACTGGTCAGATAAACTGTAATGTACATGTAACAAAGTCTCTCCCTTGTCATCATGGCAAATCATACCAGATAGTGCCACCAATTCAATGGCACCTCTTAAAATGATAGGCTCACCGTAACCGTAACCTGCTTTCTTATCCTTCAACGGAACCGGATTAAAGAACTGCGCACCATCCAAACTGCCGATACCGCTCAAAATCACACCATCTTTGATACCGTAGTCTTTACAAATTTTTTCAAGCCCTAAAAGTACATCCTCACCGGGGCTCATTCTTGCAGCAACGATTCTTTTAATGTTTCCCTGTGCAGTTGAAATCATAATATTACTCCTTTCAAACCTCGCCTTTGAAGATTCATCTTTCGTTTGTCATTAACTTTAATTATTTCACTTCAATGCCCATATCCTGCTCAAACATTTTCACAAGGGCGCACTGATCTTCATTAATTAAGCCAGCCTCATCCATTCTGTTCATGTAGTTTAAAACAAGGGCAGACATAGGAATTTCCACACCCATATCCTCCGCAAGCTTTGCTGCATTTTTCATATCTTTTTGATGTACTGCAATTCTGGCGCTAGCACTAAAATCTCTGCTGATAATTTTAGGTACCTTTAAATCCATCACAGCATTCTGGGCAAATCCGTCTTTGATTGCATGAAATAATACCTCTGGATCTAAGCCTGCCTTTACCGCAAAAGCAAACGCTTCAGAAACTGCAATCAAATTGCACCCAACAATCATATTATTGGCAAGCTTGGCAACATCACCACAACCCGAGGAACCCATGTAGGTCACTCTGCTACCGACAAAGCCAATCAAATCCTTTACTTCCTCAAAAACTTCTTTATCGCCTCCGCACATTACAACC
This sequence comes from Anaerotignum propionicum DSM 1682, assembly GCF_001561955.1. Classification (NCBI taxonomy): domain Bacteria; kingdom Bacillati; phylum Bacillota; class Clostridia; order Lachnospirales; family Anaerotignaceae; genus Anaerotignum; species Anaerotignum propionicum. The sequence goes on from NZ_CP014223.1 coordinate 2,427,117, forward strand.
AATGTGCCTGCAATGGCTCCCGTTTCTCCGCCACTTACAGGAGAATCAATTAAAGACATTCCTGCCGCCTTCACCTCAGGGTAAAGTTTGCGGATTACACCGGGGAAGGTTGAACTGAAATCAACAATAATGGTACCCTTTTTCCCTTGAACAAGGATATCACTTACTACGCTTTCAACCAATTCATTTTTGGGAAGACACAAGAAAATAATTTCACAATTTTCATATACTGCTTTTGCATCCCCTGTGGCAATTCCGCCGGCCTCAGCAAATTTTTCTCTAGAGGCCTCCATCACGTCAAAACCAATCACAGGGCGACCGCTTTTTTTCAAAATATTTGTTGCCATGGGAAGCCCCATGATACCCATTCCAATAAAACCAAGCTTTTTCATATCGCTTCCTCCTAATTATTTATTGGGAATATGAATTGCTCTCTTTTCAGCTGCTAACGCAGCTTCTCTTACCGCCTCAGTCACTGTAGGATGTGCATGAATTGTAGCAAAAATATCTTCCACTGTTGCTTCCATACCAATAGCTAAAGCACATTCTCCAATCAAATCTGTAGCTCTGGGCCCAAGAATATGAACACCCAATACCTCTTTATATTCCTTACCAATGATGAATTTAATCATCCCCACGCCGCCGTTCATAATCAAGGACTTACCATTTGCCATCAGAGGGAATTTACCAACCTGATACTCTATGCCCAATTCCTTAGCTTTATCCTCTGTCAAACCTACCCCTGCAAATTCGGGGTCTGTATAAACACAAGAAGGATTTGTTGTTCCATCATAATTAACGTCCTCACCCAATGCATTTTCAGCCGCAATTTCGCCCTGTGCAGATGCAACGTGAGCAAGCATAACCTTACCTAAGCAATCGCCAATTGCATAAACATTGGCAACACTGGTCTCCATTTTATCATTTACTGATATACGACCTCTGTCATGGGAAATGCCAACTGCATCCAAATTCAAAGCTTCTGTATCGGTTCTTCTACCAACAGCAACCAAAATCTTTTCTGCTGTAAAGGCTTCTACCTTACTGCCAACTTCAACATTTACTTTTGTAGCTGCACCAACCGCTTCAACAGACTGAACCTTAGCGTCTGTCATGATTTTGATGCCTCTTGTTTCCATCATCTTACGAAGCTGAGCCGTCAATTCACCGTCCATCATAGGTAAAAGCTTGCTCATTGCCTCCACTACAGTAACTTCTGTTCCAAAACGTGAATACGCTGTTGCCAATTCAATGCCTATAACGCCGCCGCCGATTACCAACAAGCTCTTAGGTACTGTGTCGAAGGAAAGGGCTCCGGTGGAATCCACGCAGTTGGCATTTTCCTTTACCCCAGGAATTGGAGGTACAGCAGGTACAGAGCCAGCAGCAATAATAATTTTATCAAAGGTTAGGTTTTCTTTGGAACCATCTTTCTTAGTAACTGCCAAAGTATCCTTTGATGCAAATGATGCAACACCCTCAATCACCTTGATCTTGTTTGCCTTCATCAATCCGCTTACGCCGCTGACTAATTGGTTTGTTACTGCGCTTTTCTTCGCTTGAACCTTGTTCCAGTCAACACCCTTTACTTCCACATTAATGCCCAGCTCCGCCATTTCCTTTGCCTCAGCCAAAGCTTCTGCGGAATGCAAAAGAACCTTCGTAGGAATACAACCAACATTTAAACAAGTACCACCCAGCTTATTCTTTTCAATTAAAGTTACCTCGCCGCCCAATTGTGCCGCACGAATTGCCGCAACATAACCACCGGGACCACCGCCGATAACCGCAATTGTTGTTTTACCATCTTTTTTAGGTGCAGGTGCTACCTGATGGGTCGCTGCTGGTGCCGTGCCGCCAATCACTTCACCTGCTTGCCCAATATATGCCAAAATCCCCTTTACAGGTACATCCTTTCCTTCCTCTGCAACTATTTTGATCAGTGTGCCTTCTGCTTCGCTGGCTACTTCACTGGTTAGTTTATCTGTGGTGATTTCTACAAGAATATCACCAACCTTAACGGTATCGCCTTCTTTTTTGATCCACTTGGAAACAGTGCCTTCTTCCATAGTCAAACCAAGCTGAGGCATTTTTACCTCTACTGCCATTTGAATTCCTCCTAATCTATTTTGTACAAATTTGTACAAACCTTTTTGTTTTTATAAAAGGGTTATTATTCGGCAAAATTTTGAAAAGTCCTCCTTAGGCAGAACCTGCGTTAAGGAGGACCTCCCAATAGACGTGTGCTTTATAGAGGTTTGGGATAATAAAAATACTAAATTTGCAGTATTTCGGGTTGTATTACTATAAAGGCGTCTACTTTTGTTTTTTCGTGAAAGGAGCCGAAACCCTTTCCCTTTTCTTTTGTAATTTATGCTAATATTAGCATTTTATCTTTAGTCATCATGCAAAAAACAGACTATGTCAAATTAAAGTAAAATTTTCATAGGGTTTTCCAACAGCTCTTTGATTGCCAATTCAAACTTGGCAGCTGTTGCACCATCAATCAGTCTATGGTCAAATGTGAAGGAAATGCGCATAAATTGTCTCTTTGAGATATTGCCCTCATCATCCATCACCAACTCATCCTGTACTGCGCATACACCCAAAATACCGGAATCAGGCTGATTTACAATGGGGTCAAATGTCTCTACACCAAACATACCCAGATTGGAAATGGAGAAAGTGGAACCTTTATATTCATCCATACCCAGTTTGTTTGTTCTTGCTCTTTCTGCCAAATCCTTTGCTGTAGCAGAAATTTCCTCAAGACTCATTTTATCAATATCCTTCAAAACAGGAACAATTAAGCCCTCATCCAAGGCAACAGCCATACCAACATTCACATGGGCACGCTTGATGATTTTGTCTCCATCTAATGTTACCAGGATGTGTTTGTTATTTTTCAAAGCCTTTGCAACTGCCTTTAAGATAAAGTCGTTTACGGAATATTTTACGCCAAGGTCTTCGTTAACCTGCTTGCGGAATTTCATCAAGTTGGTTACGTCAATCTTCACGTTCTGTGTCACGCTGGGAATTTCTCTGCGAGACTGTGCCATACGTTCTGCAACAACTTTTCTCATACCCGCCAATTTCACAACTTCGTCACCTTCCATTAAATCAATGGAACCGGAAGCTATAACAGGTGCAGGTGTGGATGCTGCTGCTTGTGTAGCCACCGTTGCCACAACAGGTGCACTTTGTGCTGCTGTCAGAATATCCTTTTGTACAATACGTCCTGCTGGACCGGAGCCCTTAACGTTTGTGTAATCAATCCCCATTTTTGTTGCTGTTTTTCTCGCCAAAGGAGAGATACGTACTCTGCCAGTAGCTGTAACAGCCACTGCTGCCAGAGGTGCTGCCACAACAGGTGCCACCTCTACCACAGGTGCTGTCGCTGGTGCTGCTTCTGCACTGCCCACTGTCTCACCGGGCTCTCCAATATATGCCAACAAGCCTTTTACAGGAATATCTTCCCCTTCTTGTGCAACGATTTTTAACATTGTTCCGTCAAATTCGCTTTCTACTTCGCTTGTCAATTTATCTGTTGTAATCTCAACAATAACGTCGCCGGCTTTCACCGCTTCGCCTTCTTTTTTCACCCATCTGGTTACGGTACCTTCTTCCATGGTAAGGCCCAGCTGAGGCATCTTTACTTCAAAAGCCATGACTTTCCCTCCTTTAATTACTTATTCAGAACTTTTTTCACTGCTTTTACAATATCTGCAGGGTGAGGGAAGTTTTCATCCTCCAGTGTAGGGCTGAAAGGAGAAACAATATTCAGACCGCAAACACGTTCTACCGGTGCATCTAATTCATCAAATAATTCCTCTGCAATCTGTGCAGAAATTTCACCTGCATAGCTGCCTCTTTTTACTTCCTCGGAAAGAACGATAACATTGTGTGTCTTGGAAACAGATTTCACAATTGCATCCCAATCTAAAGGAACTAATGTACGAAGGTCAAGGACTTCAACATGAATGCCCACTTTTGCCAATTCCTCGGCAGCTTCCAAAGCAAAGTATACTTGGCGGCTCCATGTAATAATTGTCAGATCTGTTCCTTCTTTTTTTACATCAGCAACGCCCAAAGGAATTGTATATTCGCCTTCAGGTAATTCTTCTTTTTTCGCATATAACAGCTTGTGCTCCATAAACATAACAGGGTCATCATCACGCACTGCGGATTTCAAAAGACCTTTTGCATCAGCAGCTGTAGAAGGCGCAACAACTTTCAAGCCTGGTGTGTGACAGAAAATATTCTCCAAACACTGAGAGTGCTGTCCTGCGTTTCTTCTGCCTGCGCCCATTGGTAATCTGAGTACCATTGGCACTGTTGCCTGACCACCTGTCATATATCTCATCTTTGCTGCCTGATTAATAATAGGGTCTGCCGCAACTGTAATAAAGTCATCATACATCAATTCTACAACAGGGCGAATACCTCTCATTGCCGCACCCACCGCCATACCGCAGAAACCGGATTCGGAAATTGGTGTATCATATACTCTGTGTTCGCCAAATTCTTTTTGGAAACCAACGGTGATGCCAAAAACATTACCCATCTTCCCCATATCCTCGCCGAGGATAATTACATTTTCATCTCTTGCCATTTCTTCATGCAAAGCTTCACCAATTGCCTTGCTGATGCTTAATACCTTACTCATCTTGCAACACTCCTTTCATTATCAGAGCTATAAACATCTGTTGTAGCTTCGGAAGGATCGGGGTATTCAGATGCTACAGCAAATTCATAGGCCGCATCCATCTCTGCCTTTACTTCCTCTTCAACGGCAACCAGTTCCTCTTCCGTTGCAACTTTTTCGTCTAATAATCTTGCTCTCATGTTGGGAATGCCATCATCTTTATGTGCGTTTTCCATATATTCAGCGGGACGATAGTTGGCAGGGTCTCCGCAGTAGTGTCCTTGATGACGATATGTGATACATTCAACAATAGATGGACCGTTGCCGGCTCTGGCAAAATCCGCTGCCTCTTTTACTGCTTCGTAAACAATCACGGGATCATTGCCATCTACTGTAGTTCCGGGAATATCATAACCTTTCGCGCGAACTGCAATGGTATCTGTATTTGTTACTGAATGAATGTTAGTAGATACACCATATTTGTTGTTTTCACATAGGAATACAACAGGTAGCTTCCAAGCTGCCGCCATATTCACCGCTTCATGAAAAGTTCCCTGGTTTGAAGCACTGTCACCAAAGAAGCAAAGTGTAACATGCTTGTCTCCCAGAACCTTAGAGGCCAAAGCGGAACCGGTAGCTATGGGAATTCCCGCACCAACGATACCATTTGCACCTAAGTGATGCAGGCCTTCAACATCCGCAATATGCATGGAACCGCCTTTACCATTGCAATATCCTGTTTTCTTGCCAAACAATTCGGCAAGCATTTTATCTAATTTGCCGCCTTTGGCAATGGTATGTCCGTGTCCTCTGTGGGTTGTAGCCATATAATCTTCTTTTTCCAAGGCATAGCAAGCACCCGCTGCTACAGCCTCCTGACCAATACACAGGTGAATATTACCTGCAAGCATTCCCTTTGTGAAGCATTCAGCCGCTCTTGTTTCAAATGCTCTGATACGAATCATCATGCGATACAAATCAATGAGCATTTCTTTTGAATATTTCTTCTTAGCCAATGAAATCACCCTTTTCTTAAGTTTTTAGTTATATAATTATATTATGTTTTATAATATTGCTTTCAATTCCGAGTGCCACTTGTAACTTGTCATGTATGTCTCGCAAAACCTCTATTACCTGTAATACAAGATAGTGGCGAATGAAAAGCCGTCTTTTATACGGCCACATAAATTTCTTATCTTTTGTTTCCTAAAAGCCGATTTTCCTTTGTAAATTATTCATTTTCATCCTTTGTATATATTCTTGTAATTTAGGTACCGCTGCTATCAGCGGCACCTAATATACACCCTTTTAAATTTATTTACTTAATCTGTCCAATCATTCTTGGCAAGAACAAGGAGATGTCAGGAATAAAGGTTAAGATGAACAGTGCCACGATACCCGCAATGAGGAAAGGGATAATCTTTCTACAAATATCTGCAACTGGAATTTCTGCAACATTACAACCAACGTAAAGGTTAATACCTACAGGAGGTGTAATCATACCGATTGCCATGTTTACTGTCAAGAAAACACCTGCATGAAGCAGACTTACATCAATTGCGTTCAAAACAGGAACTATAATAGGCAACAGGATATAGAATGCAGAGTTTGCATCAAGGAAGCAACCTGCAATCAAGAAAATAATATTAATTAACAGTAAGATTATGTATTTGTTGTCACTTACCGCAAGAACCATCTGAGACAGCTGACTTGCAATCTGGCTTGTCGTTAAAATCCATGCAAATACCGCTGCTGCTGCAATGATAAACATTACTGTTGCAGAGGATACGGCAGATTCCATAAAAATATGATACAAATCTTTCAGTTTAATTTCTCTGTAAATAAAGATACCCACAATCAAACCGTAAATAACAGCAATACCTGCTGCTTCAGTAGGTGTAAAGATACCTGCGTAAATACCACCTAGAATGATTACTGGTGTCATCAATCCCCAGAAAGCATCCTTAAAAGCAATCAATCTGTCCTTACCACTCATTTTAGGTTGAGCAATAATTTCTTTGTTGTTTCTGGAATCCCATGCTGCTGCCATATAGTACGCAATACCTACAACAATACCGGGAATGATACCAGCGGTAAACAGTGCACCAACAGAAACGTCAGTACAAGAAGCGTAAACTACATACGCAATACTTGGTGGAATAATGATACCGATGGCACCGGAAGCACTAACCAAAGCAGCAGGCATATCTTTGCCATAGCCAGCCTTTACCATTGCGGGAATCAAAACAGGACCAATCGCCGCAACAGTAGCGGGGCCTGAGCCTGAAATTGCAGCAAAGAAACATGCAACAATAACAACGACTGCCATTAATCCACCTTTTCTGTGACCAACGCAAGCGTTTGCAAAACTAATTAAACGTTTGGAAATACCGGCATATTCCATAATACTACCGGCTAAAATAAAGAACGGAATCGCAAGCAACGTAAACTTGGCTGTGCCGGAATATAAGATGCCGGGAATAACGGAAAGTGGAAACTGACCGTACATTAAGCCAACGGATGCTGCTAAACCAAGAGAAATTGCAATGGGTACATTCAGGAATACCAGTACAAAGAATAACCCAAAAAGAATTAAAGTCATCATGCCTCAGTACCCCCCTTTTTTTCTTCATTCCACAGGCCTTTCACTTGAAGATAACCTGCCTGTATTATACGAATGATAACAAAAACCGCACCAACAGGCATAGATAGCCCCTGTACTGCCTGAGGCATTCTCAAAACAGGAGTTGTAGAGCCCATAGCAATCTGACCCTGTACCATTACTATGCCGAAATAGAAAACAAGTACCATAAAGATTAAACTGCAAACCACACTGAATAATGCCAGCATCGCTTTTGTTTTTCCGTGGAACAAATCAACAAGAAAACTCATACCCAAGTGAGCGTATCTTTTAAAGCCGGCTGCAACACCCAACATTGTCACCCATACAAATACTGTAACAGTTAATTCTTCCGTAAAGGAAAAAGAATTTGCAAAACAATATCTAAAAACAACGTTGAGGAAATTCATAATCGCCATATAGGACATCATAAGAATGATGAGCGTTTCTTCAAAATAATCAAGTATTTTGGAAAGCAATTTCATATTTTCCACCTTTCTTTCGTTTTTTAATTTTCATTCACGCCAAATAGCACGAATATTATTACAAAATAAGTATTAATAATTAATAAACTATACTAGTCTTTCAGCGCACCTTTTTCTTTTGTTTAGTCTCTATTAAAATTTCAAAATAATTCCATTATGTACAGTAAAAAGAGAGGGCAGGGACAGCGTGTCTACCTGCCCTCTCGACACTACAGTTTCATGATTTTCTTATTTTTTTATTCTAAATTATTTGTAGCCAAATGCTGCAAAAGCTTCTGCGCCAAACTGCTCTTTATATTTGTCATAAACAGGAGCAACAACTGTCTTCATCTCTGCAATAGCTTCAGGGGACAATTCGTTTACTTCTACACCAATTCCCTTGAACTGTTCAATAATTTCAGCATCCATATTTCTGGAAGCTGCCACCTGAGTTGCACATGCTTCTTTACCAGCTGCGTCGAAGATAGCCTTGTCTTCATCACTTAATTTATTCCAGATGTTACCGCTTACACTCAAAATAATTGGATCGTAGCAGTAATTCCAAATAGTCATATATTTCTGAACTTCCTGAATTTTTGCGGATCTGATTGTGTCATAAGGATTTTCCTGACCATCAATTGCACCCTGCTGTAAAGCTGTAAATACTTCACCGAAAGGCATCTGTGTAGGATCAGCACCCAATGTCTTAAATACGTCAACCAACAAAGAAATCGCAGGTACTCTAACTTTCAGCATAGACATATCAGCTGCTGATGTAATAGGACGCTTGTTGTTTGTAATCTGACGGAAACCATTTTCGCCGATACCAACTACATGTGCACCCTTTGCTTCAACTGCTTTTTTAATAAATTCGGAACCGGTAGAACCTTCATTGAAAATGTACTCATCAACGCTGTCATAGCCATTAGGGAAAATCCAAGGCATACTGATTACAGATAATTCAGGTACTACGTTAGAAATAATCATGGAAGAGTGAAGGTCAACATCTGTTGTGCCGTTGAATAACATTTCAACACCCTTTGTCTGATCGCCAGCTGCAAGCTGCTCATTTCCGTAAATTGTTACCGTATATCTGCCTTCGGTACGTTCCTCAATTAATTTCTTAAACTCATTTGCTGCCACCATCCATACACTAGTTTCAGAAGGTGTTACTGCCATTTTCAGGTTAATTGCCTTTACTTCACCGCCGCTGTTACCATCGCTGCTTTTGCTTCCGCCGCCACACCCTGCAACGCCCAAAGCCATAACAGCACACATAATACCAGCTAATAATCTTTTTTTCATTTCATTACCCTCCTCGTTATTTTGGACTCTTTTCCAACATGTCTTTTTTGCTACTTGCTCGCTACCCCTTCCAAAGCAGCCGGCATAGCTCTTTTCTTTTGTTTTTTTGCGTAACTACGCAATTCTTTCGCGTATATATCCATTGGTACATACACAAATTTATAAAAAGTCCCCTACTTCGGCAAATTGCCTTTTCTGTTCCCTTTTTATCCAAGCGTAAATATCCTATCTTTAGAAATTAACGACCGTTAAAGTATGCAACGTGATAATATGTGTTATCACAGAACAAGTAGTCCTTCGCCCATTTTGGCTTCTTTTCAATCAAATAGGTGTAAAGTTCCACATGCTCTTCCGCTAAAACGGTTAGTGGTTTATCAGTCAATCGAGTAATCTCTTCCATGTAATGAGAAAAAATATCTTTATAATTTAGCATGGAATTATAAAGAAAAACATTTTTTGCCCCTTCAATGATGGCCATATGAAAATCTAGGTCATACTGTGTAAAAGAAGCCCTGTCATCAATTTTTGCTGCTTCCTGCATCTTTTCAACCAAGTCTTTTAAAACATCTTCATTTTCCTTTGTGGCTCTTCTCACAAAAAATTCGATTGCTTTAAACTCAATGGCCTGTCTGAATTCAAAAAATTCTTTAAATTCTTCACTTGAAATATCCGAGGATTTTAAAGCTTCTGGCGGCTCCTCATTCGTAACTCCCTGTTCGGGATTTCTATGTACAAAGGAACCAACACCCTGCATTGTAACCACAATACCACTGCCTTGTAAATTTTGCAGCGCAGCCCTAACACTGGTTCTACTCACACCAAACATGCTGCAAAGTTTGCTTTCAGAAGGAAGCTTATCTCCAACTTTCCACTCCCCGCTGGTAATCTGCTCTAAAATTTGATTATAAACCTCGTCACTCAGTGACAATCTGCCTTTATAGTAATCCATGATTCTCTCCCCTAATCTGCTCTTGCATGGCCCCTTTTCAATACAAAAAGTAGTACGAAAATTATTTGGAGCATTCTTTCGGAGGCTCTATTCGTTGATGTTAATAAAAGTTCTAATACCTGTCGTACACCATGTATTACTTGTACTATAAGTTATCATACAACTCAATAAAAAGCAATTTCCGTTTTGTACAAACATTTAAACAAAAATTTGTATAGATGCCCATACACCTTGGATTTCTTGTGCATTTACATCAAAAAAGCCCATGTTTCGCAGAAAAAAATAATAGTATTTGTAAGTATTCCACTACAGTAACTAAAAAATACATACAAAAAACATTTTGTTGTTCAATATATACACCAGTAATTTCTCTCAGATAAGGCCTCCTTTTTTTGCAATTTGGCATAAAAAAAATATCCTGATATGCTTATATTATCAGGATATTTTTATAGATTGTCAATAAATTATTTATAATATTTCACTGCTGATTCAAATAATTTCATATCATACTTCCCTTGTACGTTCTGATACAAGTTACAACCTATACGTTCCGAGTGTCCCATCTTCCCGATAATCCGACCATCAGGAGAAATCAGCCCTTCAATTGCATTAAAAGAGCCATTTGGATTATATGCAATTTCATTTGTAACATTCCCATTATTATCCACATACTGGGTAAGAACTTGCCCATTCTTTGCTAATTCTTTCACCAATGCCTCGTCAGCTAATAGCCTACCTTCTCCATGGGAAATGGGAACTGTAAATACCTCTCCCGCCTCTACATTCATCAACCAAGGGGAGTTGTTAGAAGCAACTCTGGTGCGAACCAGTTTTGATTGGTGACGCCCAATGGTGTTATAGGAAAGTGTGGGACAAGTTTCATCCGTATCCATTATTTTTCCAAAAGGTACCAGTCCCAGTTTAATTAATGCTTGGAATCCATTGCAAATACCACACATTAAACCATCTTTTTCCTCCAAAAGTTGTGTTACAACTTCTTTAATTTCAGGATTACGGAAGAAAGCAGTAATAAATTTACCTGAACCATCCGGTTCATCTCCACCGGAAAATCCACCTGGAATAAAAATCATCTGGGATTTTTCCACTTCCTTTGCAAATCTTTGAATGGAATCAGAAATACCCGTGGCAGAAAGGTTGTTGATAACGAAAATCTCAGCATTCCCACCTGCCCGTTCCACAGCCTTTGCAGAATCATATTCGCAATTTGTACCGGGGAATACAGGAATCAACACTTTAGGCTTTGCAAAAGATGCTTTTGCCTGAAAATTTTTGTCTGTATGATAGGTAAAGGTAGGTATTTGCTCAGCTTTTGTTGCAATATCGCAAGGATAAACCTTCTCAAGCTTTCCTTCATAAATATCCAATAAAGCTTTCATAGGAATCTCGTCTTTATCAAAAACAATAGCCTGTTTCTCAGTTGTTACACCAAGAAGAATACCAGCTTCAACGTCTACGGACAATTCTAAGATAAAACCACCATACTGATAACCAAATACCATTTCTAAAGTAATTTCATCGGCAAAGGTAAATCCAAGCTCATTGCCCATAGCCATTTTCAAAATTGCCTCAGCAACACCGCCGTAGGTTGGTGTATATGCACTTAGAACCTTGCCATTTCTCATTAATTTATTGACTAAGTCAAAATTAGCCTTTAAGCTTTTGGCTGTTGGCAACCCACTTACATCATATTCAGGCAGTATCAAAACAACCTTATGACCAGAACCTTTAAATTCAGGAGAAATTATATTACTAATCTCCTCTGTGGTTACCGCAAAGGAAACCAATGTAGGCGGTACATCAATATGCTCAAAACTACCGCTCATGGAATCTTTCCCACCAATTGCAGCAATCTCCAGACCTTTTTGCGCCATAAATGCACCCAGCAACGCTGCTAAAGGCTTACCCCAACGCTTCTCATCCTTCATGGGCTTTTCAAAGTACTCTTGGAAGGATAAGTAAACATCCTCAAACTTAGCACCCGTTGCCACCAGCTTCGCCACCGATTCCACCACTGCTAAATACGCACTGTGGTAAGGGCTCGCTTCAGCTATAAAAGGATTATATCCCCAAGCCATTAGGGAGCAGGTAGTCGTATCCTTTTTCTCAACTGAAACCTTGTTTACCATTGCTTGGATAGGTGTTCTCTGGGTTCTTCCGCCAAAAGGCATCAATACAGTCCCTGCACCAATGGTGGAGTCAAAACGTTCAGACAATCCCCTCTTGGAGCAAACATTCAAATCCTCTGCTATTTCCGATAATCCTTCCTTAAAGCTTGCTGGGATTTTCTTTGTAATATCTTTGGGTGCCGCTGGAGCAATAGTAATGTGCTTTTCTGCACCATTGGAATCCAAAAATTCCCGGGAAATATTCACAATATTCTTGCCATTCCATTGCATAACCAATCGTGGCTCTGCCTTTACCTCAGCAACAACAGTGGCCTCTAGGTTTTCGCTGTATGCTAATTCCTTAAATCGCTCCACATCTTCCGCCGCAACTACTACCGCCATTCTTTCCTGTGACTCGCTGATGGCTAATTCTGTACCATCAAGGCCATCATACTTTTTGGGCACTGCATTTAAGTCAATCACCAGACCAGGCGCCAACTCACCAATAGCTACAGATACACCGCCCGCACCAAAGTCATTGCAACGCTTGATTAGCTTAGCCGCTTCTGCGTTACGGAACAAACGCTGTAATTTTCTTTCTTCGGGAGCATTACCCTTTTGCACCTCTGCACCACAGCTCTCCAAGGATTCCACAGTATGAGATTTTGAGGAGCCTGTTGCACCGCCGCAACCATCACGCCCGGTACGACCACCTAAAAGAATAATAATATCTCCATCCTTCGGCTCTTCTCTTCGCACATTCTCTGCAGGTGCCGCACCAATCACTGCACCAATTTCCATTCTCTTTGCCACATAACCGGGATGATAAATTTCGTCCACCTGTCCCGTTGCAAGGCCAATCTGATTCCCATAGGAGCTGTATCCCGCCGCCGCTGTTGTTACAATTTTGCGCTGGGGCAGTTTTCCCGGAATGGTTTGGGAAACTGGTACTGTAGGGTCACCTGCCCCCGTCACACGCATTGCAGCATATACATAAGAACGACCCGATAATGGGTCACGTATTGCACCACCAACACAGGTAGCCGCTCCACCAAAGGGCTCTATTTCCGTGGGATGGTTATGGGTTTCATTTTTGAAAAGCAGTAACCACTTTTCTGTTTTACCCTCCACATTTACATCAATTTTAACTGTGCAAGCGTTGATTTCCTCTGATTCATCTAGCTTGCTTAGTTTTCCTTCTTGCTTTAAAAACTTTGCAACAATGGTGCCCATATCCATTAAATTGATCGGTTTTGTGCGACCAATTGCTTCTCTTGTTTTTAAATATTCGTCATAAGCAGACTGTAATAAGGTATCCTCGAACTTGATTTTATCAATGGTTGTCAAGAAGGTTGTATGACGGCAATGATCAGACCAATAAGTATCAATCATCTTAATCTCTGTAATCGTGGGATTTCTGTCCTCTTCCTTAAAATATGCCTGACAAACTTTAATATCATCCAAATCCATAGCCAAGCCCAAATGCTTCACAAAACCATCTAAACCGGCTTCATCCAACTGCAAAAAGCCTTCAACAGTTGCAACCTCTGTGGGAATTTCATACTGCATTGCTAAGGTCTCAAAAGTGTTTAAAGTTGCCTCTCTAGCCTCCACAGGATTGATAACATATTTTTTAATAGCCAGAATTTCTTCTTCCGTCAGCTTACCGTATAAATAGTAAACCTTTGCCGTACGAACCAAAGGTCTTTCCTGCTTGGATATAATCTGCACACATTCTGCCGCTGAATTCGCTCTTTGGTCAAACTGCCCGGGCAAATACTCTACAGCAAATATAACTACATCCTCTTTCGGCAATGTATCATATAAATGATCAAGCTGGGGCTCAGAAAAAACGGTTGTTTTGCAATACTCAAATAAATCCTTTTCAATACTTTCCACGTCGTATCGATTAAAAAGGCGTAAGTCGGTCAAATTTGTAATCCCCAGCAAATTTACAATATCATGGCGCAATCCATCTGCCTCTGCTGTAAGACCTTGTTTTTTCTCTACATAAACTCTGTAAACCATGCTTATACCTCCGCCGCTAAGGCCTTTTTGCCAATATCCTTGCGATAATATGCATTCTCGAATTTTACGGTTTTTACCGTTTCATACGCCTTCTCAATGGCTTCGCCTAATGTAATCCCAACTTCTGTCACGCCTAATACACGTCCCCCGCCTGTTACCATAATGCCATCCTTAATTTTCGCTCCTGCAACGTATATCCGGTTGCTGTTTTCAGGCAACAAAATAGGGAAACCAGTTTCATATTTTCCGGGGTAGCCTTCCGATGCCATAATCACACAGCAAGCAGCTTTCTCGCTAAATTTCACTTCAGCTTCTGCTAAAGTGCCCTTTGCGATGTGTTGCATAATGGTCAAAAGGTCACTTTCCAATAAAGGTAGCACAACCTGCGTCTCAGGATCACCAAAACGACAGTTATATTCAATCGTTTTAGGTCCATTTGGTGTCAACATCAATCCAAAGTACAAACATCCCTTAAAGGTTCTGTCCTCTTGATTCATCGCTTCCATTGTGGGCAGAAAAATGGTTTTCATGCACTCTGCCGCAATTTCATCTGTATAATAAGGGTTTGGAGCAATCGTTCCCATACCCCCAGTGTTCAACCCCTTATCTCCATCCAATGCTCTTTTGTGATCCATAGAGGAAACCATAGGAAGCATGGTTTTTCCATCTGTAAAAGCAAGTACAGAAACCTCGGGACCAGTGAGAAACTCCTCAATCACGATATGGTCACCGCTGGCACCGAAGATTTTGTCCTCCATCATGGAGCGAACGGCATCCTTCGCCGCTTCTCTTGTTTCCGCAATAACAACGCCCTTACCCAATGCTAACCCATCCGCTTTGATTACTGTAGGAATGGGTGCTGTTTCTAAATATTCCAAAGCATTGGTCATATCATCAAAAACTTCATACTGTGCAGTAGGAATATTATATTTCTTCATTAAATTTTTAGAAAAAACTTTACTTCCCTCTAAAATTGCCGCTCTTTTATTGGGGCCAAAGCAAGGAACGTCAACAGCCTCTAATGCATCCACAACCCCTAATACAAGAGGATCATCAGGAGCCACTACAGCAAACTCAATTCTATTTTCCATAGCAAAAGCTACGATTTTTTCCACTTCCTTCACACCAATATCCACACAAGTGGCATCTTGGGCAATTCCACCGTTGCCGGGAAGAACAAAAAGCTCAGTTACATTGGAATTTTCCTTAATTTTTTTCACGATGGCATGCTCTCTGCCGCCACCGCCAATTACCATGACCTTCATTTCATTCTTTCCCCCTTTTAATGATGGAACAAACGCATTCCTGTGAATGCCATAACCATATTGTGTTTGTTACAGGTTTCAATCACATTGTCATCACGGATGGAACCACCGGGCTCCGCAATATAAGAAACACCGCTTTTTGCCGCTCTTTCAATATTATCACCAAAGGGGAAGAACGCATCACTGCCCAAAGCAACACCCTTGATTGTAGTAAGATATGCCTTCTTTTCTTCTCTTGTTAAGGGCTCAGGCTTTACAGAAAAAATGCTTTCCCAAGCACCATCCGCCAAAATATCCTCATAATCGTCAGATATATAAATATCAATGGCATTGTCCCTTGCAGGACGAGCTACAGATGGCAAAAAGGGTAGGTTTAATACCTTTTCACATTGGCGTAAATGCCAAATATCCGCTTTGCTTCCTGCCAGACGGGTACAATGAATACGAGACTGCTGACCAGCACCCACCCCAATTGCCTGTCCGTCTTTTGCAAAACATACGGAATTAGACTGGGTATATTTTAAAGTAATTAAAGCAACAATTAAATCTCTTTTTGCTTCTTCTGTCAGCTCTTTGTTTTCTGTTACAATGTTTTCCAAAAGAGCCTTATCAATTTTAAAATTGTTTCTCCCTTGTTCAAAAGTAATTCCAAAAACCTGTTTTACTTCTTTTTCCTCAGGAAGGAAATCAACATCAATTTCTACAACGTTATAGGTTCCATTTCTTTTTGCTTTCAAAATTTCTAAAGCCTCTGCTGTATAACCGGGTGCAATAACACCGTCGGATACCTCTCGCTTAATCATATTTGCTGTCACTGCATCGCAAACATCGCTTAAGGCAATCCAATCACCATAAGAGCATAAGCGGTCAGTGCCCCTTGCTCTGGCATATGCCAAAGCAATCGGAGATTCATCCAGACCTTCAATATCATCCACAAAGCAAGCCTTTTTTAAATCTGCGCCCATAGGCGTACCTACCGCCGCAGAGGTAGGGCTTACATGCTTAAAAGAAGTTGCCGCAGGCATACCCAAAGCTTCTTTTAATTCCTTTACCAACTGCCAGCTGTTAAAGGCATCCAAAAAATTGATGTAACCGGGTTTTCCGCTCAAAATTCGGATAGGCAAGTCACTGCCGTCTGTCATATAAATTCTTGCAGGTTTCTGATTTGGATTACAGCCGTACTTTAATTCAAATTCATTCATTTTAAAAGCCTCCTGTTATCAAACCTTTAACTCCGCTTCAATTTCACCTTCATACCATTTTGCAATAATGGGTTGCGCAATCTCTTTTATAAATTCATCCACCTGAGAAGCACTTCTGCCGATATATAAAGATGGATCTAATTCCGCCTTAATTTCTTCTAATGTCAGTGGGAATGCATCGTCCTCTGCAATTCTTTCAATCAAATCATTCTTGCCACCCTCAAGCTTCACTTTTGCCGCCGCCGCATGGGAATGGGTACGCAGCAATTCGTGCAATTCCTGTCTGTTGCCGCCTTTTTTTACGGATTTCATCATGATATTTTCTGTTGCCATAAAAGGCAGTTTTTCCATCACACGACGCTCAACAACCTTATCATAAACAACCAAGCCAGCTGTCACATTCATATAAATATTCAAAATAGAATCAATTGCCAAAAAGGCTTCTGCACTGGAAATACGCTTGTTCGCAGAATCGTCCAATGTTCTCTCAAACCATTGTGTTCCTGCTGTCAATGCAGGGTTTAAGGAATCCACAATCACGTATCTTGCCAAAGCGGAAATTCTTTCGCTTCTCATAGGATTTCTCTTGTAGGGCATTGCAGAGGAACCAATCTGATTTTTTTCAAAAGGCTCTTCCATTTCCTCAAAAGACTGTAAAATACGCATATCGTTGGAAAATTTGTAAGCACTCTGGGCAAAACCGGAAAGTACAGATAAGAAATAAGCGTCCACCTTACGGGAATAGGTCTGACCGGAAACAGGCACACAGCCCTTAAAGCCCATATCTAAGGCAATCATTTCTTCCATTTTCTTGATCTTTTCTTCGTCCCCTTCAAACAGCTCCATAAAGCTTGCTTGGGTACCTGTAGTTCCCTTTGAACCCAATAAAAGCAATTCTTCCAAACGATGCTCCAATTCATGGATATCCTGACACAATTCATAAATCCAAAGAGTGGCTCTTTTGCCAACTGTTGTCAACTGTGCAGGCTGTAAATGGGTATAAGCCAAACAAGGAAGGTTCTTATAATTATCTGCAAATTCAGAAAGATTTTTTACAACCTGTGCCGCTTTTTTCAAAATGATATGAGATGCCTCTTTTAAGATAATCACATCTGTGTTGTCTCCAACGTAACAGGAAGTTGCCCCTAAGTGAATGATTGGCTCTGCCTTAGGGCACTGCTGGCCATAAGCAAATACATGGCTCATAACATCGTGGCGTACAACTTTTTCTCTTGCTTCCGCAACTTCAAAATTAATATCATCTTTAAAAGATTCCAATTCAGAAATTTGCTCGTCTGTAATTTCTAAACCCAAGGCTTTTTCGGCTTTAGCTAAAGCAATCCAAAGCTTGCGCCATGTACGAAACTTAAATCCCTCGGAAAAAACAGCCTGCATTTCCTTGCTGGCATATCTGGTTGAAAAAGGGGAAAGATAAATTTCCTTTGTGCTATCCATATCTGAATCTCCTTATTTGTTTTTATTTATCATACGGTTTTCAATGGTTCCTGTTTTCAAATCAATATATCTTACATAAAGAGAAATCTTGTTTTCTTCATTTAGATTCCCCCAAATTTCTTGCACCAAATCATCAATCTGATTCGGAATTTCTGCTCGCTCTGGTTCTCCTTGGAATGTAGGCAGAGGATTGCCATCACAAGCATAGGTGTGAATAAAATGTCCCAAACCATTTACAGCTGGAAAAGAAAAGGAATATCTGCTGCAAGCACTGCCCTTTGCATCGGTGCTTTTCAGAATACTCATTTTATACGTAAAATCCGCTTTCCCAAAGGTCAGCATACCGCTGATTCTTGGTGTAAAATTGGGGGCATCAGGCTCAAATTCTCTAGTCTCCAAGCCCTCCTCAAAGGTTTTTCCAGCTTGAATAAAATCAAAAATGGTATCTGTTTGGTCTCCGTTAGTTACAATCAATTTGTTTTCCAATTTTTTAATGGGAGAATATATAATTAAGGAAGGGTCTTCTACCTTGGATTCATCAAAGGGCTTGATAATCACTTCTTCACCGTTTTCAATAAAAACACGGTTACGGCTGTTTTCACTGCGACCCATAATAAAGTATGCAGTTGCCGCCTTGCTTCCATCCGCTGTTTTTCCAATTACTATCCCTCTGCCAACGTAAGGGTTTTCCTTTACCAAGTCCCTCATGGGGTTGATCTTATAGATATCCATATCAGTTTCCTTTCTGTAATTTACAAGCTACCATTTCCACAGCTTTGGGCAAAAGCACCCATTCTGCTTCTTCCATGACTCTTTTTTGCAATACCTCTGGGGTGTCGCCCTCCAAAATCTCCACAGCCTTTTGCAGAATGATTTCCCCTCCATCAGGAATCTCATTCACATAATGCACCGTAGCCCCTGTCACCTTCACGCCGTAACCAAGGGCAGCTTCATGCACATGCAAGCCATAAAACCCTTTGCCACAAAAGGAAGGAATCAAAGACGGATGAATATTCACAATTCTCTTGGGATAAAGGGCGGTAAATTTCTCGCTGAGTAAGGACATAAACCCTGCCAAAACAATCATATTAATTCCGTTCTCATCCAACACATTTTTCATTTCTTCTTCATATGCTTCTTGAGAAGGAAATCCTTTTCTTTTGATCACTACACTTTTAATGCCGTTTTCTTCAGCCCTGGTTAAAGCATAAGCACTGTCGTTGCTAGCCAAAACCAGCGCAATTTCACCACTGGGTATTTCCCCTCTTTTTTCAGCATCAATGAGTGCTTGTAAATTCGTGCCGCCGCCGGAAACAAAAACTGCAATTTTTGTTTTTAGCATATAACGACACCTTCCTCGGCCACTACAATTTCACCCATAATATATGCATCCTCGCCGTTTGCCTTTAGGATTTCCAATGCTTTTTCAGCATCTTCTTTTGCCACAACAACACTCATACCCACACCCATGTTAAAGGTGTTAAACATATCTCTTTCGGGAATATTGCCTGTTTTAGCAAGCAAATCAAAAATTGGCAGGATACGTAATGCTTTTTTATCAATCTTCGCCCCAAAACCCTTGGGAATGCTTCTGGGAATGTTTTCGTAAAAACCACCGCCTGTGATATGAGAAACTGCCTTAACTGAAATTTCTTCAAACAAAGCAAGCATAGGCTTTACATAGATTTTTGTTGGTGTCAGTAAGGTTTCCCCTAAGGACTTTCCACCCAGTTCCGCAACAGGCGCCTTCATATCAGTATTTTCCACATCAAACACACGGCGTACCAAGGAAAAACCATTGGAATGCACACCGCTGGAGGGCAATGCAATCAGCACATCCCCTTCTTTGATTGTTTTATTATTCAAAATTTTAGCTTTATCTACAACGCCAACCGAGAAACCAGCCAAATCATATTCATCATCTGGATAGAAACCAGGCATCTCTGCGGTCTCCCCGCCGATTAATGCCGCACCGGATTGAACACAGCCTTCTGCTACACCGGAAACAATAGACGCAATTTTTTC
Source organism: Anaerotignum propionicum DSM 1682 (assembly GCF_001561955.1). Lineage (NCBI taxonomy): Bacteria > Bacillati > Bacillota > Clostridia > Lachnospirales > Anaerotignaceae > Anaerotignum > Anaerotignum propionicum. Next base: position 2,447,201 of record NZ_CP014223.1, read on the forward strand.
AGGAAAGTTTTTGCCCACAGCAATATAATCCAAGAAAAATAAAGGCTTTGCACCAACGCAAATGATATCGTTCACGCACATAGCAACGCAGTCAATGCCCACAGTGTCATGCTTGTCCATCAAAAATGCCAATTTCAGCTTTGTGCCTACACCGTCGGTACCGCTTACCAAAACAGGCTTTGTAATCCCTGTCATATCCAATTCAAACAGACCGCCAAAGCCCCCAATATCAGACATGACTCCTGCTGTCATTGTTTTTGCAATATGCTGCTTCATCAGCTCAACTGCTTGGTATCCTGCAACAATGTCCACACCTGCTGCTTTATAGCTCTCACTGTGACTCTTCATCTTGATTTTTTCTCCTCTCGCTGAGCTTATTTTCAAATCTATTTTTATCAGCCTCTGTTGGTTTTTCTGTGGGATACTTGCCGTCAAAGCAGGAAGCACAGTAACCCTCACCGTTGGGGGTACCAATCAGCATACTTAAATGGTCAAGACTTAAATATCCTAAGCTGTCTACGCCAATAATATCTCTAATTTCCTCTATGGTATGGTTACAGGCAATCAAATTCTCCTGAGAATCCACATCCGTTCCATAAAAGCAAGGGTACAAAAAGGGAGGAGCAGAAGAACGCATATGCACCTCAGTTGCTCCCGCATCCCTAAGAAGCTTTACAATCCGTGCGGAGGTTGTCCCTCTTACAATGGAATCGTCCACCAAAACTACTCTTTTTCCTTTTACCGTTTCTGCAATTACGTTTAACTTTATCTTCACTTTATCCTCACGGACCTTTTGTCCGGGAGAAATAAAGGTACGCCCAATGTACTTGTTTTTAATAAATCCAATACCGTAAGGAATGCCGGACTGTCTTGCATAGCCAATTGCCGCATCCAACCCTGAATCCGGAACGCCGATGACAACATCCGCCTGTACAGGGTGCTCCATGGCAAGACAAGCCCCCGCCTTCACCCTTGCATCGTGCACACTTCTGCCTTCCACACGGGAGTCAGGTCTGGAGAAATAAATATATTCAAATATACAGATAGTGGGCTTTACTTTTTCACAATGGTCTGTAATGGTACGAATTCCTTCATGGTCAAAAACCACAATTTCCCCGGGACGAATATCTCGAATAAACTTCGCACCAACGGCATCCAAAGCACAGCTTTCAGAAGCAACAATGTAGCTGCCATCCTCTGTTATCCCATAACATAAGGGTCTGAATCCATTTTCATCCCTTGCCGCAACCATTTTGGAAGCAGACATAATCACTAATGAATACGCTCCTTTTATGCGGTTCATGGCACGGTTTACTGCCTCCTCAATGGAAGGGGCATTCAATCGTTCCTTTGTAATCATATAAGAAATAACTTCTGTATCACTTGTTGTGTGAAAAATAGAGCCTTGTAATTCCAATTCTTGTCTTAATTCAAAAGAATTTACCAAATTGCCGTTATGGGCCAATGCAAGCTTGCCTTTGATGTGATTTACAACGATAGGCTGGGCATTGGTACGGTCATTCACTCCAGTTGTGCCATAGCGTACATGGCCAATCGCCATATTGCCTTCTCCCAAGGAAGCCATCACCTGAGGGGTAAATACATCGTTTACCAAGCCAGGATCTTTATGAAAACGAAAAATACCATCGTCATTTACTACAATGCCGCAGCTTTCCTGACCTCTATGCTGTAAAGCAAACAGACCATAATAGGTTGTTGCCGCAACTGTGGCGGTTTCTTTTCCAAAAACACCGAATACACCACATTCCTCATGAATTTCATTCATACACATGTTAGCACCTCGTCTATTCACTCTGTACTGTAACCGGATTATTCACCCATCAAACGCTTTAATACTTCCTGATAAGCATCTTCCACATTGCCTAAGTCACGGCGGAATCTGTCTTTGTCAAGCTTCTCTCCTGTTACGGTATCCCAGAAACGGCAGGTATCAGGGGAAATTTCATCTGCCAATACAATTTGACCATCAGCTGTCTTACCAAATTCCAATTTGAAATCTATCAATTCAATATTTGCATCTTTCAAATAATTGCTCAAAATTTCATTAATCTTAAAAGAGTATTTTGCAATTAAATCAATTTCTTCTTTTGTCGCAAATTCCATGGCTAAAATATGATATTCATTAATCATAGGGTCGCCCAGTTCATCATCTTTATAACAGTATTCCAGAACTGTACTCTTCATTTTTGTGCCTTCCGCCAATCCAAGACGCTTTGCCAAAGATCCAGCGGCAATATTTCTTACAATTACCTCCAAGGGTACAATTGTTACTTTCTTTACTACAGTTTCTCTATCGGAAAGCTCTTCCACAAAATGTGTAGGAATCCCGTTTTTTTCTAAAAGCTTCATGAGGTGATTTGTTACACGGTTGTTGATGGCACCTTTACCAAGAATGGTGCCTTTTTTCAGACCATTGAACGCAGTTGCATCATCCTTGTAGGATACGATGCAGTAATTTTCATCGTTGGTTGCAAATACCTTTTTTGCCTTGCCTTCATACATCTGAACTGTCTTTTCCATGATACTGAATTCCTCCTAAAGAATCATCTTTTTGCCTTTCGGCTTGTTGGGTTAATGAGCATTTATATTTTTAAGTATCGTTACTTTTTGTTTCGGTTAAAAATGGAATGAACCACAGGATTTTACAGAGAAAATCCTATTTCTACAACGACCTTGTCCACAAATTAAAATTATCTATCTATTAAGATTTTCCATCTAGAAATGCGTGAATCTTATTGTTTATTTATTATATTTTTCCGCTATCATACGGTCCTTTTCTAATACTTTGTTTGCATTATCAGCTCTTGCCACGCGAAGCTTTTCAGCCAAATCTTCATCCGTTACCGCCAAAATCTGAATTGCCAATAATGCTGCGTTTTCTGCTCCATCAATGGCCACTGTTGCCACAGGCATGCCCCCGGGCATCTGAACTGTAGAAAGGAGTGCATCCAAGCCATCCAACGTGGAAGATTTGATGGGAATACCAATTACAGGTAATGTGGTATTTGCCGCCATAGCCCCTGCCAGATGAGCCGCTTTCCCCGCCGCCGCAATAATTGCGCCAAAACCATTCTCTCTTGCATTCATTGCAAAGGCCCTTGCTTCTTCGGGTGTTCTGTGGGCAGAGTACACGTGAACCTCAAAGGGCACACCATACTTGTCCAAGGTTGTTAGAGCTTTTTCCACAACAGGAAAATCACTGTCACTGCCCATAAGAATCGCTACTTTTTTCATGGATAACCTCCTAATGGCTATAAAATTTAATGATTTGAACAAAAAAAGGGCATTCCTATTCCTTAGTCAGAAACAGGACTGCCCAGACGGTCGACAAAAGCAGTATCAATCCCCTGACTTTTCATTGCGAATCAGGTGCGTCACAAAAAACGCCGAATATTTCCGAACTGCTCACTTCAAGCTTTCTACTCCCTTGTGGTTTCCCACTGATCCGTCAGTTATAAAAAGCCTCTTAAATTGACAAACTAAGTCTACACAAAAAAAACGTTTCTGTCAATTCAAGCAATCTAAAAAACCTTAAAATATATTCTTGACACATTAAAAACCGTATGCTATACTACTGACAATTTGTAAAGAAATACTTACCCTAAACGACCAAATGGAAAGGAGCTGGAGCAATTGAACTACATTTTACCGAATGTTAATGTATTTGTTCAAGGTGGATTTGTCAATTCCAACATATTTATTGCAGATGGTCTTATTTCTAAAATTTCCACAACCAAACCTTCCTATTCTTCAGATACTATTCTTTTTGAATTGGAAGGTTGTTTTGTATTTCCCGGTTTTATTGATGTTCACGTACATCTAAGAGAACCGGGATTTTTTTATAAAGAAACCATAGAAACAGGAACGAAAGCCGCCGCTCATGGGGGTTATACCACCGTCTGTGCAATGCCAAACCTGTCGCCCACACCGGATTCAAAAGAAAATCTTGCGCCCCAACTGGAAAGCATTCAAAAAAATGCCTGTATCCATGTTCATCCCTACGGCACCATTTCTGTAGGGGAAAAAGGCGAAGAATTCGCCGAATATGACGAAATTGCAAAGCAGGTTTGTGGTTTTAGCGATGACGGCAGGGGTGTGCAAAATGACGAATTCATGGGCTCTGCCATGAGAAAAATCAGTAAATACGGAAAAATCATTGCAGCCCACTGTGAAGATAATACTTTGCTTCATGGTGGCTATATACACGATGGGGAATATGCCACCCTTCATGGGCACAAAGGTATTTGCTCTGCAAGTGAATGGAAGCAAATTGAACGAGATCTTGCCTTAGTCAAAGAAACTGGCTGTAAATATCATGTCTGCCATATCTCCACAAAAGAATCTGTCGCCCTCATTCGAAAAGCGAAGGCCTGTGGAATTGATGTTACCTGTGAAACAGCACCTCACTACTTAGTTATGAATGATAGTATGCTGGAAGAGGATGGTCGTTTTAAAATGAACCCACCCATTCGAAGTGAGGCAGACAGACTCGCATTAATCGAAGGAATTTTAGATGGCACCATTGATATGATTGCCACAGACCATGCACCCCATTCCGCTGATGAAAAATCAAAGGGACTTGCAGGAAGCATGATGGGCATTGTAGGTCTGGAAACAGCCTTCCCTGTTTTGTATACAGATTTGGTGCAAACAGGAATCCTAACTTTAGAGAAACTCGTGGAATTACTTCATACCAATCCCAGAAAACGCTTTGACATCGGCACCCCCTTGGAAGAGGGACAACCCGCAGACCTTACTGTATTTGATTTAAGAAAACAGTATAAAATATATCCAGATGAATTCCTCTCTAAAGGTCGAAGCACGCCCTTTGCAGGAAAAGAAGTATTCGGTCGCTGTGAACTAACACTTTGTAACAGCAAAATCGCTTATCAAAGGAGATAAGTACCCTTAGGAATATAGACATTCATCTACCTAGCTTATGAATTTCTGAAACATTCCAAGGTTTAAATAAATTTTTGTACCAGCAAGAACACCTATCCATCTATTTCAAGGAGGAAATAAAATGCCTAAAAGAACAGATCTTAAAAAAATCCTTATCATCGGCTCCGGCCCCATTGTAATTGGACAAGCAGCGGAATTCGACTATGCCGGAACACAGGCTTGCCTGGCTTTAAAAGAAGAGGGCTATGAAGTGGTTTTGGTCAATTCCAATCCCGCCACCATAATGACTGATACCACCATCGCAGATAAGGTTTATATGGAACCGTTGACCTTGGAATACATTGCAAAAATCCTTCGCTATGAACGCCCCGATGCTATCGTTCCAGGAATCGGTGGACAAACAGGCTTAAATCTGGCAATTCAACTGGAGAAAAAGGGCATCTTAAAGGAATGTCAAGTAGAGCTTTTGGGCACAAGCTGTGAAAGCATCGAAAAAGCAGAGGATAGAGAACTCTTTAAAGAACTTTGTCAGGAAATTGGAGAACCCGTTATCCCTTCTATTATCACCTATTCTATAGAGGAAGCAGTTCGTGCAGCTGTTGAAATCGGTTATCCCGTTGTTCTGCGCCCTGCCTTCACCTTAGGCGGCACAGGGGGCGGCTTTGCGAAAAACGAAGCCGAGTTGAAAGAAATGATGAAAAATGCCCTCTCCCTCTCCCCCACCCATCAGGTTTTGATAGAAAAAAGCGTGAAAGGCTTCAAAGAAATTGAATTTGAGGTAATGAGAGATAAGACAGACCGTGCAATAACCATTTGTGGCATGGAAAACGTAGATCCTGTGGGTGTACATACAGGAGATTCCATTGTTGTGGCACCAATCCTAACCCTGAATGACCAAGATTTTAGTATGTTGCGAGATAGTGCTTTAAAAATCATTCGTGCATTAAAAATAGAGGGTGGCTGCAATGTTCAGTTTGCTTTAGACCCCAACTCCTCCAAATACTATTTAATTGAGGTAAACCCTCGTGTATCTCGTTCCTCTGCCTTGGCATCCAAAGCAAGCGGCTATCCCATCGCAAGGGTAACAGCAAAAATAGCCGTAGGCATGACCTTAGATGAAATCAAAATCGCAAATACCAATGCAAATTATGAGCCGGCATTAGATTATATTGTTGCAAAATTCCCACGCTTTGCCTTCGATAAATTTGCTAGCGCAACGAATAAATTGAGCACGCAAATGAAAGCAACAGGAGAGGTTATGGGCATCGGTCGTACCATTGAGGAGTGTCTATTAAAATCCATCCGCTCCTTGGAAATCGGCACATCACATCTATATATGCCAAAGTTTGATACCATAAGCAACGAAGAACTCCTTGCCTATATTGCAGAAAGCCCTGATGATAGAATCTATGCCATTGCCCAGTTAATCCGCAATGGTGTGAGCTTAGATGAAATTTTCAACGCCACTATGATTACAAAATATTTTTTAGAGGTAATGAAAAATATCGTAGACTACGAAAAAATTCTAGCCGAAAATATAGGTGACAAAAAACTCCTGACCACAGCTAAAAAGATGGGCTTTTCAGATAAGATCATTGCAAAGCTTTGGAATCAAAAGGAGATCGAGATTTTTAATCTGCGCAAAGAAATGAAATTATTCCCTGTTTACAAAATGATTGAAACCAGTGGAACCGGCGGATATATTCCTTACTTCTATTCAACCTATGAGGAAAAAAATGATTCCATCATCAGCGATAAGAAAAAAATCATCGTTCTTGGCTCAGGGCCAATCCGTATCGGTCAAGGCGTAGAATTTGATTATTCAACTGTACACGCAGTAACAACGATTAAAGAATTCGGTTATGAATCCATCATCATTAACAACAATCCGGAAACAGTCTCAACGGATTATACTACCAGTGATAAATTATACTTTGAGCCCCTTACCGTAGAAGATGTTATGAATATCGTCGAATTGGAAAACCCTATGGGTATTATCGCCTCCCTTGGTGGACAGACCGCCATCAATCTTGCGCAACCCCTCATGGAGCGTGGTGTAAAAATAATAGGTACAGATGTAGACGCCATCGAGCGGGCAGAAAACAGAGACGCTTTTGAACATATTTTAAAAGCTTTGGATATCCCTCAGCCTAAAGGAAGAGCTGTCACCAATATTGAAGATGGGGTAAAGACAGCCAATGAAATCGGCTATCCCGTTTTGGTTCGCCCCAGCTACGTTTTAGGCGGACGGGCAATGCAGATTGTTTCCAGCGAGAGTTCTCTTCGCACCTACTTGAAAACAGCAGTACAAATTAACGAAGATCAACCTGTACTGGTTGATAAGTATATCCAAGGTAAGGAATTGGAAGTTGACGCAGTCTGCGATGGCTTTGACGTATTCGTCCCCGGCATTATGGAACATGTAGAACGCACAGGGGTTCACTCCGGTGACTCAATTAGTGTTTATCCAACCTTTAGTGTATCTCAAAAAGCAAAAGGCAAAATATTAGAATATACAAAAAAATTGGGTCTGGGAATAGGCATTCAAGGTTTATTCAATATTCAGTTCATTGTAGATAGCAACGACAACGTTTTCGTGATTGAGGTAAACCCCAGATCCTCCAGAACAGTACCCTTCCTTTCCAAGGCAACAGGCTACTCTCTTGCGGATATTGCAACACTGGTCATCTTAGGCAAAACCTTAAAGGAACAAGGCATCTTCGGCATCTACCCTGATGAAAGCCCTAGATGGTATGTAAAGGTTCCCGCCTTCTCCTTTGCAAAGCTGAGAGGCATGGATACCTACCTCTCTCCAGAAATGAAGTCCACAGGGGAAGCAATCGGATATGATAATAAGCTGAACAGAGCCTTATATAAAGCCCTGCAAGCATCAGGCATGAATATTCTGAACTACGGCACCGTTTTGGCTACCATTGCCGATAAGGATAAGGAAGAAGCACTTCCTCTCATTCGCCGCTTCTACGAATTGGGCTTTAATATTGAAGCAACCGCAGGCACAGCAGAATTTTTGAAGGAGCATGGTATCCGTACCCGTATCAAGAAAAAGGTAAGCGAAGGCAGTGAAGAAATCTTCGACTCCATCCGCTCCGGCTATGTCAGCTATGTCATAAATACAAGAGACGTGAACTCCGAAGAAGGTATGAACGATGGTCAAGAAATTCGTCAGTGTGCCGTAGAAAACAACGTTACCATGTTCACCGCCTTGGATACCGTAAGAGTACTCTTGGATGTTTTGGAAGAAACAACCCTTTGCATTTCCACAATCAACGCCTAAGGAGGGCTTTTCTTGAATCAGTCTCACTTTAAAATAGTAAAAAATGAGCCCCTTACAAGCACTGTGTACCGCATGGTGCTTGAGGGGGATACCTCTGCTATAACAAGAGCAGGGCAATTTATCAATATAAAAATAGAAGGTCTATTTTTGCGCCGTCCTATTTCTGTCTGTGATTATGACGATAGTTCAATTACAATTTTATATAAAACTGTAGGTAAGGGTACAAATATCATGAAAGACTTGACGCCCTCTACCCAATTAGACATTCTTACGGGTCTGGGAAATGGCTATGATACCACAAAAAGTGGAAACCACCCCTTGCTTATCGGCGGTGGCGTTGGCGTTCCCCCCATGTACCGCCTGGCAAAAAATCTCCTTGATGAAGGAAAAACACCTGTCGTTATTTTGGGCTTTAATACAAAGGATGAAGCCTTTTATATGGAAGAATTTAAACAACTTGGCATAGAAGTCCTTGTTGCCACAGCAGATGGAACCCTTGGCACAAAAGGCTTTGTTACCGATATTGTAAAGAGTCTGACTGCGTATACTTATTTTTATACCTGTGGCCCTGAACCAATGCTGAAAGCCCTTTCAGCATGTACCAACACCAGTGGACAGCTAAGCTTCGAGGAAAGAATGGGCTGTGGTTTCGGTGCTTGTATGGGTTGCTCCTGCCAAACAAAGTATGGTAATAAACGTATTTGCAAAGAAGGACCTGTTTTGGAAAAGGAGGAAATCATATGGTAAACACAAAAGTTACCTTAAGCGGTATTACCTTAGATAACCCCATCATCCCTGCCAGCGGAACCTTTGGCTATGGCTATGAATTTGCAGAGCTCTATGACATCAATATATTAGGCTCCTTTTCCTTTAAAGGAACCACAAGAGAACCTCGCTTCGGAAACCCTACCCCAAGAATAGCAGAATGCACAGGTGGAATGATTAACTCCGTAGGTTTACAAAACCCAGGGATTGAAAAGGTCATTAGCGAAGAATTGCCTAAAATGAAAAAGGTTTTTCACAAGCCTGTGATTGCAAATATCAGTGGTTCTTCTGTGGAGGAATATGTATATTGCGCAGAAAAAATAAATGCAGAAGAGCAAGTAGGCATCATCGAAGTCAACGTAAGCTGTCCCAATGTACATCATGGCGGCATGAGCTTTGGAACAAGCCCCCAAGCGGCGGCGGCGGTGACAAAAGCGGTAAAAACAGTCACAACAAAGTCTGTGTATATTAAGCTGAGCCCCAATGTAACAGATATTGTTTCCATTGCAAAGGCTTGTGAGGAGGCTGGTGCTGATGGCATTAGCTTAATCAATACGCTAATGGGCATGCGCATTGACCTAAAAACAGGTAAGCCTACTATTGCCAATAAAATGGGCGGCTTTTCGGGCAGTGCTATTTTCCCTGTAGCGGTGCGTATGGTTTATCAGGTATATGAAGCAGTAAACCTGCCCATCATCGGTATGGGTGGTGTATCCACTGCTGAGGATGTATTAGAGCTAATGTTGGCAGGTGCAACGGCAGTGCAAGTCGGTGCCGCAAATTTAGTGGACCCCTTTGCTTGCAAAAATATAATTGAAGATTTACCCCATGTGATGAAAAAATACGGAATCAAAGATTTAAACCATATTATTGGAGGTGCCCATAAATGAGTAAAGATGTAATCATTGCTTGCGATTTTAACAGCAAAGCCGACCTCATAGCCTTTCTGGAACATTTCAAGGAAGAAAGACCTTTTTTGAAAATCGGAATGGAGCTATTCTATGCAGAAGGCCCCGCAATCGTAAAAGAGATTAAAGCAAGAGGCCATAAAATCTTCTTAGACTTAAAGCTTCATGATATCCCCAATACTGTGAAAAAAGCAATCTCTGTTTTGTCAGATTTGGATGTGGATTTGTGCAACGTTCATGCCTCAGGCACCATTGCCATGATGGAGTCAGCTCTGGAAGGTTTCACTAAAAAAGATGGCACCCGTGGTCTATTAATCGCTGTAACCCAGCTCACCTCCACCAGTGAGGAAAGAATGCAAGCTGACCTTTTAATTGACAAAAGCCTTGAAGAAACCGTATTACATTACGCCAAAAATACAAAAAAAGCAGGCTTGGATGGTATCGTTTGCTCTCCTTGGGAAGCAAATAAAGTAAAGGAGGTTTGCGGCGAGAATTTCCTAACCATTACTCCCGGTGTACGCTTTGCCGATGGGGACGCAGGGGATCAAGTGCGTATTGCAACCCCTGAACGTGCAAGGGAATTAGGCTCCGACTATATCGTCGTAGGCCGCCCCATTACCCAAGCCACCGATCCTGTTGCCGCATATAGAAGATGCTTAACCGAATTTTTAGGAGGAAATGCGTGATGAAACATTTGATTGCAAAAGACTTATTATCCATTGGTGCCGTATTTCTTCGCCCAGAAGACCCTTTTACCTGGGCAAGCGGTATTAAAAGCCCCATTTATTGTGATAACCGATTAACCTTGACCGCTCCCGAAGTGAGAGACCATGTGGAGCATGCTTTGGCAGAAACCATCCGCAAAGAGTACCCCGATTGCGAAGTTTTGATGGGCACCAGTACTGCAGGCATAGCCCATGCAGCAATCACCGCTCATATTTTAGGTCTCCCTATGGGCTATGTCCGCTCTGGCGCCAAAGATCATGGCCGCAATAACCAGATTGAGGGCAAATTGGAAAAAGGCCAAAAGGTTGTCGTGGTTGAAGATTTGATTTCCACAGGAGGAAGTGTCATTGAGGTTGTCAATGTCCTTCGTGAAGCTGGTGCAGAAGTTCTTGGCGTAGTCAGCATCTTTACCTACGGGATGCAAAAAGGCTTAGACCGTTTGAAAGAAGCCAACGTAAAAAACATTAGCCTGTCGGACTTTGATGCAGTTGCAGAGGTTGCCGCAAAAGAAGGCTATATAAAGCAAGAGGATATAAAAAAATTAATTACCTTCCGTAATAACCCAAGTGATGAAGGCTGGAGGAATGTTTCATTATGAGAAGCTTGATTGATATTGTTGACCTTTCCATTGCAGAAATTGACGAATTAATCGCTACCGCCAATGATATAATTGAATCCCCCATAAAATATAGCGAAAAGTGCCGCGGCAAAAAACTTGCCACCCTATTTTTCGAACCTTCCACAAGAACAAGGTTAAGTTTTGAAGCGGCAATGATGGAATTGGGGGGTAATGTATTAGGTTTTTCTGCGGCAAGCAATAGCTCCGCCGCAAAAGGAGAAAGCGTTTCCGATACCATCCGAACCGTAAGCTGTTATGCAGACATCATTGCCATGCGCCATCCCAAAGAAGGCGCACCAATGGTAGCTTCCCTCCACTCTTCCGTCCCCATAATCAATGCGGGAGATGGCGGTCATAACCATCCAACCCAAACCCTTACCGACCTTTTAACCATACAACGGGAAAAAGGCCACTTTGACAGCTTAACCGTAGGGCTTTGCGGTGACTTAAAGTTCGGTAGAACTGTGCATTCTTTGATACACGCCTTGTCACGCTATGAAAATATTCACTTTGTTTTAATCTCTCCTGAGGAATTAAAATTACCTGAATATATCATTAATGATATTTTAGATAAAAAGGGAATCTCCTATACCGTTACCACCAGCTTAGAAAAGGTTATGCCCACCTTGGATATTCTCTATATGACCCGTGTACAAAGAGAACGATTTTTCAACGAAGCGGATTATATACGTTTGAAAGATAGCTATATCTTAAATAAAGAAAAGCTGACTACTGCCAAAACCGACCTGTGTATCATGCATCCTCTTCCTCGTGTCAACGAAATTTCCGTAGACGTGGATGATGACCCAAGGGCATGCTATTTTAAGCAGGTTCTCTATGGCAAATTTATCCGTATGGCACTGATTTTAAAGCTTTTGGAGGTGGAATGATATGAATATTGACTCTATTCGCAACGGAATTGTAATTGATCATATCAAGGCTGGACAAGGCATGGAAATCTATCAACTATTAAACCTTGAAGCCTTAGATTGCTCCATTGCCTTAATCAAAAACGCAAGTAGTGGTAAAATCGGCAAAAAAGACATTATAAAAATAGATGCTGATTTTGACCTAAACTTAGATGTATTGGGATATATTAATCCGGATATCACGATAAACGTTATCAAAGACGGTCAGAGAATCAAAAAATTTCATCCCCAATTGCCCGAAAGATTAACCAACGTCATCAAATGTAAAAACCCCCGTTGTATCACCTCTGTGGAACAGGAAATCGACCATGTTTTTAAGTTGACAGATGGTGAAAACAGGGTATATCGCTGTATTTATTGCGAGTCAAAAGCAAAGGGAGAATCCATGTAACCTATTTTCACTATACAGATAAACTATTTGACAGATTGTCTCAAAAATTTATCTATAAGTATTAAGATATAGCCAAAAAGGGTGGTTCTTAAAACAACCACCCTTTCGTTATATCTTTTTCTTTATAAACCCGCCCTCTATTATCTGCATTTAAACTATAGACTACTTTTCACATTGAATAAGTTCCTCCAACAACTCCAAAACCTGAGGAAATTCAGTAAATCCATCACGATCTATAAAATGACCGCCTTTATCAAGAACAATCAGCCTTATATCTAGCTTCTCTGCCATTTTTTTCGTTGCCTCCATTGGCACAATGTCATCATCTACCGCCGTTAGCATTACTCTGTGTGGAATAAGGCATTTCACCTTGTCTACATCAATTTCCCCATCCACAAATTCAATCAATCCCTCCTTTTGTACTTCCATGGGATTTTCGTCCATAAATCCGGAAACTAGAATAGCACCTTTTATTTTAAGTCCCTTTTTCAATATAAATCGTAACGTCGTAATGCAACCAAGACTGTGTCCAATAAAAACAGTATCTTCATTGATTTCACATACATTCTCTTCTAATTTTTCTATCCAAGGCACAAGGTGAGGATCTTCTGTATTTGGCATATCAGGAACAATTACTTCAACGCCCTTCTTCTTCATTTGCTCCTTCAACCAAGGAAACCAATTTGCCTTGCTGGAGGCAGTAAACCCATGTGTCAAATAAATAGGTGACTTGTGCATAAATGACCCCTTCTCTTTTACTTCTCAAATCTTTGTTTTTCTATTTCATTTAATTAATACTTTTTCTTCAATATTATCAGTATATTGAAAATAATGCCATAGGTAATCCCTTTACAATATGAATCCCTTATCTGGTAATCTTTCACCCTTCTATTCTTTTTCCCCCGTATCATGCATAAACTGATAAAAAAATTCAAGGGAGCGTTCCTATGCAAAACCCCAATGTAAAATATTTAAAAATGCCAAACGGATATTTCTGTCTCTTTTATCGCCAAAGTAATATTCTTTTCTTCCAGTCAAATACAAGTACAGGCTGGTCAACACCGCAAATCTTGGCAGAAAGAATCGGTTCAACCTTCTCTGTTTGCCAATTCGGAGAGGTATGTTATGTTCTATATACCACAATAGGTGGAACTTTAAACATCGCTTCCTCCAAAGATTTTGTGAATTGGGAGCATGAACCTTTAAACGGCATGACAATCAATTCTAGTAACCTAAAATTCTTTATTGTACCAACAGAAAACGCATTACATATTATCTATCATTTACCAACAGAAGCCAAAGGGATTGATTCTTTGGTATATTGCTCCTTTCGCAATGGACGATGGGAAACCCCTACACAAATTGACCGTTTCATCCCCTTTGGGAAAACTATTTTTCTTGCACGGCGTTTAAGCAAGGAACACATCATTCTATATTATAGAACTGCCAGAAATACATGGTGCGCTCGGGAAATGCTTCTTACTCCATATACACTTGGAAGCTTAACGCCACTAATTCAAACACAAACCAATTTTGTTGATATTTCCATTGTAAACGATATGGAGCGTATTCATATTTTGTATATTACCCGTAATATGTTCCGCACCCAGGTTATTTATCAATATAAGCAAACAACGGCAGTCAGCACCCCTCGTGTTCTTTGGGAAGACACAAATTGTGATAATGCCATGGCGTTTTTGGAGAACGGAAAACTCATGTTGATGTGGACTGCCAACGGCCGACCTTTGCGTTGTATTTCGGAAAATAACGGCGCAACATTCGGAGTAGTGGAACACTATACAGGCAGCTTCCCTACTCAATGCTTAAAGGGTGAGCTTACAAATGCAGACGCCTTAGAATGCAACGCCATGGAGACCTATGGGGATTTGTCCAGAAATTTCAACCCCTTCCTTTTGGTGAATGCATCCGAGTCTAGAATGCAAATACAAGCACTGCCTTTTGAACAAGAACAGCCCCTTCCTGGGAAGCAGGAAAAAAAATCTTCACCCCTTTACTACACCCAAGAACCACAACCAAATCGGTTTGCCCAAGATACACAGCCACAGGGCATTCCCTTTGGTCAGGAAATGCAGCTCTCACAGTTTGTTCAGGATGCACAACCACAGCGTACGCCCGTTAAACAAGGAGCGCAATACAGTCACTTTACCCAAGAGCCACAGTCACAGCCCATGCCATTTGGGCAAGAAACACAACCTATCCCTGTGGAGGTTACACAATCACAAAGTACTCCTTTTGAGCAAGAGATGCAATACTCTCGATTTACTCAAGAAGCACAACCAAACTCTTTTGTCCAAGAGACACAGAACAATCCTTTTAGGCAAGATTCCTTACTGCAAAAAAAGCAAAAAAAATATACGTCTATCCAGAACTCTCAAAAACAGCAAATTGAAGAATTAACTGCACTTCTGGCTCAACGAAGTGATGAAATCACTGAGGTAAATGCCCGTTGGAAAGCCCAAATTTCACGCTTGGAAGCAGAGCTTAAAACATTGCGTAAAGAGAATGAAAAACTCAAGCAATCTATCCATGCAGCACAAGTTGAAAAAAAACGGATTGCCTCTGTACAACATGTTCCATCTGCCCAAACAGAAGTGAAATTTGAAAAGCTTCAAGCGGCAGAAAATATAGCTGCACAGTCCCACGAAACTCCATTACCCCTAGTCGAGGCACCTGAAAATCAAATGGATGTAAAAACAGAAATTATTGATTGACCATTTTACAAATCACGATTAACGAGTATTCATCTGAGGCAGATTCATAGACCTTGCTTTTGATTTTTTTTGAACATCAATAAACCCGTATCACAAGAATCCATAGAGAATTTTTATGATACGGGTTTTTCTTTTCTAAACTCAGAAAAAGCTTGACCGTCCTTGAAATTGCGTATTTTGTAAAATTGAAAATGACATGAAATAGAATATCAATCATGCCATTTTTATTCTTCACGAATAATCTCCTCTAGCATCTCTGCAATTTCTCCAATCAAATCGTTACAATTTTCTCTTCGGGCAGAAAGTCTACAGCAATCAACGCAATTCCAGTTTCCTTGTGCTCTGCACAGCAAGATCAAGCTTTTCTGCTTTGCCTCCTCTACAGGAAATAAAATTCCCAAAACCATGACCGCCGCAACCAATGCACTGCATATGCCTCCTACGCCAAATCCTGCACTAATTGCATTACAGCTCATTAATAATTCTTCAGAAAGAGGAAACCCGTATGTTTCTGATGCGGCCCTTAAAATAGCACGGGAGCAATTTTCTCCCTGAACGCAAAGAGCCATTGCCCGCTCCTTCATAAAATCATCTCCTTTGCTTCATAGTATGAAAAAAAAGGACAATGGTTCTGCCTTATGGGGACAAATAATAAAATTTTTTAATTGTGTCATACATTTTAGCTTTAAAAGAAAAACTATTTTCATTTGAATACTCTTTTTAAAGATTTGAATATTAAAAAAGCAACCTCAATTGAGATTGCTTGAGGGCATCCTTAAAGTAGACGCCCTCTTGGTTTTCTATACTTTTTCAGTTATAATTACTTCTCTGAACATTTTCTTACTGACCATAACCCTCTGAGGTTAAACGCACTGCCAATGGCAAATATTTTCCGTTTTCCCATCTGGAGTTCTGGCTTTTAATCCATGCAAAGCTAATCAAAACACCTACAATACCCAAGGTAAAAGAAATCAAACTTTCAGGCAGGGACACCAAAGGACTCACTACGAAATAACCAAAAAATAATCCAATGAAAAAACCAATCATAGGTATGCCATAGCTAATCAAAATAGCCTTTAAAAAAGCATTGTCCTGCAGTTCCAGTTCAACCCAATCCCCTACCTCTGCATCACAAAGGTTTTTCGCTTCTATATCCATATCCTGTTCAATATGGCCTGAGAAACATGCTTTACAATGACCACAAGCCTCCTGGCGAATAATATGAACCTTAACCATATTTCCACTTTCTTGTGTTACCAATCCTTTCATTGGCAAGACCACCTTTCTATTCTGACCCTTAAATAGGGCTTTCTCCACACTTTATAACTACATTATATACATAATACAATGCTTTTTCAATATCCAATGCTTTTATTTTATTGAAAGGTTTTTCCTACCATCCTGATTTACGCTAAATTTTAGAATCATTTATAATTTTACTCGTCAATATTTTGAATCGTAATTTTCGTTAAATTCCTTAAGAACATTATGATTAACCTATCCCCCCTGCCTTTATTGTCAACTTCTCTATCTCTATTCCCACATCATTTTCCTATAAAAATTTATAAAACACATACTGCATTTGTAGTCTATGTCTCTCACAAAAAATTTGAACAATAAATATATGGCAGTATTCTTTATAAAATCACTGACGCCATAAAAACAGTTTATCAGCCTCCCCCTCTTTAAGATACAAATCAACTTAAGTAATAACCTTAGACATTTTAATAAGGCGTCGATAAAATCGACGCCTTTTCCTATCTTCTAATTGATATTATAAAAATATTGTATCTTTTATAAAGGTAGTTCGAATCGTCACCAAACATCCAGACTCCCTTGTTTTTTCTTTATAAACCAAATTATAAAATTGTTGATTAAAGCTCCCAATGGTACAGCAACCAACAGTCCCCAAAATCCAAATAGTCTTCCAAATATAGCCAGTGACAATAAAACTAATACGGGATGCATTTCAACTTTTTTCCCTACAACCTTGGGAACAATATATACACTATCAATTTGCTGTAAAATTAAAATTAGTATGGAAGCATATAATGCGCGGATAGATTCTCCACTCAATAGCCCCGCCATTATGGCTAAAATAAAAGCTATAAATGCCCCAAAATAAGGTATTAAGTTTGAAAACCCCGAAATCAGCCCCAACACAACCCCATAAGGCAGGCCTACTATTGTAAAGGAAATGGAAAACAAAATCGCCATGATTACCGCATCTGTCATCTGTCCCCCTAAATACCCTATTATTACATTATTGACTTCCAAAGAAGCCCTGCGAATCCGTCTTGTTACTTTTTCTCCAAATAATAGCAAAGAAAATTCCTTTAAATAGTTTAATATCATTTCCTTCTCCATAAGAAAATAAAAAGCCACCGTAAGCCCTATGGTAATATCAATCAAACTGTTACCGATTTGTGGAATATATGCAGTTATTCCCATGATTTGTTCCTGTATCCAAAGAGTGGCATTCTCTGTCCAAGCCGATAAAATTCCTTCCACATTTTGCAAAATGCCTAGTTCCGCCAGCTTTAAATTTACCAGTACCAAATAATCCCCAATTTTTCTGACAAAAGCAGATAGCTGCTCTGCTAAGCCTTCTAAATCTGCTGCTCCTAAGCCTTTTGCAGCCCATCTGCCTCCTAAAAATAATACAATAAATATAATAATATAGGCCGCTCCCGTTCCTACCTTTCTGTTCTTGATTTTACTCCGTTGTATTGCTGTCAAACGATTTTCATACTGCCTTTGCAAGAAGTGAGTAAGGGGTTCAAATAATACCGAGAAGAAAATCGCCCACAAAAGGGGAGCAAAAACGGCGAGGATTCCCCTCGCCGTCTGTATTACGACATTTTTCGCCTCGGAAAGCTGAAACAAAAGCATCCCCAATATAACTAAAATACCAACCGTAAAAATTACATGAAAGGAGATGACCAAATACTTTTTGTTCCAAGGCAGCCGCATATCTTCACCATTCCTTAAGTTTTAGTGATCCATTTTTCGTAATACTTCTTTTAAATACTCCCAAACGCGTATTGTGGAAGCCACCGAAAGGCATTCATCAGGGGTATGCACATCGTGCATCTCCGGCCCAATGGAAACCATGTCCAGATTGGGTATCTTTTCGGAAAACAACCCACATTCCAAACCAGCATGAATTGCAGCAATTTCCGCTTCCTTGCCATACATTTCTTGGTAGGTTTTTGCAAACAATTTTAGCATTTCAGAATCTGGATTGAACCTCCACCCGGGATAATCATTTACTTCCTCAACCCTTGCGCCGCAAAGGTTGGCAATGGCATGAATTTTCTGACAAATTAGCTCTTTTCTGCTCTCCACAGAGCTTCTGACTGCATTATCAAAATAGATATATTCTGCGGTGGTTTTTACAATCCCAATATTATTTGAGCTTTCAACCAAACCTTTCATTTCCATGCTCATGGTTTGCACCCCAAAGGGCAAAAGCAATAAGGTGTAAATGACTTTGCTTTTCGTATCTTCTGTGAAAACCTGAAAAACGGCTTCCTTCAAAAGTTCTATTGATATAGTTATAGACGGCTCACAGGAATTATATTCCTCCTTGAGAATATTTTCTATTTTCATTAAATATTCTCTTATCCCATCTTCTTTTTCCTTGTCAAAAACAATGACCGCCTCCGCCTCTCGGCAAATGGCATTGTCCATGTTCCCTCCATCCACACTAGCCAAAGAGAAATCTTCCTTTTCCAGTAACATATATAACACTCTGCCCATCAAACGGTTGGCGTTGGCTCTTTGCAAATGAATATCAGACCCGGAGTGACCACCCTTTAATCCACGAATAGAAATATGATATGCGCCTTTTCCCTCAGAAATTTCCATGCGTTCTGCTGGCAGATAAACCCTTGCCCGTCTTCCTCCGGCACAGCCTGAAAGTAAAACACCCTCTTCCTCCGTATCCATATTTAAAAGCCGCTTGCCCTCCACATCAAAGGGCTCAAAGGCTCTTGCTCCACCCATGCCGATTTCTTCTTCAACGGTAAAAAGAGCTTCAATGGGTGGGTGTTCCAATGTATTATCATCCAAAATTGCCAACATATAAGCTACAGCAATTCCATCATCACCGCCCAACGTTGTTCCCTTGGCATGAATAAATCCATCCTCCACATATATGTCTAAAGGATCCTTCAAAAAATCCATCTCTGTTCCTGCATTTTTCTCACAGACCATATCAATATGACCCTGGAGAATCACAGGTGGCACCTCTTCATATCCCTTTGACCCGCTTTTTTTAATCAAAACATTATGACTCTCATCCTGACGGTAATATAAGCCTCTATCCTTTGCAAAAGCAACAATATAGTCGCTTAAAGCCATTTCATTTTCACTTCCATGGGGAATTTTACAAATCTCTTCAAAGTAATAAAATACCTTATCCCCACATAGTCCGTCTAGCTTACCCATTATTTAATTTCCTCCCTTCGACATCGCCTTTTCCATATTATTCCTAACAGTATAGGATGTCAATGCCGTTCACAGCCCTATTATGTGTGGAAAAAGCCACTTTAATGCTATTTTACCAAACATACTTTATTTTCTTGTGTATTATTCATCCTTACAAAAACATATGACCTTCTTTCATCTGAATCATATTCTTCATAAAAAACTCCGATAGAATGGTTTCCATCGGAGTTTACGATACAGCGCCCTCGAGCATATGCCGTTGTCAACCGTTCATATGCTCCAATGCGTTATTTGCGGCATTTTGCTCCGCCTCTTTCTTACTGCGTCCACTTCCCTTGCCCAAAACACGGCCATCGTGGATAACTTGAGCCAGAAATACCTTATTATGGTCCGGACCTTGCTCATCAACAATTTTATAAAGCAAAGGAACCTTACTTATTTTCTGAATGACTTCTTGTAAATGAGTCTTTCCATCTAAGCTTTTAAAGTTATTTTTGGTATTGGCAATTTGTTCTTCCATAAAACGCATTACATAGCCGTTGGCTACCTCAATGCCTCCATCAATGCAAACAGCACCAATGATGGCCTCAAAAACATCTGCCAAAATAGAGTCTCGGTTTCTTCCTCCTGTACTCTCTTCCCCTTTGCCCAGCAAAATACAACGTCCTAAACCCAGGTTGCGGGATAAAGCCGCCAAAGACCCCTCGCAAACCACCGCTGCCCTAAGCTTTGTCAGCTCTCCCTCAGGCATCTGTGGAAAAAAACGATACATATACTCGCTTACCACCATATCCAAAACAGCGTCGCCCAAAAATTCCAAGCGTTCGTTGTTTTCATGACTGCCCTTTTTCAATTCATTGGCATAAGAGCTATGGGTCAAAGCTAACACCAATAGGCTTTTATCCGTAAAAGAGTACTCTATCTTTCGCTCGAACTCCTCCAGATTTAAATGATTCATACTTAGTTCTCCAATACATTTTTAATATAGGCAATTGCATCACCAATGGTTTTGATTTTTTCCGCTTCGTCATTTTCAAATTCCATATCAAAAGCTTCCTCTAAAGCAGAAATAATCTGAAATAAATCTAAAGAATCCGCACCCAAATCCGCAAAAACAGTATCAGGTGTTAAAGTATCCACCGATATATTCATCTGCTCTGCAATTACATTCATTACTACTGATTCGTCCATATAATTAACCTCCTTAATTCAACTTTATTTTTCTTTCAATACTATAACCCATTTGCTCCCATTTGTCAGTAGAAAAGCCGAAAAAAGAAAGAAACTTTTCCAGCGAATTTTCGGCAAAATAATTGCCTATCTTTATTAGATAGGCACAATTACTTTTTCATTTTGGATTTTTCAGCTTCCTTTCATATTCTAATACCAAATCTTCTAAACCTTCTATAAACATAGCCGAATCAGATATTTTGGTAAACTTCATCTCGTTTCCATCAAAAACAAGAATAAAAACCTTGTTTTTCAATCTTATTTCCTGACCTTGAATGCCTGTTCCCTCTAAATAATAAACGTTTTCAGCTTCTCTTTCGTATTCTCCCTTAATATAAATACCTAACACCTGATTCATTAAGTAAAATTCATTCGTATCAGTAACGCTTACTGTATACCCTTCATAAGAATATGTACCCTGAAAAGAACCTGTTAATATAGGTGTATCCATCACTTTTTTTGCTATGATTACACAAATTACAATGAGAAACAAATAAATGAATCTCCTTACTTTCGTTTTCATAGTCACCTCCAAGCCTTTGTCGTAAAAACTGCCTACCAATCTGATAGGCAGTCTTCTTTATTTACTTGATATTTACTTAATATTTACTTTCTTATCTATAATCTTTTTGCCCAATTATCTTATTGCACTTTAATCAAATAAAAAGACTCACTAATTTTTTTCACCTCGGCATTTGTACCTACATAATTCCATGGCAAACTAGTTCCTGCTAATCGTTCATAGCATTTATATCCGGTAACATCCACAGTTCGCTTTACCCCAAGTTTATAAAAACGGCCATCGCCAGGTACCGTAATACCTTTTCCACTTACTCCAGATTTTGATGTTCCAATATTCAAAGAAAAACTGACAGCACTACCTGCTATACTCACTGAGCAATTAGCATTTGCTCCACCATCACTCCAGATAAGCATACCAGAACCACCTGTAAAACTAGTTCCCCCCGGTAATTGTCCTCCCGCTTCCCCTAAGTCAACCGTAGTTCTTACAGTATTTCCTATTTTTTCTTTTTTTACCTCCATCTCATGAGCTCTAGTAGAAATTGGAGCATTTTCAGTACCCACATATGTTGTACCATCTTTCTCTTTCGCATATGTTGGAATGCTAATACTTGAAACACAAATTACGCAAACCAATAGTTTTGCAATATATTTCTTCATTATATTTATTCCTCCTCGTCATTTACATCTCTCATTATATGTTATTTAAGAAAAACTGTACAAAGTTTTCAGAATGCCTTCATTAAACATGTAATTTTTTCCTTTTTAAATTATATTATTTAACACTGTATTATGTCAATTATTATTTAATAAAAATTCCAGAATATGGTTGATAAAAATTCGACAATATTTTACAAGTATACATTTTCATGATTATATTTTTCTTCATAGCTTTTTATTTCAACTTATTACTTGTTAACTATTCAAATTCAATAAAGCCCGTGTATTTTTGTGCATCGTTTTTCGCTAACCTCTAAAAACGCCAAAATCCAATAAACTTAAAATGTTTATATTTAAAACCGCCAAAAAAACAGCCATTCTCATTCTTTCAAATATTAGAATAAACCTAAATAATTTAAATGGTAAATAAATAACAAATTGCATATAAAATGAATTGTTACATTTATATGTGATATAACAAAAAAAACCAAAAGAAATATTAAAAAATCGTTAAAAATTTATCTGGAAATTTATCAAAAAAAAGGATATAATTTTAATAATAGTTTACGATTTGAGGATGATAACGTGGAAAAGTTTTTAGAAAAGCCAGATTTCCTGCAAGACATCTTTGTTGAGGAATCTTGGAAAAACATTGATAAGATTGACAGCTTCATAGAAGAAAAAGCAAAAGAAGAAGACTTTTCCGTATCCAGGGAAGAGGTAGACGGCTTATTCCGCACCATGCATAGCATCAAAGGCTCTGCATCCATGATGGGATATCCCTCTATTTCAGAAACAGCCCATAGCGCGGAGGACTTGTTCTCTTATTTGCGTGAGGAAGAAAACCCTGCCCAAAAAGACTTGAAAACTATCCTACAACTACTGCGTATGGTATCCGGATTTATGAAACGGGAACTGCGTCGTATGGAAACGGATGAAGAGGTTACTGATTTTGGTTGGGCTGTGGTGCGAAGAATTAAAAATTTTTTAGCCCATGTTGATAACGAAAATGAACCGGAAGGCCCAAGCTACCAAATTGCCTATACTCGTAAAGGTAAACAAATTATTCCTTACACAAACTTTGCTTCCCTCATACCTCAAATGGAGCGCCTTGCAAGCATTATGGGAAGAGAGCTATCAAAGGAGTTTACAGTTAAAGTTTCCGGAGCAGATACAGAAGTTCCAAGGGATATTTTCGACAAAATCTCCATGGCCGTTTTACAGATGATGAAAAACAGTATGGATCACGGGTTAGAAAACACTTCTGTTCGTGAACAACTGGGAAAAACCCCCATTGGAGAAATCTCTTTAGAAATTCAAAAAGCTGGACAAAGGGTCTTTGTTGTTTTCCGAGATGATGGACGAGGCTTAGATAAGCATGGCATATTGGAGACAGCTCATGAAAAGGGTCTTTTGAAAAAACTTGAGGAAGAATATGAGGATAACGAAATTTTTGCATTTTTGTTGCGCCCGGGTTTCACTACCAAAAGCAGAGCCACAATGTTTTCAGGCAGAGGTGTAGGCCTTGATGTTGTAAATGCAACAATTTCTGCTTTGGGTGGAAGCATCCGCATTGAAAGTCGAGAGTATATGGGAACCACTTTTTTTATGGAATTTCCTGTCATCTCATAACGAAATCATATCAATTATAATTAAGAACCTGTAATTATTTATATAGCAAAAAGATGCGACTTGGCTGAAAAAATGAGTAAATTTCAGCCATTTTTTTATGTCTTTGCCCTTGTACCTGTGGGACATTTTGTTTATAATAATAGAGATGTGGGTAACAAATGAAATTCTACAATCAACTAGGAGGTTTTTTACCGTGGACTTTTTGACACTAATGAAAGAAAAGGCGAGAGCCAATAAGAAAGTAATTGTTTTACCTGAATCCTATGAAAAAAGAAACCTGGAAGCAGCAGCAGAATGCTTAAAGGATGGATTAGCAGAAATCGTATTAATCGGTAATAAAGAAAAAATCATGGAAGCAGCAGGCAGCTTTGACGTTTCCAAGGCAATTTTCGTTGATCCCGAAATTTATGATAGAATGGATGAAATGGTTGCAGGCCTTGCAGAAGCAAGAAAAAGCAAAGGCATGACATTGGAAGAAGCAAAAAAACTTCTTTTGGATGATTCCATGTTTGTTGGTGTTATGTTGGTTAAAATGGGTGTTGCAGATGGCATGGTTTCTGGTGCAATCCATTCTACTGCTGATACACTGCGTCCTGCATTGCAGATTTTAAAAACTGCACCCGGCACAGAATTGGTGTCTTCCTTCTTTATTATGGTAACACAGACACCTGAATACGGTGATGACGGAATTTTGTTGTTCGCTGACTGCGCACTCAATCAAAACCCTACTCCCGCAGAATTGGCTTGCATCGCAGGTGACTCCGCAAAGTCCTATGCTGCATTTGTAGGCAAAGAAGCAAGAGTTGCAATGCTGAGCCATTCTACAATGGGTTCTGCAAAGCATGCTGATGTTACAAAAGTAGTAGAGGCAGTAAAAATTGCGAAGGAAAAATATCCTGAAATCAAGTTGGATGGCGAAATCCAGTTGGATGCAGCAATCGTTAAAGAGGTTGGCGAATTAAAAGCACCAACAAGCCCCGTTGCTGGTAAGGCAAACTGCTTGGTATTCCCCGACATTGACGCTGGAAATATCGGCTATAAATTAGTACAGAGATTTGGTAAAGCAGAAGCTTTCGGTCCTGTGCTTCAGGGTATTGCAAAGCCCGTAAATGATTTATCCAGAGGCTGCTCCGCAAATGATATCGTGGCAGTTGTTGCTATGACAGCTGTTCAGGCTCATGTAATGGGTAAATAATTCTCCACATGTTTCTTGATCGCTTTTCAATTGAAAGCGATTCAAAATAATAAATTTTAAGTAAGAAAAGGTAAATAATGAAGGAGAGAAAATAATGAAAATTCTTGTATTGAACTGCGGCAGTTCCTCTTTGAAATACCAGCTTTTCGACATGGAAGGCGAAGCGGTATTGGCAAAAGGTCTTTGCGAAAGAATCGGTATCGAAGGTTCCAGATTGAAACACCAGCCTACCGATAAGGAAGATGTTGTTTTTAATGACTATTTGGAAAATCACGATGTAGCTGTAAGCAAAGTAATGGAAGCTTTAACAAACCCCGTTTACGGCGTAGTGAAGAGCATGACTGAAATCAACGCAGTTGGTCACCGTGTAGTTCATGGTGGCGAATACTTCTCAAGCTCCGTTGTCATTGACGATGCAGTAAAAGAAGCTTTGGAAAAATGTAGCGAGCTTGCTCCTTTGCATAACCCTGCAAACTTAATTGGTATTGCAGCTTGTGAAAGAATTATCCCCGGCGTGCCTCAGGTTGGTGTATTTGATACAGCTTTCCACCAGACAATGCCTGAAAGAGCATACCTGTATGCAATTCCTTACGAATATTATGAAAAATATAAAATCAGAAGATACGGCTTCCACGGGACAAGCCATAGATACGTTTCTGAAGAAGCTGCAAAAATGTTGGGCAGACCTTACGATCAGACAAAGACCATTACTTGCCACTTAGGCAACGGTGGTTCCATCTGCGCAGTAAGAAACGGTAAATCCATTGATACAACCATGGGCTTCACACCTTTGGAAGGTCTTGTAATGGGTACCAGAGCTGGTGACGTTGATGCTGCTGTTATCACATTCTTGATGGAAAAAGAAAAACTGACTCCTCAGGAAATGGATAATATCTTAAATAAAAAATCCGGCGTTTTGGGTATCTCCGGCGTATCCAGCGACTTCCGTGATATTGAAGATGCAAGCGAGCATGGCAATGCAAGAGCAGAAGCTGCCCTGGAAGTATTCTCTTACAAAGTAGCAAAGAGAATTGGTGCATATGCAGCAGCAATGAACGGCGTTGATTGTATCGTATTTACAGCTGGTTTGGGTGAAAACTCCGGCCCTACAAGAAGATTGATTTGTGATTACTTGGGTTACCTTGGTGTTCACATTGACTCTTACAACAATTGCTTAAGAGGAAGCGCAATCGAAATCTCTGCTCCTGATTCCAGAGTAAGAGTTTTAGTTATCCCTACCAACGAAGAATTGGTAATTGCAAGAGATACGAAGGAACTTCTTGACAAATAAGAAGCCTTTCAGTATAATATTTTAGGTACGACTATGGGGTGATTTGAATGTTACTTGGAATGGCTCAATTGTTTAGCAAAAACGGATTATCAATTCCCGTTATGCTGACTGAGCAAATCAATGATACGTCGGATTATCCCGATGTTGTGGAATTTTTGCAGCCTGTAAAGTTAGAGGGAACTCTTAAAAACGAAAATGAAACTTTCGTTTTTGAAGCAAAGGGCAATACAGAGGTCAACCTTCGGTGTGACCGTTGTCTTGCACCTGTCAGAAAAGAGCTTTGCTTCGAGATCAAGGAACGTTTTGCTCATACAGGCAGAGGAAACGAAGAGACAGAAACTTTTTCGGGGGATCAAATTGATCTTGCGGACTTTGTCAGAAGGGGTATTCTTTGTGCTTTACCTATGAAGGTTCTTTGCAGCGATCATTGTAAAGGGCTTTGCCCCGTTTGCGGAAAGAATCTAAATGAAGGTGTGTGCGAATGCGATACAACCTATATAGATCCGAGATTTGAAAGTTTAAGGACTCTTTTCAATGTTGACGAGGAGGTGTAGAAATGGCTGTACCCAAGGGACGAGTGTCGAAATCTAAAAGAGATAAGAGAAAAGCACAGAGTTGGAAAATTGCAACTCCTAGCTTGGTAAAATGCAGCAAGTGTGGTGAACTGATGACTCCTCATCAGGTTTGCAAGGCTTGTGGCGCATATAACAAAAAGACAATTATCAAAGTTGACTAATGTCAAACTCGAAAAGACAGCATACATGCTGTCTTTTCTTCTTATCTATAACATTTTTTAAGCATTGATTTGCATGGAATGAGGTTGCAATCATCACTCAATTCGAGTAAAATAATAACATAAATTAGGAAATCCTAAAGATAAAAATAATGATAGAAACACCAAAATGATGGAAGGACTCAGGTGATTTCATGGATAAAAAAGTAATCGTAGCCCTGGATGCCATGGGTGGCGACTTGGCTCCTGTTGAGATTGTAAAAGGTGCCGTAGATGCAGTAAAAGAATTAAATGTAGATATAAAGCTTGTTGGCC
This sequence comes from Anaerotignum propionicum DSM 1682, assembly GCF_001561955.1. Classification (NCBI taxonomy): domain Bacteria; kingdom Bacillati; phylum Bacillota; class Clostridia; order Lachnospirales; family Anaerotignaceae; genus Anaerotignum; species Anaerotignum propionicum. The sequence continues at coordinate 2,474,519 of NZ_CP014223.1, forward strand.
AGCAAGATAAGATAAATGCTGAGCTAGCTAAATACACATATCCGAAAGAACGTATACAAGTGATTCATGCTGAAGAAGTCATCGGCACGGACGAAGTGCCTACATCAGCGATCCGTAGAAAAAAGGATTCTTCCTTGGTTGTAGGGTTAAATCTTGCAAAAAGCGGAGAAGCCGATGCTTTTGTTTCTGCCGGAAGTACCGGTGCATTACTTACTGGGGCTTTATTGATTGTAGGCCGCATTGAAGGCGTAGAGCGCCCTGCTCTTGGAACTTGCCTGCCTACAAAAAACGGTTTTACCTTCCTTCTGGATAGTGGCGCAAATGTAGATTGTAAGGCTAAATATCTGGAGCAATTCGCAAAGATGGGCTCTGTTTATGTGGAGAATATTTTCGGCATGGCACAGCCAAAGGTTGCCTTGGTAAACATCGGCGCAGAAAAAGAAAAAGGAAATGCACTGACCAAAGAAGCCTATGAATTATTGGAAGTAAGCGAAAACATAAATTTTGTGGGTAATATTGAACCACGAGATATACCCTTTGGTCAAGCTGATGTCATCGTGTGTGATGGCTTTGTGGGTAATACCATTTTGAAGCTTAGTGAAGGCTTAAGCAAAACCTTGATTGATATTATTAAAGAAGAAATTACCGCAGGTTCCTACAAGTTTGCGGCGGCAATGTTAAAAACACCTTTTCGAAATGTGAAAAAACGCTTTGATTCTGATGAGGTTGGTGGTGCACCATTTATCGGCCTAAAATCTCTCGTTGTTAAAGCTCATGGCAGTTCAAATGCAAGAGCCATCAAAAATGCCATTCGCCAGTGCGTATTATTTACGGAAGCCGATATTGTTGGCAAAATAAAACATAAGCTGTAATTTGCATAAATCACAAATATTAGGGGAACCCCTTTTCCCATCTTAATAAATTGTTTTCCTAGCCCGCCTAATAATATAGGCGGTTTTTTTATGCAAATATATCCACCTATATACCTCCCCCTATAATTCAATGTTAATGAATCATGATAACTATTCTCTTCGTAGATGCTCTGAATAAACTACCCCTTTTTCTTGTCAATGCTCAGATTGATATAATAAAGAACTCTCTATTACTAGTGCAGTAAACCAAGAACGAACTATCCTCCCCTTCCGTAAGGTTCCCGAATAAACAGAATCCTTTTATTTTTCATTAACATTTCTATGTAATAAAACAAATGTCGAAAGCTTTCTGCCAACCACTTCTTTTTATACCCTTCCTTCTTGTCTTTTTATGGTATAATATATTATAAAAAGAAATACCCTCTGGGAAAAGGAGATGTAAAAATGAAAACACTTGGTATCATAACGGAATATAATCCTTTTCACCTTGGACACCAGTATATGATAGAAGAGGCGAAGAGAAAAAGTGGCGCTGACCGTGTTGTTGTGGTAATGAGCGGTAGTTTTGTTCAACGAGGTGAACCCGCTTTTTTTGATAAATGGACCCGAGCCAAAGGGGCATTGCTCAATGGTGTGGACATGGTGCTGGAGCTCCCTGTTTTGTTTGCTACCGCAAATGCAGAAACTTTTGCCTCTGCCGCAGTTAGAATTCTAGAAGATACAGGAATTGTGGATATCCTTGCTTTTGGTTCAGAAAGCGGAAACCTTCCTGCGCTTCAGGAAGCAGCGAAATTAATGACAAATGAGACTGAGGAATATCGCTCTCTTCTAAAAACCCACCTGGATGAGGGTCTGTCCTACCCAAGTGCCCGTGCTAAGGCTATGGAAACCATTTCAAATATCAATAGTGAGATTTTAAGCCAACCAAATCATATTTTAGCGTTGGAGTATTTAAAAGCTCTGGAGCGCTACCAATGCAATATGACCCCATTGGCTATCAAACGTGAAGGTGCGGCCTATCATAGCACCTCTTTGGAAAGTAAATTTGCTTCTGCCTCAGCAATACGAACAGGAATACTAGAAGAACAACTGGCAGAGTCATTCTCTCAAGTTCCGGAAAATTGCTCTTCACTATACAGCAAAGCTCTTTCCTTAGGAACAGCTCCTGTCCTCTGGAAAAACTATGCAGGGCCGTTAAACTATAAATTAAGAACCATGTCCCCAGAAGATATGAGACAGATTTTTGAAGTAACAGAGGGTCTGGAAAACAGAATTTTAAGATCAATCGATTCTGCCTACGAGATTGAAGATATAATTAATTTTGTCAAATCCAAACGCTATACCCGAACGAAAATACAACGCATCCTTCTTCATGTTTTACTGGATATCAAAGGCGCTGAGGTTGCGTATTTTATGAAAAAACCTTATATGCCTTACATACGTGTTCTAGGTTTCCGCAAAGAAAATGCCGAGCTATTAGGGGATCTTACAATGAACGCCAAATGCCCTGTTCTGACTAATTTAAAAAAGGCCCCTGAAATTCTCAATGAAGACGGCCTGCACCTGCTGGCACTGGAAAAAACCGCCACTGATTTATATGCGATGGCAGCACCCACACCTCTTTATCGTGGTGCTAATCAAGATTTTACTATGCCAATGGCGATTCTATAACAAGAATCTCTATTAAGATTATCATTCTTAAAAATAAAAGGACTACACAGCTTCTTCATACCATTTCCTGCTTTACTTGTAACATGCCTTCATAGAACAGCGTTTCGAGGCATAAATTGTAACAATACATAATGGAAGAAGTATTAAAATGAGAAAAAACTCCTTCGTTATCCTTTGTACCTGTTTTTTAATTTTCGCCTTACTACGCTATCCTCAGGCTATGTTGGCAGCAAGTACAAAGGGTGTCATGCTATGGTTTAATCAAGTTTTGCCCTCCTTGTTCCCATTTATGGTGGCCTGTGGGCTATTGTTGCGGATGGGCGCTGCGGAAACAGTGGGGGAATGGCTAAGGCCTCTGATGAAACCCCTCTTTGGTCTTCCGGGAATTGCTGCATTCCCTTTTTTTCTTGGAATATTTTCCGGTTATCCCATGGGAGCAAAAATCACCGCCTCATTGTATTCAGAAAAAAAAATTTCACTTTCACAGGCGGAACATATTTTATCCTTTTGTAATAATCCCGGCCCACTGTTTCTGGTTGGAACAGTAGGTGCCGCTTTTTTTCAAGCACCTTATTGGGGATACATCTTCTTACTTTGCTGTTTTTTTGGGGCAGTTGCAACGGGAATCCTGTTTCGCCTGTTTTATCCTCAAAATTCTTGGGATGATTCTCTTCTCTATCATAAAAAAAGCCCTCCGTCTATCACACAGTGTCTCCCTCAAACCATTGCTGATTCCATGGATACTGTCACGCAAATCGGAGGCTATATCATTCTTTTTGCCGTTTATGTGGAGGCTTTTCAACAAGCAGGTTTATTGCATCTTATTGCAAAAGCCTTTTCTTTTTTGCCCTTCTCTGTGGACTTTTTTTCCGGGGTGTTAGGTGGATTGCTTGAAATGACCAACGGAGCATTTCTCTTAAGCTATGCCCCAGACCCATTGATTTATAGACTCACCGCAACCTGTATGCTGGTGGCATTGGGAGGTCTGTCCATTTTATGCCAGACCATGGGAATTTTAAGAAATGTGCCCATAAAAAAAAGCCGCTATCTTGCGGCTAAAATTTGTAATAGCATATTTAGTGGTCTGTTTTTTTATATTGCATTTCCATTCATTGAAAAATACGTACAAAAAACAGTTCCTGCCTTTGTTATGATGGCAGAAACTGAATTTTTCATTCCCGTTTCATATTTAAAATGCAGTCTTTTGTTTCTTTTCTTCGTTTTTTTATACACTCTACGGCAAAAACAATAGGATTATTTGCCTAAGCGCAGTTCCTGAATATTTTCAGCTAATACGTTCAGCGTTTGGGCAAAATAATCATCGGTTTTTATACTTTCACTGTAAACAACGGCTTTCAATTCTTTCAGCTTACCCTCTGCATCAGCCAAAACACCCTCTGCGTACTCCATGGCGCCTAAGCGCATTTCCTTGGAGGTCTTTTTTGCTGAATCAATAATGGCCGCTGCCTGCTCATACGCCTTTTTCGTTACCTCATTATCGTCAACCATTCTTACCATGCGGTCTTCCGCATTTTTCAACAGTTCATCCGCTTCCCTTTGCGCATCTATCAAAATCTTATTTCTTTCCTCAATGACCCATTTTGACTGCTTTAATTCATTGGGAAGCTTCATGCGGATTTCGCTGATAATATCATAAATTTCGTCTTTATCAACGGATACCTTGTTGCTAAAAGGCACCCCCTTGCTACTATCTAAAATCTCTTCCAATTCGTCTAATAATTGCAAAACAGAATCCATAGCATTCCCTCACTTCTTATATTTTTCTAAAATAAAAGGCTTAATTTGCTGAGGAACCATAAAATCAATATTCCCACCAAAAACTGCAACTTCTTTAACATTTGTGGAACTTAAGCAAAGATGATCCTCATCCGCCGCTAAGAAGACCGTTTCCATATCCTTCCCAAGCTTACGGTTAATTAAATACATCTGATATTCCACTGCAAAATCCATCGTATTACGAAGCCCTCTCACTGCCGCAGTTGCGCCAACTTCCTTCGCAAAGTCAGCTAATAGCCCGCGAAAAGAGGCAACTTCAATATTTTCCATCTCCGAAAGAACCAATTCCAATTGTTCTTTTCTCTCTTCTACTGTAAATAAAGAGCATTTATTGGGATTTTCCAAAACTGCAACAACCAAAATATCAAACAGCTTTGCCGCTCGCCTGATAATATCCATATGTCCTAATGTGATAGGATCAAAGCTTCCTGCGTAAATAGCTTTTCTCATAAATTTTCTTCCTCCAGGCACAGAAACGTCATAACCGTTGTTCTGTACTCTTTTTCGCGTAAAACCCGAAGCCCGGGTATGGGTACAAGGGGAATTTGTGCGGCACGTTCAACAATAATATAACCATTTTTTTTAAGCAACCCACCTCTGACAATTTCTTTGAGTGTGGACTCTGTCAGCCCAGCTGCATAAGGCGGATCTAAAAAAATAATATCAAATATAGTCTCTTCCTTTGAAAGCTGAGTCAAAGCCTGAAGTACTTCTAAGCCCAATACTCTCCCTAGCTTGTCCAATCCGGTATGCAGTAGATTTTCCCGAATAATCTGTTGACACTGGAGATTATTCTCTACAAAAACTGTCTTTGACGCACCGCGGCTTAATGCCTCAATGCCAATGGCTCCACTTCCAGAAAACAAATCTAAAAAATTTGCCTCAGGCAAATCAAAAGCAATAATATTAAATAAAGTCTCCTTTATCCTGTCTGTGGTGGGTCTTGTGGATAAACCTTCAATTGTTTGTAGTTTTCGTCCTTTTGCCAACCCAGAGATTACTCTCATATCATACCACCCGCTACTTTCCGTTTCGTTACATCATTCTTACTATATCAAAAATCTTAATAAAACACAATAAAAAACTCTTTCATTTTCTTTAACTATAGAGGATTTATACGAATATCTGGCATCTAATTAAAAAAACATACCAACTTATTAATTGTAGCAAAAACAGATAAATAAATCTTGGTATATTATTTTCCAATACTTATTCTGCACTACTGTCACTTTGCAACCAAGGGAAAGAATCATTTTTTACATCATTTGAATGCTTTTCAATTTCGACTGTTTTTACTCTCCCCATTTATCATATTCTTTTTCATGAAAAAGGTCATACCAAATAGGTACGACCTTCATTTCACTATCAATCTTTTTGTTTGTCTCCAGGCAATCCTGCATACACAAAACCTGTTGCCGCATCAACTGAAATCAAAGCATCACAAGGAATAAAATCTGTAACCTTTGCATTACAAATAATTACGGGAATATTCAATGCTCTTCCTGCAATCTCCGCATGGCAGTTTTCACTATGGTCTAAAGGTCCAACAATAATCGCAGATGCCTTTTGAATATATGGCATAAAATCATTATCCGTAGAAGTTGCAACTAAGATATCACCCTTTTGAAAGTTGCGCTCTATATCTTCCCGAACCTTAATAACTCTTGCTCTGCCGCTGGCCTTTTTGTTTCCCACACCAATTCCTTTGCACAGCACATCCCCTACAATGTCAACTCGAAGGGTGTTGGTAGCGCCGCTTACGCCTAATGGCATACCAAGTGCCATTACAACGGTATCACCGTTTTTCACCAATCCGCTGGCTTGAATGATATTCATACCGGTGTCGAAAACTCTTCCCTGTGGAAGCTTATCTTTATGCAACATTGGTTTACAGCCCCATACCAGATTAAGCTGACGCCAAACCCGTTCTGCCATCGTTGCCGCAACAATAGGGCAAACAGGTCTATGTTTGGATATCATTCTGGCTGTGAAGCCCGATTGTGTAATGGTACATATACACGCAGTGTTCAATTCAGCCGCAGTACTGCAAGCTGCAAAGCTAATGGCATTGGTGATATTCGTAGTTACACCATCTGGCTGTCTGGTTAGTAACTTACTGTAATTAATACTGCTTTCTGTTTTTTCTGCAATACGAGCCATGGTTGCGACTGCTTCAAGGGGATAATTTCCCGCTGCGGTTTCCCCAGAAAGCATAATGGAATCACTTCCGTCAAAAATAGCATTGGCAACATCATTTGCTTCTGCTCGAGTAGGTCTTGGGCTATTCACCATGCTTTCCAGCATTTGTGTAGCAGTGATAACCGGTTTACTACGCTGGTTTGCCTTTGCAATCAGTTGCTTTTGAACCAAGGGTACTTCTTCAGGGTGAATTTCCACACCCAAGTCACCTCTGGCAACCATAATACCATCAGAAACCTCTAAAATTTCATCAATATTATCCACGCCTTCTTGGTTCTCAATTTTTGCAATAATATGGATACCGTCGCCGCCATTTTTCTCCAACACTCTTCTAATTCTTGTCACATCGGCAGCAGAGCGAATAAAGGATGCTGCTACTATATCAAATCCGTTTTTAATACCGAATTTTAAGTCTTCTATGTCTTTCTCTGTTAAAGCAGGCAAATTCACTCTTATTCCTGGCAGATTTACACCTTTTTTGGAACCAACCTTGCCACCGTTTATAACGGAACATTGCACCTCAGGTCCTACGATGCGATCAACCTTAAGCTCAATCAAACCGTCATCAATTAGGATACGAGAACCAACCTGCACATCTTTAGGCAAATCTAAATAGGTTACAGATACCTTTTCTTTGGTTCCTTCTATATCCTCCGTGGTAAGCGTAAATTTGTCTCCCTGCTCCAGAATAATTTTACCCTCGGCAAAGGTTTTAATTCTGATTTCAGGGCCTTTTGTGTCCAGTATCAAGGGAATGGGTACACCCAATTCCTCTCTAGCCTGCTTTAGTTTTTTAATCATCTCCCCATGAGATTCATAAGTCCCATGAGAAAAATTCACACGAGCGGCGTCTAACCCATTTTGAATTAAACTTTTCATAATCTCAACACTATCCGTTGCCGGCCCCAGTGTGCATACAATTTTTGTCCTGCGCATTGCAGTACCTCCTCTTTCTGTACAATTAATAATATAAAACAATTAAAATCCTTGGATAAAAGAACCCTTTGTCTGCAAATTCCTTTACAGTGGGTTCTTTTTTCATTTATCCCAGAGGAAATATATCCCCTCCATTCATCGCTTTCCAATTTCTCTTGATGAACCGATAAAATAGACAAGCAAGAATTTTAATTATATAGCAAGAATTTTAATTACGTTATATATATCCTGATCTAAAGTTTTCTCCATCCCCAAAGATTCCTCAAGACCTATAATTTCATATTTCCCCTTGTTAAAGCAAATAACTTGATTCTCTTTCCCTTCCAAAATGGCCTTTACGGCGTGATAACCCATCATGGAAGCATGCATACGGTCAATTGCTGTGGGGCTACCGCCTCTTTGCAAATGACCTAGTATGGTCGCTCTGGTCTGAATGCCCGTGATATCCTGAATATCCTTAGCCAGTTTCTGGGTACCACCAACACCTTCTGCAACCACAATTAAATTGTGCCTTTTACCAATGCTTCTGTTCTCCAAAATTTGCTGAATCACCTTTTGGCTATCGATAACACCCTTCGCCTCTGGAAACATTACATCTTCGGCACCGCCAACCATACCGCACCATACCGCGATATACCCGGCATCACGACCCATAACTTCAACCACAGAACAGCGCTCGTGGGAACTGGATGTATCTCTCAACTTGTTTAAAGCATCCATTCCGGTATTTACAGCTGTATCAAAACCAATGGAATATTCCGTGCTGTTCATATCCAAATCAATGGTTGCTGGAATCCCAATGCAGTTTACACCAAGCTTTGCCAGCTCTGCCATGCCTCTGTAAGAGCCATCCCCACCAATAACTACCAAAGCATCTAAACCTAAAATTTTGTATATTGCTGCGGCTTTATTCAGTCCTTCTTGAGTCATCATTTCAGGGCAGCGCGCCGTATGCAAAATAGTACCGCCTAAGTTCATTACATTAGATACATCCTTGCTGTACATCTCCTTGATTTCGCCATTTAAGAGTCCGTTATAACCTTTGCGAATGCCAATCACCTGAATATCATGAAAGAGTGCTGTTCTTACAACTGCACGGATCGCAGCGTTCATACCGGGAGCATCCCCCCCGCTGGTCAATACACCAATTTTGCGAATCTTTTTCTGCTCCATCACATTTTCCTCCAATCCCAAAATTATTCCTTCTCAAAATTTTCTGACTGAATCACCCCAAATTGGGTATAAATCTCCGCCTCACCTCTTATTTTAATGGCAGACGTATTCGTGGTGAACTGGGCAATTAAAACCTCACCCTTGTCAAGTTTTTCCGTATGATGAATTTTTGTAACCTCGCCGCGGGTTACTCCAATAATACTTACGCCCTTTTCTAAGGCTTTCACGCATATATATGGCGTATTTTCCATGTTCTTTTCATTCATACGCAATCCCTCCTAACCGTCCTTCATCACCACATTACCCTCACCTAGTAGAAGCTTTAACTCCTCCTGCAAATCAAAGGAACCATCCACCCAATTTTTTTTATCCGCTTTTCTTTTTTCCTTTGTACTTTCTTGATAAATATAAACAGGTATTTCTCCACGATAACGGCCTAAGATCGCCGTTATCTGCTGTAAAGGAACCTCTCTATTCTGTGCAATTTTCAGCCATACCGAGGCAGTGGTTTTCTCATTCTCCGCTGGCTTTGTCTCCTCCAAATGTAAGATCTGCATTTGAGATGCAATTACCTTTGCCTCTCCATCAGCCGATACGTTTGAACGACCTTTCACTAAAATGACTGCTTCTTCTAATAAAAGCTCAGAATATTGTTGATATACTTTTGGGAATACAACAATCTCCATTGTGCCTTGAAAATCTTCAAGGGTCAGAAAAGCCATTTTATCATTGTTTCTTGTATATTTCACCGAAACACTAGCAATCATACCACCAACAATCACCTTGGTTTCATCTGGGATTTGTTGGCGTTCTTCCTCTTCTTCCCTAGGCAAAAAATCAATACTGCTATGGCTTATTTTTCTTCTTAATCTATCTTCATATTCCGCCAATGGATGTCCACTTACATAAATACCCAAAACCTCTTTTTCCATGGCCAGCTTATCTCTGGGTACAAACTCAGCCACATTGGGCAAATCGTCTTGCATCTGATAGTTTCCTTCACCCATATCTAATTCAAACAAATTTAATTGTCCTTCAATATTATTCTTTCTAGCCTGACCAATTCCATCCAAAATACTTTTGTAAATCGCCATATATTGACTTCTGGCACCACCTAAGGAATCCATTGCACCCGCTTTAATCAGGCTTTCAAAACTTCTCTTATTCATTTCACCTGTTTCCATACGGTTACAGAATTCAGTCATGGACTGAAATAAACCTTCCCTGTCACGCTCGGCAACCAAAGCATTGACAACACCCCGACCTACATTTTTAATGGCGGCAAGTCCAAATCTTATTTTTCCATCGGAAACAGAAAAATGCGCATACCCCTCGTTAATGTCAGGAGGCAGTAAAGCAATGCCCATTTTTTTGCATTCTTCAATATAGCTTGAAACTTTGCCTGCGTTATCCATAACACTGGTCATTAAAGCCGCCATAAATTCTACAGGATAATGAGCCTTTAACCATGCTGTTTGATATCCAACAACGGCATAGCAAGCTGCATGGCTCTTATTAAAGGCATACTTAGCAAAGTCTGTCATCTCGTCAAAGATTTTTTCCGCAACCTCCGCTGGTATTCCATTTTTCACACATCCGGGAACTTCATCCCCAACGCCATAAACGAAATTTTTTCTCTCCTCTGCCATTACTGATGCTTTTTTCTTACTCATGGCACGCCGTACCAAATCGCTTCGCCCAAGGCTGTAGCCCGCCAAGTCCCGCACGATCTGCATAACCTGCTCTTGATAAACAATGCAGCCATAGGTATTTTTTAATATAGGCTCAAGACTTTTATGGGTATATTGAATATTTTCAGGGTTATTTTTACCCTTCACATATTTCGGAATAAAATCCATAGGACCCGGGCGATATAATGAAATTCCTGCAATCAAATCCTCCAGCCTCTTTGGCTGAAGCTCCCGCATAAACTGCTTCATCCCTGCACTTTCCAGCTGAAAAACACCCTCTGTTTTCCCCTGACTGATAAGCTGGTAGACCGCCTCATCGTCATCAGGGATATTGTCTATATTAATCTTTATCTCGTGAATACGTTCCACTTCCTGCACAGCATTTTGAATCACTGTAAGGGTTCTGAGACCCAGGAAATCCATTTTTAGAATGCCCAGCTCTTCTAAAAGGGTCATGGTGTACTGAGTATTTACCTGGCCTTCATTTGCACTCAATGGCACATATTCCACAACAGGTTTTTTACAAATCACAACCCCCGCAGCATGGGTGGAAGAATGCCTTGGCAGTCCTTCCAAACGCAAGGAGGTGTCAATCAAACGATGGGTGTCTTCCTCTGTTTCATATGCCTTTTGTAGGTCAGGATTCATAGCTAGGGCTTTTTTAATGGTAATTCCCAGCTCCGTAGGTATCATTTTGGAAATACGATCCACATCGGCATAAGGCATAGCCAAAGCACGGCCTACGTCCTTAATTGCCGCTCTAGCCGCCATAGTTCCAAATGTGATAATTTGGGCGACATGATCCTCCCCATATTTACGGATTACATAGTCTATCACTTCTTGCCGTCGCTCATAACAAAAATCGATATCAATATCAGGCATACTGACACGTTCAGGATTCAAAAATCGTTCAAAAATCAAGTCATATTTTAATGGGTCAATGGTAGTAATGGATAAACAATAAGAAACCATACTCCCCGCCGCAGAACCTCTTCCTGGTCCAACAATGATTCCGTTGTCCTTGGCATATTTAATAAAATCCCATACAATCAGGAAATAATCCACATACCCCATATTTTCTATGGTAGAAAGTTCATATTCCAATCTTTCTTTCCATTCTTTTTTGCCTTCAGGATATTTTTCTCGAAACCCTGACTCACAAACCTCTCTTAGGTATTGATTGGCTGTTTTTCCTTGGGGCACATCAAACTGCGGTAATTTAAGTTCGTGAAATTGAAAGGAAACATTGCATCTTTCTGCAATCTTTGCTGTATTCTCCAACGCTTCAGGGGCATAGGAAAATAAATCGTACATCTCTTCAGGGCTTTTTACATAAAACTGCCCGCCTTCATAACGCATACGATCTTCATCCAAAATCGTTTTTGCCGTTTGAATGCATAGCAAAATATCATGAGGCTCTGCATCCTCTTTATAAATATAATGACTATCATTTGTAGCAATAAGAGGAATGCCTGTTTCCTCACTCATGCGAACCAAAGCCATATTCACTTGCTTTTGCTCCCGCATACCGTGGTCTTGCAACTCAAGAAAGAAGTTTCCTTCACCAAAAATATCTAAATACTCCAATGCTGCTTCCTTTGCTTTTTCATAGGAAACATTAATAATATTTCTGGCCACTTCTCCTGCCAAACAAGCACTGGAAGCAATCAGTCCCTTATGGTGCTTTCGCAAAAGCTCCTTATCAATACGTGGTTTATAATAAAAACCATCTATAAATCCATAAGAAACCAGCTTTATTAAATTCTGATAGCCCTCGTCATTCTCAGCCAAAAGCACAAGATGATAATTGCCACCGTTTTTTGCATCCTTCATAAGTCGGGACTCCGGGGCTACATAAACCTCGCAACCAATAATGGGTTTTATGCCTGACTCTAATGCCGCCTTATAAAATTCTACGGCTCCATACATGGCACCGTGATCTGTTATGGCAATGCTGTCCATACCTAGTTCTTTTGCTCGAAGAACCAATTCCTTTATCTTAGCAGAACCGTCTAAAAGGCTATATTCTGTATGAACGTGCAGGTGCACAAAGGGTTTTATTTCACTCATATTTTCTTTAAACTCCATTTTGCACCTCCCATAATGCAATCTTTGCAAATTATGTTATATTATATCATATTTTCTTTCCAGAAAAAAGAGAAAATATAAACTTGTCCCAACTGGCTATAAACTGTCCCATATAGTAAAATTATAAGGAATCACCAATCAAACATACATTTCATAGTACCTTTTAAATTTTCCTAAGATAATATTTATTCTTTGCCACATACGCCTTAAAAATAAGTATTCATTTTATGTAAAATCTCCTTGGCTAAATCAAAAATTTTTAGAGCATTCGCATCCTTGTACTGATTGTTTAACTTCAGATCTATTCAAAATGCATTTTTTATAAGAAAATCTTGTTCTAATTTATTATGATTAAAAATCTCACAAAAAAACAGTGTACGATTTGCACACTGTTTTAAAGTCCTATTATTCATATCTCAAAGCTTCAACTGGATCTTTTTTCGCCGCTTTGTTGGCAGGGTACAAACCAAAGCCCAAACCTACAACAGCAGAAAAGACAACTGCTATCAATACCACTGTAGGCTTAACAACAACTCCGACCCCCACTATCATACCACCAATTGCAACAATAGAGATTCCTAAAATGGTACCAATAATACCGCCCGCCGCAGAAATTGCAGCAGCTTCAATCAAAAACTGAATCATAATATCCTTTGTCCTTGCACCAAGGGCTTTTCTGATACCGATCTCTCTTGTTCTCTCCGTTACGGAAACCAGCATGATATTCATAATTCCAATACCACCAACAACCAGTGAAATGGCTGCAATGGCACCAACCACCGCAGAAAGAGAACTAAGTACACCATCTACGCTTTTCATCTCTTCCTTTGCGGAGTAACAGGTCACATTTTCAATAGGTTGATTTTTCATTCGGGCAATATACGCACGTATCTCATTTTGCAACTGAGTCATATCATAGTCTTGTGACATCCAGAAAGAAAGTCCCCACTGCCCTTCATCGGGACTTACCAGAATGCTTTCAGGAATATATGCATTGGCAAATGAACCACCCTGCATTAACTTCATAAGTGCAGAATCGGTATTTTCAAATACACCTATAATCAAAAGCTCTTCTGCCTGATTATTTATGGTAGTTTTCAATGATTTTCCCACAACATTTTCCTGACCAAAAAGATTAGCCGCAGTTGTCTTATCCAACACAACAAACTTTTTCTTGCCTATAATATCTTTATTGTTTAGCATACGCCCATATACAATTTTCGGATTTTTTATGACGGTAGGGTTTTCTGCCAAACCATTTAAGGTAACCATCTCTTTTTTTCTTCCTGCTTTTACATCAGCTCTTGTTGAGCTTCGAAAACCAACGCAGGTTACTTTTCCATCCATGGCATCCATCAACTGATCCGCATCATCCTTTGTAAACATCTGCTCCATTGAGTAATAACCATCAGGAGAATCAATGTATGCAACAACCAAACCGGAACCAAAGTTTTCATATTCACCTGCTACAACGCTACGCATGGTATCCCCCAACGAAACGATGGCAATAACCGAGCTAATACCAATAATCATGCCCAGCATGGTCAAAAAGGAACGCATTTTATTGGCACGAATAGAGAACATTGCCAATTTGATATTTTCGAATATCACCCCTCCTTCACCACCTTTTCATCGCTCACAATCTGCCCGTCTTGGAAACGGATTATCCGCTTTGTGCACTGGGCAATATCTTCTTCATGGGTAACTACAACAACCGTTGCACCCTCATCGTTCAGCTTTGTGAAAAAACCCATAATTTCATGGGACGACCGGCTGTCCAAGTTACCTGTTGGTTCATCCGCAAGAATCAATGCAGGATCATTGGCCAATGCTCTGGCAATGGCAACTCTTTGCTTCTGTCCACCTGAAAGCTCGTTTGGCAAATGATGCACACGGCCTTCCAGTCCAACCTTATGTAACAAACTCTCCGCCTTTGCTCTTCTCGCCTCGGCTTTCATACCTCCGTATATCATAGGAATTTCTACATTTTTCAAGGCTGATGTTCTAGGAATTAACTGGAACGCCTGAAACACAAAACCAATTTTTTTATTTCGAATTGTTGAAAGCTCATCTTCACTTTGCTTTACAATAGGAATGCCATCTAATAAATAGGTTCCCTGAAAATTTCTGTCCATGCAACCTAAAATATTCATAAGGGTGGATTTACCCGAACCGGATTGCCCCATAATTGCTACATACTCCCCCTCTTCAATAGTGAGGGAAACATTTTGCAGTGCATGTACTTGAATCGCACCTGTATCATAAATCTTGTTTAATTCTTCGATTTTAATTACTTCCTTCATCCTGCACCTCCTACTGAGGGATAACGGTCATTCCTTCCGTCAGCGCAAGGCTGGGGCTCAGAACAATCTGCTGTCCTTCGGTTAATCCATCTCCCTGAACTTCAATCAGCAGATCTGTCTCTAACCCAATTTTTACAGGTATGATATGAATTGTATTATCTTCTTTTACAGTATAAACAACAGTAGAACCATCCTCAAGCTCACTTACAGCCTCATAAGGAACAGTTAAAACCTGCTCCGACTTTGCAATATGGATAGTGGCCTTAGCAGTAATACCTGCAATCAACTTATCATTTGTGCCAATAACATCTATGTAAACAGGTACTACTCTTTCCGTGGAGTTTGCATCCTTATTTTCCCCTGTAGGAGAGATACGTGATACAACACCCTCTACATTTTCCCCATTTAAAATATCTGCTGTGATATCTACCTTCTGTCCAAGCTTAATTTTGGCAATATCCGTCTCTTTTACTAAAACCTTCATTTGCAATTTATCTATATTCTCAATTACAAACATTGGCTTGTCATTCTCTGTATCATTGGCAAATCGTCCAACCTTTGTATTCACACGGGTAATGGTACCGTCAATCATACTGGTGATTCTACAATCCTTTAATGTATCCGCTTCAACACTTATCTTTCGACTCATATTTTCTAATGTTTGTTTTTCTGAATCTGTTAAAACAGCTACACCATTTTTCGCAGAAACCTCATCTAGCTTTCTTTTCGCTTCATCCACTTCACTTTGGCTAGCAGCATCAACATCTAACAATGCCTTCACATTGTCATAATCTTTTTTCAACTTGTCATATTCATCCTGTCTTTTTTCCAGTGTTTCATTTTGCTGCATTTGCAATAAAGATAATTCCCCTTTACTTAAACTCATCTGCTTCACAAGCTCAGAACTATCTAAAACAGCCAGTAACTGACCTTTTTTTACCTTGTCGCCTTCTTTAACCAATAGTTCCTTTACTTCATAGCGTAATTTTGATACTACTTCCGTACTTTCTGTGCCTTCTAAAACTGCTTTTAACTTTAATACCTCTTCTACATCCTGTTTCTCTACAAGAGAGGTACTAACCATTGTGCCTTCGGGGGTTTTATTTCCTCCAAAAGCAACCTTTGCGCCCACTGCTACTACAATTAAGCCTGCAACAGCTATTAGTATTTTCTTCTTTTTAGATAAAGCCATGTAATTGCCTCCTCAGTTTTTCTTATGTCCTTTATTATAGAAGATAAATTCTAAGAAGTCTCTCAATATTTCTTAATATTCTTTTAATTTATAAAATTTTCCAATATATGAGTGCTATTCTCTGATTTTATGATTTCTACATAAAAAAACGGGAAGCAAAGCTTCCCGCTAAAATTAACCTATTTTAGAATTACTGGTTTGCCAATCTCTTGTAGTTTTCCAGTCTTTCTTTTGCATTTTTCTCAGATTCCACGAAGAGAGCCTCTGCTGCTTCAGGGAATGTTCTCTGCAAGGAGCTGTAACGAACTTCGCTTAACAAGAAGTCCTTGAAGCTTGCTGTAGGTTCTTTGGAATCCAATGTAAACGGATTCTTTCCTTCTTCTTTCATAGTAGGATTGAATCTGTACATGTGCCAGTAACCAGCTTCTACTGCACGCTTGATCTCAGGCTGAGCACCGCTCATACCACCCTTCATACCATGGTTGATACAAGGAGCGTAAGCAATAATCAAGGAAGGTCCATCGTATTTTTCAGCTTCCAGCATAGCCTTAACTACCTGGTTCTTATCAGCGCCCATAGCAACCTGAGCAACATATACATAACCATAGCTCATAGCCATCATACCAAGGTCTTTCTTTTTAATTCTCTTACCTGATGCAGCAAACTGCGCAACTGCACCAACAGGTGTAGCCTTGGAAGCCTGACCGCCAGTGTTGGAGTAAACTTCGGTATCAAATACGAAAACGTTAACGTCTTCGCCAGAAGCCAATACATGATCTAAACCGCCGTAACCGATATCGTACGCCCAACCGTCACCACCAAAGATCCACTGAGATTTCTTAACCAACTGGTCTTTGTTTTCAAGCACATAAGCAATGATTGTCTTAACTTCTGCATCAGCGCCCTTGTAAGCTTCCAATGCAGAAATCAAAGCGTCAGAAGCAACTCTAGACTTTTCGCCATCTTTCATTGTTGCAATCCATTCATCAGCAACTGCTGCGAAGGAAGCATCCAAAGATTTCAAAGTTTCAAGTCTGCTCTTGATACCTTCTCTCATCTGCTTAACTGCTGTTGCCATACCCAAACCAAACTCCGCATTGTCTTCAAACAGAGAGTTTGCCCAAGCAGGACCACGGCCATCTTTATTTGTTGTATATGGCATAGAAGGTGCGGAACCACCCCAGATAGAGGAGCAGCCTGTTGCATTTGCAACATACATTCTATCACCAAATAACTGTGTAATCAATTTTGCATAAGGTGTTTCACCACAACCTGCACAAGCACCGGAGAACTCAAGCAGAGGCTGTTCAAACTGGCTGCCCTTTACAGACTCTTTGCCCATAGGGTTTGCCTTAGGGGATACTTCTTCAATTGCAAAATCCCAGTTTGCAATTTCAGCTTCCTGTGTAGCCATAGGCTGCATCACCAAAGCTTTCTTAGGAGCAGGGCAAACTACAGCACAGCTGCCGCAACCCATACAATCCAAAGGAGAAACCTGCATTCTGTATTTCAATTCCCCAAAGCCTGCGCCCTTAGCAGCAACTGCTGTAAAGCCTGCAGGAGCCTTTGCCAATTCCGCATCAGTAACCAATACAGGTCTGATTGTAGCATGAGGACATACAAAAGAGCACTGGTTACACTGGATACAGTTTTCAGGAATCCATTGAGGAACATCAACTGCAACACCGCGTTTTTCATAAGCAGATGTACCACAAGGGAATGTGCCATCTTCTCTGCCGGAGAAAGCGGAAACAGGCAGATTATCGCCTTCCTGCGCATTCATAGGTTGAACGATATTCTTAACGAATTCTGTTGCTTTTCTTGCTTCTTTCGCATCAGCATCAACAGCATTTGCCCAATCAGCAGGAATTTCAACCTTAACCATACCTTCTACACCTTTATCAACAGCGGCGTAGTTCATGTTCAGGATTGTATCGCCCTTCTTACCGTAGGACTTCTTGATTGCGCTCTTCATGTATTCAACAGCTTGTTCAATAGGAATGATGTTTGCAAGCTTGAAGAAAGAAGACTGAAGAACAGTATTTACTCTGTTACCCAAACCAATTTCCTTTGCAATTGCAGTACCATCAATAATATAGAATTTCGCATTCTTTTCTGCCAGCTGTCTTTTTAATTTTGCAGGAAGCTTTTCATTTAATTCTTCCTTTGTCCATTCGGTATTCAATAAGAATGTACCACCATCATTCAATTCTGTAACCATATCATACAGATTTACATATTCCTGCTTATGGCAAGCTACAAAATCAGCTGTCTTAACTAAGTATGTAGAACGAATAGGCTTTTTACCAAAACGTAAGTGAGATTGTGTAATACCACCGGATTTTTTGGAGTCATAGCTGAAATATGCCTGAGCATACATGTCTGTATGGTCACCAATAATCTTGATGGAGTTTTTGTTTGCACCAACGGTACCGTCAGCACCAAGACCCCAGAATTTGCAGCTGATTGTGCCGTCGCCTTCTGTTACGCTGATTTCCTTGCCAACTTCTAAGGAGTGGCCTGTCACGTCGTCATTGATACCAATTGTGAAGTGGTTCTTAGGTTTATCCTGTGTTAGGTTTGCATAAACAGCGATAAACTGTGCAGGTGTAACGTCCTTGGAACCTAAACCGTAACGTCCGCCAACAACAACGGGAGCTTGATCTGCTTCAAACATTGCTGTACAAACATCCATGTATAAAGGTTCGCCCTGAGAGCCGGGTTCTTTTGTTCTATCCAAAACAGCGATTTTCTTAACTGTCTTAGGAAGAACTTCTAACATCTTTGCAGCAACGAAAGGTCTGAACAGGTGAACCTTAACCAAACCAACTTTTTCGCCTTTTGCTGTCATGTAATCAATTGTTTCTTCAATTGCTTCACAAGCAGAACCCATAGCTACAATAACTCTGTCCGCATCGGGAGCGCCATAGTAGTTGAATAATTTGTAATCTCTGCCTGTAATTCTGTTGATCTCGCCCAAATATTCTTCTACAACTGCAGGAAGTGCATCATAGAATTTATTTGCTGCTTCACGAGCCTGGAAGTAAATATCAGGATTCTGTGCTGTACCTCTGATAACAGGATGCTCAGGGTTTAAAGCGTTTCTCTTGAATGTATTTACAGCATCCATATCAACGATTTTTGCCAATTCATCATAATCAACACATTCGATTTTCTGAATTTCATGGCTGGTTCTAAAACCATCAAAGAAATGCAAGAAAGGAACTCTGCCTTTGATTGCAGCCAAATGAGCAACGCAACCCAAATCCATAACTTCCTGAACGCTGTTGGATGCAAGCATCGCAAAACCTGTCTGACGGCAAGCCATAACGTCGGAGTGATCACCGAAGATGGATAATGCCTGTGCAGCCAAAGCACGAGCTGTTACATGGAATACGCCGGGAAGCAATTCACCGGAGATTTTGTACATATTTGGAATCATTAACAACAAACCCTGAGATGCAGTGTATGTTGTTGTCAACGCACCTGCTGCCAAAGAGCCGTGTACAGTACCGGAAGCGCCTGCTTCAGATTGCATTTCTACAACCTTTACAGTCTGGCCAAAAAGATTCTTTTTGCCATTTGCTGCCCAATCGTCTGTTTTTTCAGCCATTGGAGAAGATGGTGTGATGGGGAAAATGCCAGCTACTTCAGTAAACGCATAGGAAGCGTATGCAGCAGCTTCGTTACCGTCCATTGTTTTCATTACTTTAGACATTCGTACTTCCTCCTTACAAATTATAAATATAGTCTGTTTTTGTCTTGGAAAACCAGTCTGCCGTTCTCAGAACAAGTTCCCTCCGTTTCATTTAAAAATGGCAGATATTTGTCACAGTGATTGTCAGACAATTATCAATCTCCAATTCCATAAAAACGGTTGTTTTTTTACTCGTTCATTATACAATCAAACCTTTGTCTTTTCAACTATTAAAATAATTTTCAGCGTTATGTTTCTAACAAAAGGTTTTTTGGCGTCTTTGCTTAATACTTTCTACCAAAAAAAAATTTATTTATGCATTTTTCCAAAAAAGTGAAGAAATGGCGCCTTTTTTCTGTCGGACAAGGCTTTTTTGTTTTCTGTAATAACAACAATGAAAACGTCGAATTAACATTAGATTGATAATGTAATGTCAATAATATTTTTTTATTTTTTTCATTTATAAAACTAATTGATTCAATCTTATAATTTTAAAAATTTTGAACTATAAATATTTAATTTTGAATTCTATACTATTAATAATTGTCGCTTTTTTAGGTTTATTAACATTTTTTGTAGTTTAATACTTAACTGTTTAATATTTGGCTTATATTTCTACAATTCTTATTTCCATACTATTTTCTATAAAAACAACTTATAGGAAGAATTAATAAATAAAAATTCGTTCTACATTGCTGATGCAGATATGAAATCCGCATATTTTGTTTGCCATTGCCCTTTTAATACGTCTCCATTCCCGGGAAATAATACGACAGCCTGTTCCTGTTTCCCAGAATCAATCAAAGCAAGTTCTTTTTGTTCAGTTATATAAAAAAGTTGGTTCTCTGCAAAGGGCACCTGAGCCTTCACATTAGCAATACCCTTTTCTGTAAGCATATCCGTTAAAAGTTTGGTTTTTTGTTCCCTTAAGTCAATATTTATAGTTTTATAAATAGTTTGCTCATCTTTTTTACCACTCCAGCAAAGAGAAAGAAAATCCCCGTTCACCAAACCTTTTTCCAGCTGAAGATGAAAGTTACCGTCCCCATCGCCCAGCATAAATTCATCAACTAAGCCTTGTATCTCCTGCATAATCTCTTTATTCAATCCTTTTTCATAACTACCATCATTTAAACCCATAATGACGGGAATTTCTAAACTGTACTCTTTCCCTTGACTTTTTCCAACTAAGAAATCAGATGCAATAATAGGAATAACCCCTTCTTTGGATTTAAGAGAAATCTGTTTCTTAGCACTGTCCCATCGAACTTCAGTAGAAAAGAAATCAGAAAGAATAGATGCTTCCCCATAAAGGCATCCATTTATCGACTGTGGCGGCGTATGTAGAGTGATATGGTATCCACACATTTGGGCACTGCTATTGCCTGCCTCAAATAAAAGCTTCTTTCCTTTGTACGTTACGGCGACACTTTTTGTTGTCTTTTCCCAAGTAACAGTTCCACCTAGTCCTTGTGCTACATTTCTTATGGGCAAAAGCAGTATATCCTCTTCATCGTAATATAGGGGCATATTCTCCCCCCCATTATAAATCTTTGTTTGTTCTTGGGCTGCAATGTCTTGTTGGGGCTTCGAGACCTCCATCTCCAGCTCCTTTGCCTCAGTAAGACGCATGGAAAGTCTTATTGCGCCGCATATCATCGCAGCGGAAACGCATATAATAACAGCAGTCTTTTTCATATACATAATTTTTCTTCATTCCCTCTCATATTAATTCAAACACTCTTCCTATTTAAATGTTAATCAATTTTTACTCTGATCATTATTAATTACGCAAGCAGATTTTTTTCTGTACATTTCATTTTACACCTACCCGCAAAAATAATTTTAAAATTTAATTTTATAGGGTAACATGAAGTTACACTCGAATTATTATATTTCTTTTTCGGATAAAAAGAAAGAATTTTAAAAATCTTTTAAGAAATGTTATAATCCTGTATATTTAAATGAAAAATGACACAAAATTTCCATGATTACTAAATTTTGTAATATGATTGTCATTTGCCTTTTTCACAAATATATGATATCATACTTTTGAGAGATTTCTCACACAAGTATTGATTCGAGGGAGAGAGCAGGTTTTTTTATGGCTAAGGGAAACGGTACAAAGCTTATTGCTCAAAATAAAAAAGCATACCATGATTACTTTATTGAAGAAGTATTTCAAGCTGGTATTTCTTTGGTTGGTACAGAGGTAAAAAGTCTGCGTGCCGGCAAATGCAGCTTAAAGGAAAGCTTCATTCGCATTGAAAATGAAGAGGCTTTTATTTACAATATGCATATCAGCCCATATGAGCAGGGAAATATTTTTAATAAAGATCCTCTGCGGGTAAGACGTCTTTTACTTCATAAAAATCAAATACGAAAGATTTCGCAAGAAAGTCAAATAGCAGGATATACCATTGTACCTCTTAAGGTATATCTTGACCGTAGTCTGGTTAAAATTGATATAGCTTTAGCAAAGGGTAAAAAGCTATATGATAAAAGAGAAACCATCTCAAAAAATGATCAAAAGCGTCAGGCCGAAAAAGAATTTAAGATACGCAATCTAACCTTATAATCAGTATTAAACTTATTTATAATACGGGGATGTAATGGTTTCGACGGGAGTCTTGAAAATAGGGATAGCCATCCGCAGGCCGGTTAACTGCGTCATCAAGCCGGAAACTTTTAAAAAGAAAAGACAATAATAATTTAGCAATCGCTGCCTAATTGCGGCAGCCGTCGGCCTTTGATCACTCGCTGTCAAAGATCCCGGCGTCGACTAGGCGAGGCACTTTTTCGCTTAAGCTTTGCGGCGTAAAAAGACTTATGAAGCTACCAAGGGATATAGCCTGTCAATCGGCGATATTCTAAGGGAATGTTAAAAGACTGACTGTGATGGGAGAAGTTCTTATGGATGGGTTTTCGGACAGGGGTTCGATTCCCCTCATCTCCATTCTTTTCTAGGTATTAAACAAAGCCTAGAAACCGGGGAAAACGTTGAAATATCAGCGTTTTGAAGCATTTTATTAAATGTGTTCTGTGATACAAATAGTTGCTCCGTGACATAAAAAATGGCTTAAAAAAGCACAAATATGTCACGAAATATGTCACGAAAACAGTAAAACAACCTCTTTTATAAGGGGTTGTTTTTATTTTGTATGTTATATGTATGCCTATATTGTCAAACCAATACGTTTTCGATATTCTATAGCGTTTCTACAATTCGGATTAATACCAGAGTATCGGTTATCACAATACGGAATCATTAAACAATCATCGCTACCGCACGCCCCAATTTTCAAAAAAGCCTCGAAAAAAGTATTGAAGTCTTTACCTAATATGTATCCATGTCCTTTACAACCGTCATGGCTAAGGTATACAACCGGTGGATTAATCTTATCTATCCCAATGTCCAATGCTATAACGTCGCCTTCGTTATATATAATTCCCAACTTATTATGCCAAACTTTATCATAAGAATTATTATTGTCTGGAAAACATTCCTCTTGCCAATCTTTTCGATTATTTTCTGCATGTATGACTCCATCAGTAGAAATTGTAAAGCTCATATAAGGAAATTCGTCCTCCCCCTGAGAATCTTTTTGTTTAGACAAAAAAACACAAAAATCACAATATCCAGAAAAATTAAGAAAAAAATTTTTTAGCTGCATTGGAAGTTCCATGCCAATTTCATTTTCCAATCTTAAAATTTCATCTTTTGTAGCAGGTTCTCCAATTTCTAATTCCACCTTATCATATAATTCTCTATACACATCAACCAATTTATTTAATTGACACTCTATCCATTGATAATCCATACTTTTTGCGCTCCTTTAGAATTTACTATTAGCCTTTCTATTCTTACTTTTTCAATTATAATCCAAATCTAAATCTACTTGAAATTATTTATCATTTTATCCCATTCAGCTAAATACTTTTCTTTCCGGACTCTAAACCATATATGAAATTCCGTACAACAGGGATCATCCCCTTGCATGATATAAACATAGTCCCTCTTTTCCCAAATAAGTATTTGCCAAGACTGTTCGCCATCGATAAAAGGGTTTCTAAGTGTGCCTAAAGGAATATCAGATATACACATTATGCTAATATCTTTATCAGCATTATCCCACCATGGAAACGAAGCTATCTTTCTATTTAAACTTTGGCTAAAATAATAGAGATGCATACCCAAATTACCTCGTCCTATCAAAGTGATCTGGAAATCATCTATGAGAGGAAAAGCACTTAAATCTAGTGAAGGAAGTTGCTCCGAATAGTTATTATCTCTTAGCCTTATTGACCTGTCATTCTTATAAAGCTTTCTCTTTCCCATTTTTTATACCTCATTAATAATATAAAATAAACACTTGTAACTGCATGCTTTTGCTATATCTATATTCAAATTGTAAGAACTTTTGGCTTGTCCAGTATAAACATAATGGGCAATTGAACTAGAGTGTTATTATTATAATTATTCTGTCCAGGATGCATGCAAATCTATTGTATTGCTCTTTGGTCGTTTTTTATCATTCAAAATATCAACTTGAACTATTACTGGAAAATTACAAGCAGTACCAGTAACTACACAAGCTCCTTGTTGTAAAATTGGAATCATTTCAAAAGATGCTGCATCTAAAAATGACACCGTTTTTCCAATTGCTTTAATATCTTCACTGTTCACTAATCTATGCAAAAAATAATTATGTAACTGTGATATTATAGTGTCTGAGATATCAGATGGCCTTTGACTAGCAATTGTAAGAAAAACTCCAAACTTTCTACCTTCTTTTATTATTTCTTCAAAAACTTCTATTCGGTAATCTTTCCATGCACTACTTTCTCTTTCCGATTCTTTTGATAAAATATTATGAGCTTCATCAACAATAATATATAACGCCTTATTTCTTCTATGTAAGTTTTGTTTTTTGTGCTTATCATATTCTTTTTTACAAATAAGCATAGGAACAATTTTTCTCATATAAATATTGACATCAATCAATGACACAATACTTATATTATTGGGGTTATTATTATTTTCATTTATTGAGAAAACCTTATTCATGTCATCTAATCTAGTATCCAATCTTCTAATTATTGGGGCAATATGCTCTTCGTTTACATAACCTCTCTGAACATCATACACATATTGATACTTCATAGCAAATTCAAAGATAGCCCAATAGTCTGCTTTATCCCCTATATGAATTTTACATTCATCTAACTTCAATTTCTCTATTAATTTAATAAAAGCTGGATTTTCCTTAAACTCTTCCTCTGTATTTCTATATTCTTTAGTCCCAAATAAACCTATGTTATACCAACTTCCAGTTGTAGCATTAAACGTTATATTGTTGAAAAAGGCATCTCTTGGTTCATCTATGTCATGATAACTAACATTTATTATTTCTTCATAATATCTTTTTACAGAATTATATTTATATCCAAAATCAAACAAACCCTGTACTAATTCAATTGTTTTTTCTTGAATTACATTATTTGTATTGGTTGCATTAACTGAATGTCTAATTAAATATTTATATTGGTTTATCGCTCTTTTTAAAAAAGGTTGTTGTGTCTTTTCTGTCGCTTCTAGTATAATTGACCAAAACTCCAAATCTTGAATATCACTTTCATCAAGATTATATGTATCTTTCTTTTCCCTAGTAGATAATAATATCACATTCTTGTTTTCAGTAATGGTTTCAGCATATTCTCCGTTAAAATCTATCAGAACAAATTTACTATTTTTTTTGAAAGCTTCTATTTCACCATACATATTAAATAATTCCGTATATATTTTAGCTAATGTATTAGATTTTCCACTTCCTGTATTTCCAAAAATCCCAATATGACTTCCAAATAACGACTGTACTCCAAGTAATAATTTATATTGCTCATAAGCACTAATATCCCCAAGTTCAATAACCGGAGCATTTTCAGAAACAAATGAAAATATTTTCTGAACTTCACTATCTTTTAAAATATATACATAATTTGAAATTAACGGTAATTCCGAAAGTCCTCTTTTAAATGTTCCTATATCTTCAATTCTACCAACTATGCTAATTTCAATAACCCTATTAATTGAATTATTTTTTTCTGCATACTCTTCTTTAACCGTTTTATCGTTAACATATTCTCCTTCAACTTTACCGATTATATCTAAAAAATTTTTTCTTATTTTTACAAAGCTGCCAACAGATATATTCTTTATTATTTTTCCTTTATAATTAAGGGTAGACGTGTTCTTGTCTTGATACACTTTTGCTCTTACTTTTTGTCCTTTTACCTCTATTACTTCTCCTATTTTCAAAATATTTTCATTCATCTTTAAATTCTCCAAATAAATCCTCTAACTCTTTGTTCAGAAATGGTAAATCCAATAAATGTTCTCTTTTACCACCCTTAATCTCATCTTCACTTGGCTTATCCGTCTTTACAACCCAAACATTTTGAAATTTTTCAAACTTCTCGCAATAATTATCAATATCATCTTTTCTAAATGCAAATATTATTACCATTAACGACGGATTACCCAATGCCCTCATTGTTATTTCTTGAATGTGCTCATCTTCAAATGAAAATCCTTGTGTTATCAACACAGTATTATTTTTCTCAAGCTCATTACTATAAATTCTCATTAACTCATAATAATTCTTATCCATCAAAGTATCGCTGAATTTTTGTTTTGTTGGGTTTACAATTTTAAAACTATCTTTGAAATTTTTTACGAAATCAATATATGTGTCTTTAATTCCATCAAATTTTTCAGGTAAAATTTCATCTAAAACCTTTTCATCACATTTACACCAATCATCAACACCTAAAATTTTCTCTTCTGTTTCTGTAAAATCCGTAAATAATTTACAAAAACAAGTATAAAAAACCTCAATGCTCTTTATGTATTCATTATAAACAATTCTTCTTTGTTTTCCTTCTTCAATTTTCCAAGTCACTGATCCATGTAACTTCATTAAATTAAATATTGGTACTTCTACACTTCTATTTGTAAATATTGCTCTTTCAAAATAAAGTCTATTAAAATTAGCAGTTGAAAAATATGGATTTATTCTTCCCTTAAATCCATCATTATAATCAATAAAGTTACTTTCTAAAGCATATTCTAATACAACATCATAATTAGTTGTAAAAATATTCGCCTGCTTATTAATAACAGCTGACTCCCTTGCGTTTAAAATATTCCTCCAAAGCCTTATAAATTCGATTTGATTTTTTATATTAAGTTCATTAATCTTATGGCATAAAGGATAAATAGATTTTTCGAAAAACTTCCAAAATATAAAAGCTTCAATTACAGTATATTTATCATCCCTATTATTTTTATTAATTACTTCTAAAATTTTTTCCGTATCACCCAACGTATCAACAATACCATGTGCAAATCCAGCTCCCAATAACAAATTAATGTTACTAGATTCAATCATTTTCTTAAATTCGCTCTTAAATTCCTTTGAATTAATAATTTTAACTTTTGCCATTAGTTCCTCCGCACCTCTTTTATTAGAACACACTTACTTAAAAAGCATAGCATTATAAACAAAACCTAGCTTTGCTGAAATCCCGCATACTTTCTCTAAAATACCGCTAACCATGCTACCAATTATGGTACAACTGTGTCTATTTCTTTTGAATATTGTCAAGACTTCAACCAAGGAGTGATAATCATGCAATCAAACAAAACTTGCACCATCGTAGAACAATATCTTGCCTACCTGATAACCGTCAAAGGCCGAAGCCAAAATACTATTTCGGAATACCGATTAGATCTGCTGCAATTCTTTCGGTTATTGCAAATTCAAAAGGACTTATCTGCCCCGACTTTAGCTTTGCAATCTTGGAATTCATCGAATCCATACAACTCGCCGATATTTATGCCTTCTTGGCTTATTGCCAAGTGACGTTAAATACAGCTCCTGGTACCAGATACCGAAAAATTGTTTCCATCCGTCAGTTCTGGAAGTACCTCAAAACAAAGGCACACTTGCTTGACAATAACATTACCGAAGAATTAGAAACACCAAAGCTACCAAAGCGGAGTGCACGGGTTTTGACATTAGAGGAATCTGTTCGTCTACTAATTCAAGCTAAGTCTTGCTCCGCTCGTGACGATTGCATTATTACCATCTTTCTAAACTGTGCTCTTCGCTTGTCCGAGTTAGCTTCATTAAATATAGAACAAGTTGAATCCGATATAATTTCCATTATTGGCAAAGGAAACAAAGAGAGAAAAATATTTTTGACCCCAGCAGCAAAACATTCTCTATCAAAATGGCTTGCAATTCGTAGTACATTACAAATTGACAATAATGCTTTGTTTATCTCTAGGAATAAAGGCAGGCTCACAACACGTTCCATACAAAACGTCGTAAAGAAGCATATTGTTGCTGCCGGTATCAACCCAAAAGGTTTGTCCACACACAAACTGCGCCACACTGCTGCCACACTTATGTACAAATATGGGCATGTAGATATCCGATCTCTTCAACAAATTCTTGGGCACGAAAGCATCGCTACTGCGGAAATTTACACTTCATGTGGATGAGCGTCAGTTACAAACGGCTGTAAATGCCAACCCTTTGGCCATGATGTTCACTTGAGCAGCATGGCTTAAGCAAAATCGGAAGTTCACTTTACTAATACTGCAACTACATTATTCCTCATTAAGTAAAACTATCTCCATTTAAAAACATAATGTTTAGCTAAATCTATTGTAATAATTGTCACTTATATTTCTATAATTACTTCGATTAAGTAGTTTTCTTTGTATATACTTTTTGATTTCTGGAACGACAATTCCATCTTCATCGCACAATCCATATTCTAAAGCATAACGATAAGTTCTGTTTGTGTTTTGCAATTTGTCGTTATTTAGAAAATATTTTATGTCTTTAGGTGACAATGACAACATAAATTTTTCTAAATTTTCACTGAAGTTATTCATAAAAATATATGATCTCATATTTTGAGACTCACTTTTTATTTCACTTAAATCATTTCTTAATTTTTTATATTCACTGTTCTTTTGCTCTAATCGAGTTTTATAAGTTTCTAGTTTCTCTTTCGTTATTTCATTCTCTTGTGATAATTGTGCGATTGCTTCATTTAAGGTCATGCTGATTTCATCCTGTGTAACATCTATTTTTTCTTCAGTGGAAATTTTCTTTGTCTCCAAATGATCAAATCTAGAAATTAAGCTTTCAAACTTTTCCCCAAATCGCTCTTCAATCCTACCGAGAACATTAGATTGGTCTTTCATAAAATTATAGGAACTATCGTAGAATTTATTACTTGTCTCATCAGCTTTAAAATAAAAAAAGATTGATATAAATATTGAAAAGAATGCTAATAAAATTGACAAAACACTTTCGGTTGATAAACTATTTTTATAAATTACCAAACAAATTAGCGCCGTAATAATTACAGTAATAAATGATACTGCAATTGTAAATATAATTTTAATAATATCTTTTGTAGCCTTTTGTCCGTTAACCTTTTCAAGTTTATCTAATATTTCCTTAATGTCTTGCAATTCCATTTTATCTCCTACAGATTTCATTAGCTACTTCTCCTTTTTAAAATTTATATAAGTATTAAATTTTTTCGCTACTGTGAATATAATCAAAAAAATATAATGGGAAACTTATCCATTCCTTTTCATACTTCAGTTTAAATAAATTCACTTGAGATATAATTTGTTGCTTTGAACCGAAATGTTTTTCTTAGATCACCATTTATAATGTAAAGCAATCCCGCATTTGCTTTGGCGTTAAAATTGTAAACCCTGTATAGACTATAGCTCTCACTATTTAAAATTGAAAATTGAACTTCATTGTCTGAAATAAGAAACGGGGTATCTTTGTCACCAGAAGTTGTTTTGACTTCTATGTATCTTTTATTTCCATTTTTATCAAAAGATACAATGTCATAACCCGTTCCATCACCTATCTTTTGAGAAGTATGTTCAATACTTTTTATCAAGTCAACTCGCCCCTCATCGGTTAGTCGTTTCTTTTCATATTCAATAACCATTTTCTCGCCGGCCAACCCAATTTTCATGTCGTGAATCTGCTTATTAATGTGATTTACCTTACGACCATCACAACAATACGGTCCATTTTTCTGTAAAACATTCGGAGGTTTCTGCAGTGTAAGTGAAAAACTAACTGGATTAATAATTACTCTATTCAGTTCATCATTACGGTCATCAATATAAAAAACATCTGCTTGGGCCCCAGCCAAAATGTAATTGTTTGTTTTCTCTGTCGAACAATTATGCATTCTGCCTTTAAGCTCACGGTAAACAGACAACATTTTTCTTAAGTCATCTACTAAAACTTGGTTACAGGGTAACGCATGAGCATCATAATATTTACCGCAAATATGACCTAATTCATATCCTCGAGGTAGGTCTGAATGTTTACCTTGGGCTTTTAAATCAATTGGGTCAAAGGTAAAGTCATTTAGGGTTGTTGCCAATATTTTTTGCCATATAGTCGCTACTTTTTGAATATTCAACTTACCCTCTTTAGCTTTAAATGTTTCTCTAAAATATGTCCATCCTTGATTTAATGAAAGATAAACTCCACTCATATCGGCTTTGAAAAGGTACACAACATCATACCCTTTGGTTGCTGTGTTAGTAATATCTATATCAAATATACCAATCCAAGGTACTGCAGCCCAATTTCCATTACCCGGTGATGCAGTAATTTTAAATTGATTACTATTAAGTTGTAATTCTGACAATATATTTTTAGGTATGTCATTACGAATATAGTTTGCAAGTGGGTTTTTTTCAAGATTATTCCTTGATTCATTACTGTAATTCTGAAGAACCTTTTCAAGTATATCTTTCAAGCGATATCCTCCCTAATGAAAAAATTTGATATCTGGAACTTCGTATAATTGCTAAAACACGAATTTAACTTTAACTTTTAAACGCCAAATTATTTTAAAATTATTATAACTCATTATTCAAAATATTTCCACAAATACAAAAAAATGCTACAATCGGCTTTAATATCACCAATTATAGCATTTTACGCGTTCTATCCTTTATTATTATTATAAGATCATAATCAATACAGTTCATCGTAGAACTGCTTTTTAGTTCCCCTTAAACATATATTTAATCAGAAGTTTCTGATAATTAACTCTTTGTATCTACTACCCAAATCACCCATTGCCATTTTTAAATTATGAGACCGCTCAACTTCTTCAATTACAAAATCCTTATAAATCTCTATGATAAATTCATCATCATTATATGATAAAACAAAATTCCCTTTAATGCCTCTTAGTGTATCCCTCAATAAAATATGCATTTCTTCCCCAAAACTATCCTCGCCTGTATCATAATATTTTTCCGTATTATGATAGGGTGGATCACAATAAAAGAGAGTCCCCACTCCGTCCTGGGCAGTAATCAGCTTTGCAAAACTTTTATTTTCAATTAGTACACCATCAAGCCGTCTTTTTACCTGCAGTAAAGCATCCATATCAATAGTATTTCTAGCTCTACACCCAAAGGAACGTACCGTGGCACCATAAGACAATTTTATCAAATATAAATATCTGGCCGCTCTCTGGATCTCCGTCATTTGACCAACATCTGCCGCCTTGAATTTTTCAAATATTTCTCTTGAACTAACTGTTAGCTCAAGCTCTTTTGCCACTGCTTCTGGATGATATTTTACATTACGAAACAAATTCACCAATTCAGAATTTACGTCATTATAAACCTCTTTTTCTGCGTGTTTATCTTTATAGAATAATACCCATCCGGCGCCGCCGAATACTTCCACATATTTCTTAACGCCTTCTTCCGGAAATCTATTCACGATTTCCTTTCTTAATAATTTCTTTCCGCCTACCCATGCAATAAAACTATCCATTCTACCTCCTATATTTTTTTCACTTCTATACTCATGTTCTTTTATAGTGCCCCTCAAAAAGAGGGGCTTGACTTTCTAAAACTATAAATCTTATCTTCTTATTTCTTTTTATCTAAATACCGTGTGACCAAAGCCATGGCACGAAGCATATCATCAGAGAGATCCATCTTGTTTTTGTCAGAAAAACAACCGGTATCCTGCATATCTTTGACCATAGGTTTTGCCCAGCTTGGTACTTCATTTAATGTGTTATATCTTTTCATATTCTCATCCTCCTTAAATTCATCCGGTACCTTTACCACCCAATAAAATTTCACCTGACTTTTGAACAAATTGTAATCTGC
The DNA here is from genome assembly GCF_001561955.1 of Anaerotignum propionicum DSM 1682. NCBI lineage: Bacteria > Bacillati > Bacillota > Clostridia > Lachnospirales > Anaerotignaceae > Anaerotignum > Anaerotignum propionicum. The sequence goes on from NZ_CP014223.1 coordinate 2,506,403, forward strand.
ATTTATCTGTGCCGACTTATTGGACCAGGGATCATTGATTTGTACCTTTCCTCCTTCCAAACCGTACCACAACACATAGTGGCCGCTGGTTGTCCAATTCCCCTTGCCCATGCAAGTGATAACCAAATCGCCCCGCTCAATTGCCTCCCTTGCCAACTCGTGATACTTAGAAGCAGGAGAACCATAAATATTTGCACTGTTTAGCATGGTAATATCAATGCCATACGCCGCTCCCTGGGGTTTGAAATAGGAATAATATGTACCCTGCCCTTTTGCTTTATATCCATGTTTCTTGGACCATTCCGCCGTAGTAATGGGAGTAACAGTCTTGTCGGCCAGGGTTGCAATGACCATCGCCGCACAAGTAATACCACACCCCTCCGCCTTAATCGTGGTCTTTTCTCCCGGTGCAGAATAATCATGACTTGCCCATTTCGGATCATTCTGCATATACAAAATTGGTTTCATTATTCCTCACCTCCGTTATTTTTCTGATACTGGGTACCAAAGTAAAAGGCAATCACCACGCTGAAAATAGTTAAAAACTGCTCTCCACTAATCCGGCCAACAATGGCCAAATAGGAGAATACTGCCGTCAGCAATATTGTAACGATGGATTTCACAGTCAAAAGATTCTGAATGGTTACCTTTGTGCTTTCCCTTAAGATTGCTGCCCCTTGTTGTAACTTACCCTGCGCTTTGTTCGTTTCGTTTTCGTTCATTCTCCGCTTCCTCCCGTCTCATTCTTCTTTCCTGCCGTTTCTCCGCTTGCTTGTCCTGCCTATCTGCCCAGCGGTTAAATATAGTCATAACGCCACAAATACCTAATTCCGTACCAAATACCGTTAGGGCATTCCCTACAATGGCAGAAACGTCCACTCCGAAGAAAGCTAAAACCATACCCGCTACCACCACCGCTACACAGAAAAGCAAAGACAACACCACAATGGTTGTCATGGTATCATCATTAATCCGCAGACGCCTGCGTTTTTCCTTCAAGGCAACCTCCCCCCTGAAAGGAAATACCCAACCACCGCACCTACCACAACAGTAATTACCCGCTCCACAATGCTCTCCCAACGCTTTGCGGGTTTCTCGGCCAGAGACTTTACATCAGCTTTAATCTCTCCCACGTCCTCTTTTATGTACTCCTGTTCTTTTTGCATCACAGAAAAAGCGTTGGTGAGCTGTTCCAAATTGTCCTGGCGTTTCTCCATGGAATCCAACCTGTATTTATTGCTTTTGCTCCGCTGGTCAACCTCAATTAGCTTTTCTGAAATTTCATCCTGATTCATAAGTTTGCCCCCTTATACTCTGTTGCCATTTGTATCTAAAATCGTTTTATAGGTACCGTTTATCCCATTGCTGCTAAACCTTAACCCACTGCTGCCAAAGTGATATATCTTTGTTGCCGTATCTATGGAATTGGTATCTATACAGATATAAAGACCCTGACTTGTTATAGTAGCAACTCCATTTACTAAATTAAATACTTGTTTTACCTCAGTAGATGCACTTACAGCTGTTAAAAAACTCTTTTCCCCGCTGGTTACGGAGGATGTCAAGTCAGCTACAAAGTCTCCCAATTCCACCTCATTGTATTGTTCAAGTAAGCAATCCCATTTATAGGAAATGACTTTCGCTTTTTTGTGGAATCCCATTTTGACATTAGAAACCGTCACCACATCCCCCAGCTGAACTTCTTCCAAAACAGCATACTCCTTGTATTCCTCTGTTTGGGTAAGCATCTGGAAATTGGCCTTTATATTCACTTTGGGCAAATCGCATCCCTCAGCAAATAAATTTTGTACTGCATCAGGTAATTCATAATAGGCTAAACTGCTATCCTCGAATACATGGATCTTCGGGTAAAGGTAACTATTAATGTATGGACTATCCCGATACCCGCCCGACATTGCAACCCCATCTTTTCCATAGGCGTAAATTCTAGTGGCCACCTCTGATATATCTTCGCTAATTTCAAGTCCTACAAGATTTTTGCCGTACCGAATGGCAACGCCCCGATCCTGACCAATAGAAGTTTTCATAGAAACATTGAAGCCATCCCGCAGGATTTCCCCGCCAAAGACCTTCACAAAACTGCTTGCATCTTCATCATCACTGAGCAATGCGGCAATGGGGTTTACTTTGCTTGCAGAGACCGAACCAGTCCCCGACATATTGGTTGTAAAAGCAAAAGGCATGGAATAGGCAAAGGCATTTTTGATACCATTTAGCACATTTTGCGCTGTGCCTGAAACGCTGATATTTAAACAGAGATTGTCCAGCAAATCATAAAAGATATGTCGGGCATTTACTTGAATTCCATTCATATCTGGTTTGATGTGATAAATGCGAAAGGGCTGTTTTCCACAGGGTGTGGATGCAACAAGAATTCGCTCCTTTTCAATGTCCTCCCATTTCCCCCACTCATCATAAGGGTGTTCCATTTCCAGCTCATACAATCCGTTTAATTCCTCTTTTACAGTACAAAGGCTCGGAAGCAACGCCCCCAAGCCCAAAGTATCAAATGTTGTGCTATTCTTTTCATGTATGGTAATCATTAAACCACCTCATACTCCTGCCCTGTGATTTCTGCAAACTGCTCTGCTGTGATTTTGCCACTTTTTACGAACATGCCTACATTCTCAGCAGAATAAATCTGAGAATCAAAATACCGCTTTACAATTTTATAAATCATCTCACCACCCCCTGTTGATTCAGCAATAATTCGGCTAATGTCATATCAATCTCTGTCTGTTTGCTTAGAATCATCTGCTGATTTAATAGCATTTCAGCTTGTAGGATTTCATCCTCTGTGGATTTGGGAATGGAATCTTGTAGTTCAACTTCTTCCCATTCACCATTGTTATACCGTTTTCCTAAAATAGATATATCCTCGTTGTCCAAAGAAATATAATTGTGAAGTTCTATCTCTTCATGCACCCCTCTTATTTCTGCACAAATAGAATCCTCCTTCAAAACTGCATAATATCGCATGGTTATCCCCTCACTTTTGTCATCTCATTGTAGTAAACATCTACTCTTACATTACATGTTCCTGTAATGGGTGGGTCAGTAATGGCATTCCTGTGATACCAATTCAATGCCTCTACTTTTTTTATGTAAGCAGTCTTAAAGTTGGGTACAGAAGCCGTTATCAATGCTCCCGATAAAGCACTTGAGCCATACATATGATAAGCAAAGCCAAAAACCGCACCCAGATATAAATAATAAGTGTAATTCCAATTACTATAAACCAAGCTGATTACTTGTGTTGTATTATCATAATAAGTAAGCCTGATATTTCCTGTAATTCCAGACCTGTCACCATAACCACTGGGAACACTTAAGATATTTATTTTTATATAATCCAATGGAACAGGCGTATCAAACTCAATACCAAAACTAACCGTTCCTTGGGTACCGCTGGCTACCGGTGCAGGAATTGTTGTAACAGCACTGCTTTTTACTCTCTGAATCATTTGATAATTCAAGTTAAAATCTGTTAATGCGTTCAGCTTCCCCATTACCGTCCCCGTCGTTGCCGTTGCCCCTGTATCCGCAGTATTTCCTAACCTCTGCACAACCCCATCCACAGAGTTGTTATTGATTGCATTCTGTAGCAGTGTGGTTAAATCCTCGGAAACATAGTTGCATAGATACTCCCAAGCATCCCACATGGTATCAATGGTAAGCTGATTCGCAATCTCCCCAGGAACACCGATATTTTGCACCATGGTAGTCATTAAGTCATGGGCTTCGTAAAGGTTTTGATATAGCACCACCAATGCGCCATATTCGTTACTACTTTGTACTGCATTTTTGGAAAACAAACTTTTAACTACATGTATTTTAAACTCCATGGTTTGCAAAATTTGTACGTTTTGGTAGTAAATAATAATCTGTGCTTCCACATATCCCACTTTTGCAAGGGTCTGGTCTGTTAGAGGGAATTGACACCTGCCGTTAGCCGCCTCCGTAATCACACCGTTATTGTAAATCTCGCCACCGTCCTCGGGCTTCCTACAATAAAGTCGTACCTCATGACCTGATAGATTAATAGGCAATCCGTTGTCCTTCAAATAAACATCTAAAAAACGGCTGTTAGAGTCGTTCTGCACAGCCGTAATAATGCTATCTCTCTTTACTTTCACATCAACAATAACCTTGTCATAAACTTGAGCCATTATAACCACCTCCATTTCGGTTCCACTTCTATTTTTGTGACACTTCCTGTCCAACTGATACTATTTTCCCCTACCTGAAACCGAGGAAAATCCAAAGCAGAGTATTTGTTGTTTGCATTAGTGACGTCTTTATAAACTTCCATCATCTCACTATTAATGGTTACACTGCCATTTATACCATTCAATCCATAATTCGTGCCGTTTACGGTTAAAATGATGTTGCCATTCCCATAAACCGTGATAGTTGGTTCTGCATAAACATTTCCATTGTTGGTAATGGTCTTGGGTGTAGTCAGAATAAAATGATCTGCGAAAGCATTCACAGCATATTTAAAAGGAAAGGTATCAAATTGTATCAGGAATTTCGAGAAACTATTTAAAACTCCGTTCATATCCATTTGATTTTTCACCATGACACGATAGCTTTTATCCGGTTCATTGGAAAAAATAATTTCTCCATACCCATCCAGCCACGCATTGATTTTTTCCGCATACTGAGGTACATCTTTCCTCTTGTTTTTAATGGCACACTCCACTTCTTTTGTATAATTTAGATAGGTCCCTTCGTCGTTATGTAGTACACCGTTTCTTCCCGGAATCTTGATTTCTGAAACCGTTCGCTCCGGTTTCGTGATAGGAGGAACCTTTGTCACGATAATACCCATGTCAGTGCTTCTTATCCCTTTAAATGTGAAATAAGGCTGCATGATTATTTCCCTCCTCTTGCCGAACTGCGCTGCTTTCTCATGAACTCACCTACTCGCCAGAGGTCTGATACATCCCGATCACTCCCATTATTTACATTTGCAATCTGTAAAACTAAATCGCCCTCGTTGATTGTAGTGGCACTTGAGGTATTGGTAATCTGTTGCCTAGCAATATCCACCCCAGCTCTTAGGGTATCACGTATGGATTGCTCTACATCTGCAGCACGGCCTTTCCATGGTTTGATATATCCATCCACAGAATAATCGCCAATCTCTTCAAACTCACGGGAAGGTGAATGGATATCCAATTCATCCCTAGCCGCTTCGATAGCAGCTCTCACAGTTCTTGTAATTGCCTTTACAACTTCTGATTCCCCCTGCTCAATGCCCTTTGCCATACCTAACATACTTTGATAGCCTATTTCAATGGACGCATCCTCTAATACACTGATTTTCTCAATCAACATATCCGTGTAAGTTTGCATCTGCTCTTGAATCAAAGCCTGGTCAGCTTCCCATTTTGCGAGGACTGCTTTCATTCCGTCGCCGCTTCCCCCTTCACTCTTTCCTTTGGGGGCTTTTTCATCTCCTTGGCCTTGGCTTTGATAGCCTCCCCCATCCACAATTCCTTTGGTCACGTTTTCCGCAATATTCTTACCCGCATCATATGCCTCTGTTTCCAAACCATTGAGATCAGATATCAACTCATCTAAATAGTTGGTTTTCAGATCATCTTTCTGATCTTTATAAAACTTATCTGCAATTTCCTGAGCCTTTTGCTGTTTCTCTTCCCAATCTTCGATATATTTTTGAAAAGAAGCATCACTTTTACCAAGAAGCTTTTGTGCGACGTCCGCCCCATCCTCAACGCCCATTCCAGCAATTTCATTGAGTAACCCATCGGAAATGCCCTTTCCTTTTAAATCGTCCAGAGCCTTTTCATACTTTTCTAATGCATCAATCTGTTTTTCAATATTTTCAAGCTGAACCTTGCCATCATCGTCTCGAGAGAATAACTCTCCATAATCCGCCAAATTGTCAGCCATTTTCTGTTGCTCTGATACAATATCATTGTAAATGGAAATTACCTCGTCAAACATTTCCTGAGTAGAACCCACCCAAGCTTCTTTATTTCCCTGTAAATACTTGTCTCTCTCTTTTTTCGTATTGGTAATATAGGTTTTTAAGTCAATGAACCCATTTTCATATCTTTTTGATATTGCTTCGCTCATTGATTTGTAGGAATCCTCTAAATTTTTAGCGGCTTTTTCCGCTTCTTTTTCCAATTCCTCCGCCTGTTTTTGTTTCCATTTGTAAAGCTCAACATTAACACTTTTCCATTCATCGCTGGTTTCCTTGAGATACTTTTTTTGAACGCCTTGCAGCTGGTTATAGAATTTCTTTTCTTCCATAACTCCGGTATCTCGTAAATACTCAAGTTCCTTGCGGGCGTTTTTATAGGCTTCCACATTTTTATCAACAGCCTGTTTACTGCTTCTTGCGGCCTTAGTCGTAGACTTAGATGCGGCCGTGGTCTTTGAAGAAACCGCCCCAAGATTTTTCTGCAAGTTTTTTAAACTATTAATCTGGGCTTCTACACTTGCCAAACTAGCGGTATCCGCTTCATTGGCCATAGCTTTGGAAAAGGCAAGAGCTGTAAAGCTTCCTGCAGCATCCACTGCCGCTCCCGATTCTTTATTCAATTTGTCCACAAGACTTGTTTTTTGAGCTTCCAAATCCGCAATTTGATTTTGTATTTTCTGCTCGATTAAGTCTTTATAGGCCTGTTCATTGATGGTGATTGCTCCTGTTTCTTCATCAACGGCAAGGGCCATTCCATATCCGGCATCAATCAATTTTGCCGCTGTTGCATGGGAGATTTCTCCTGCTTCTGCCTGTTCTTTTAGGGCATTGGTTGCCAAATCTACGCTTGCATTTACTGCATTGGTGGCATTGCTTAATTGTTCAAAGGCAACTTTATTGTTTTGTGCTTGCGCAGCAACTGCGCTAATGGCTTCCCCTGTTTTATCAATCTGCCGTTGCAAGGCGTCATATTTACCTTGAGAAGATTCTATTTCTTTGCTTAAGGCAATCTTAGAATTTCGAAGCTCCAGATTCTTTTGTTCCAAAGCATAGGTGCTATCCCCAACCTCACGCAATGAAGCAATCTCTTTGGCATTTGCCGCAATCAGGGCGTCCGCTTCTTCAATCATTGCCTTTGTATCCTGAATCTTTTTTTGTTCCGCTTGCTGTTCGGCAATCAGGCGTTTCATTTCCTCCTCTTGCCGTAACTTTTCTATGTAGGCCTCCATATTATCAGCAAGGACAATATAACTACCACTTTCACTGTCAAGAATTAAGACCTGTTCCCCCAACAAAGTATTGATTTCTTCCGCCCTGGTTGCCAGTTCCGCCTGTTGCCCTGCGGTTTTCTCGGTGATAGCATTTAGCTCCTGAAATCTGGCAATGGCGCTTTCCGCCGTGGTCAAATCATACATGCGATTCTCTGAATCCCCTTGAATGGTTTTCATGGTTTCGCTGTATTCTTCACCGATAGCAGTAACACTGTCTTTGAATTCCTCCGCCGCTTCCTTACCTGTCAGCATATTTGCAATAAAGGATCCCGCAATCACACTGGCCAAGGCTGCAATGGCGGTGGCAGCCAAACCAATGGGGGTTATGTTTAATGCTGTGGTAAATGCAACCGTTGCCGCAGTTCCTGCCGCTGTTGCTGTTCGATAGGCAGAAACCGCAGTGGATAAAGCGCTAATCCCAATTGCCGCTTTTCCGGTTAAAGTCATCATAGGGCCAATGGCTGCAGTAATGGCTAATATCTTGATAATGTTTTCTTTTTCCGTTTCATTCAGGTTAGAGAACCATTTACCCAAATTTTCAACGCCCTCTATTGCGTTATTCACCATTGGTAAGAACTCACTACCCATGGTAATAGCAATATCATTTAAGGTATTCTTTGCAATTTGAATCTGACTGGCTGTGGTCGCATAGCGTTTTTCTGCTTCTGTAGCCAGAGCGGTATTATCAATCCACGCCTGATTTGCCATATCCAGATTTTTTGTTAAAAGTCCGTTGGATGTGGCCATTGCCGCCACCGCATTAGACAGACGAATTTCTGTAATGCCCAAATCATCTAGGGTTGCAACAACACTGCCACCGGAACGCTTAATCTGTCCTAATCCATCGATAAACGCCGCCAATGCCTTCGAGGGATCATGTTTCCATATTGCAGAAAACTGCTCCGCCGTTAAATTTGCAACCTTAGCAAAATCCCCTAATCCTTCAGAACCTGTTGCGACCATAACTTCAAACTGCTTTACCAACTTAGAAATGGCACTGCCTCCGGCTTCCGCTTCAATGCCAAGGGAAGAGATTGTCGTAGCAATAGCCAATATCTGTGGTTCTGTGAATCCAACCAAATCCCCCGCCGCCGCCAACCTCGAGGACATTTCCACAATTTCTGATTCAGTGGTAGCGGCATTGTTTCCCAGCTCAACGATGGTAGACCCTAACCGCTCATAATTGGCAGGATCAAGCCCTGTAATATTCGCCAATCTGGCCAAGCTATCCGCCGCTTGATTTGCAGATAAGTTTGTACTCTCACCTAAGTCAATCATTACTTTTGTAAAAGATAGTACATTTTCTTTTTCAATACCAAGCTGTCCAGCCTGTTCCGCTACGCTGGCGATGTCATTTGCAGTAGCAGGGATATCCTTTGACATTACTCTGATTCCATCAGAAATCTTTCCCAACTCTTCCACGGTTCCGTCTACCGTTTTTTCTACTCCGGCAAATGCGCTTTCATAGTCAATTAAGGCTTTAGCAGAGTATGCCGCACCCGCTGTAATCGCTGCAGAAAGTACCGTCATTTTTCTTCCTGCACTTTCTAAATGTTCACCAGCGTCTTTTGCATCATCTGCTAATTGTTGAAGCCTAGCAGATTTAATATTTCCCATTTCTGCATTCATTCTATTCAAATTGCTTGTAACCGTGTGAATGTTGGCAGAGATAGCATTTAAAGTATTGGCTTGCTTATTGTACGCCACCTGCGCCTTAGTGGCTTCCTTGGATCCCTCTCCAAATCGAGCATTGGCATCTTTTAGTGCTTTTTCTAACACATCTAACTTTGCCTTTTGCTTCTCATATTGCTGGGTAAGGAGAGACATCTTTCCTTTTTGATTCTCAATCTGTTTTGTTAAAACCATAGATTGGTCTTTTAGCTTACTTGCGCTCTTGTCATTTTCATCATAAGCCGAAGTCACACTTTTCATTTCGGCATTCAGTGCTTTCATTTCGCTATTAATTTTCTTAACAGATTCCCGAAATTCAGCTTCACCCGCAATTGATATACGAGGGCCAATATCATAAGACATAAATTCACCTCCTAAAAATAAACATGAAAAAAGCACCCTTTAAGGATGCTTTACAAATCTAAATCATATGCTATAATAGAACTAAGTAGGAAACCGCCACTAGGTGGTTGACCTCAGTAGAGCAAAGCTACCCTAACCGGCCAAAGTTATGTGGGTAGCTTTTTTATTTTCTCTTATCTATGTAAGAGAGAAGTGCTATCAAAAATAAGCCAAATGTAAGCATTATCATAAATACTTCATATGTACCCATAGCACCACCCCCAATCCTTAGTTAAAATTGGAGGTCAACTACCCAACACGGTTTCCATTTCTTCATTTTACCATATTTTTCAAAACCATTCAACTTATGAATATCCACTTTGAAAGATTATAACAAATCCGGAATCAAATCATCATCCGTGACAATCTCTTTCATTTTTGCGCCTTGGCTGATTTGATGACAAGCAATCAAATCACTCAAAAGTCCGATAGGCGTAGCCATTACTTCATAAGTCTGCATATTAAAAAACCTGCCGTAATAGAGAAACCACGCAAGCGTTAATTCGTCTGCGTGGTTTCTGCGTTTTTTGTATCTGCCTCTACTTCTACCTCTCTTTTTAAACCAATCGCAATTGCCTCCATAACCGCAATTTTCATCTCCGTACATTCATAAGGCCCCATGGAAGCCTCCGCCACCTCTCGTGACAACAAATTCCCTTCTTCCCCAAACAATAGGCGTTTATACTTGACTCCCCATTCATTGAGTAGGAAAAATAACCACATAATGTTATGGATTGCATCCGGCGTTATATCCATATCCATGGCAGTAGTTGTATGTTTCAGTTCTCCAAACTTTGCATGGCACTCTGCATAAGCTTGCAGGGAAAAAGCAAGGGGGTAGGTTTTACCCCCCACCTCCCGCTCAATCATTCTAACGCTTTCATTTTTCATCTAAATACCTCCCCTTATGCAGATTTCTCACCAAGGATAGCCTTAATATAGGCTCTAGCCTCACCCTCTGTGTCAAAAGTTGCTTCCCTCTTCCATGCATGATTTGCACTTTCGTCACGCATAATCGTTGCGGCAATTTCAGAGGTTTGCCATTCAATGGTACCTCCTTGTGTAGTAGCAGCCTCATCAAAGATAGAAAATTTAATCTTTGTAAACACCAGTGCTCGCCATTTTGGAGCACCATCTTTCTTCTTTTTGATAATAAACCCAAACCCTAAGTAGGGGGGATTCATATTATCATCATAGATCAATTCATTAACGGTTTCCTCACCAATTGCGAGTTTTTTTGGTGTAATACCCATAATTAATGCACTCGATTCTTGCATTAAATCATCCGTTGTCACGGATAACTCTCCACCACCAAAGGTGCTGTCTGTTTCAGCAACGCCATTATCAGCATAAAGATTATTATCCTTTCCCGCTTCAATGGAAGTGGACATTTCAACCGCCTTTGCCAATACTTGTCCTTGGGTATATGTAACAACCCCATCCTCTGTGGCATTATATTTTGCAACATAGGGATAACTCAAACCAATCTTTGCCATAATTTCAACACTCCTTTATACTTTTTTACACTCTCGCTCAATCACTTCTTGCATCTTGCGAATTGCTTCATTTTTCTTCCCCTGGACAGCCGGCTCCACAAAGGGTGTTGCGTTCCTTACGCTGGATCCACTCTCTATGGAACGTGCCAAAAGTTGGTTGGGAAGTCCGTTGGGATATTTTTGCGTTGGATAACTGCCATAACCATCAAATCCAATTTTTGTACCGTAGATTCCTGGACTTTCTTCTCCAATGGGTGCTATTCCCAAGGAATCCAATAAGTCCTGTTTTTGAACCCTTGGCACACCCATAAATTGCTCCCCTGCTCCCAACATTCTGAATTTATCCTCCGGCAGAGCTTCTAGATTATTTCTGATTTCATCCGCTACCAATCCTGCCGCTTCATAAACAGCCTTTTCAGCAATTGCTTGCGTATTTGCTTCCATTCTGGATAGCATTAACATAAATTCATTCGTGCCCTTAAAAGCAATCTTGGCCATCATCCTCACCCCACTCATAATCTACATCCACATACCACTCATAGTGAATAAACCCAGTATCCTCTTCATACTGCACAGAATTTAACCTCCATGAAATTTCTGCATCATCGAACTTTCTTTGGATCCTGAAGAAATCATGATCAAATTCATCCTTGGTGAAGAAATGTACTGCACAGCGGATAGCCTGATGCGTGGTCTTATTATCAGCGTGTCTTGCGCCACTTTGGCTGATTTCGCTCCAAACAATATATTTATTGCCGGGCTTTAGGGGTTTGTAGTGAAAAATACTTTCAGTAATGGTAAGCAGAGTATCCCTCAACTCAATCATTGTCATAGTTGCTCTCCACCCTTTCCAGTAATAATTCCATTTCCTTAGGTTTGGTATTTTCTATGTAAACAACCTTTTTTACTTCATATTTCTCTTTGCTACCCAGAAAAACCGCTTTATCTTGAGCACTTACCTCAGTCCGATAAGGGCATCTCACAATTTCATCTATCTTAATATTCTGCTGCAAAGATTCATGAAACCGTGTGTGGCCTATAGTCCGCCGCCGAAATCTTAGACGCACTTTTTCCACAATACCCTCTTTGGGCATATTACCCGGTTCTGCGATATTTCCTACTGTGTATATTGTGATCACACCATCATTGTACATCTGCATTTTTTTCTGCTTCATAATTCTTCACCTCCTGATGGATTTGCAGCATCATCAATTCATGAAGGTAATTCTGTTGGAACTCATTTAAGGCACCGCTATTAACATACATAGCATACTCAAAAAGGAGGGCTCTGGCTTGCCCCTCCTTTTCATAATCTTGTTTCCCACCCGCTGCATGATTCAGATACTCCATGCCTCGTGTTACGATACCTTTTATTTTTTTATTGGTATCAGCATCATCCCATGTAATATCAAGATAATTTTTCACAGCCTCTAATAATTCTTCCATCATCCTGTCACCGCCTCTATGGCTGCCAAAATATCTCCTTTTAAATTGCGACTACTTAGCCCGGTAATACCGAGGGATTCCGCATATTCCAACAGTTCCGTTTTGTTCATACCCTCGGTATTGCGGGTGGATGTGCTAAGCGTCGCCATTAAGGGTTTTCAGGTTCACCTTCACCTTGGGAAGTACCACCCTCACCGTTAGTGATTACCTCATTTGTCTGTCTAAGCTCCGATGTACTGGTTACCTTTACCTCCAGCACGTAGTTTTCTAAATCTTCAATATTCAGATAAACAAAGGCGTTTTCGTCTTTTGGCCTACCATTGCCATACAGTTTTGCACGGTATAATCTTTTATCTTCTTTAAACATTGCATGGTCGGAATGCTCAATCTTTCCCCCTTTCCCTGTTCCTAGACCCATGAAGTATTGCTTACCCAAGCCAATCACCGCCCGCCCCACAGGCACCGCTGTAGACTGAATTGTTTTTGTTGGATAAGGAAATACATCACTTCTAAAAGTCCCATCTGTTGCTCTTACCGTAGTAGCAGGGAAAACTTTTGTGAAATAGTCTGTAGGATTTACCACCAAAAGTACAGAGGGAATGGGACGTCTTTTATTATTTGGTGCCTTGGATAACGTATCCAGCAAACCACCATAGGTAGGTGCATCCAACTTTGTAATTGCCACCGCTGTTTTATGGGGGTGCACACCATCCACTGCACCGCTTAATGCCCTTGTCATGCCCAAGGGTTTTTCATTCCCATCCCCATCCACGATAGCAGTTTCCAAACCAACGGCGATGGCCTCGGCCAGAACTGTTCTCACATAACGATCCAACCATGCGGGACCTAAATCGAGCATGGCATTGCATACGGGAATATACGCAGAAAGTTTTGTGCTGCCCAATTCCAAAATAGAGAAGGTTGCAGACAATTCATCCACAATTTCTCCACACAATTCACCCCACCCTGCGGTGCCGGATGTGGCAGAAAGAAGCCACTTTGTAACCGCTCCCGTGTTCTGAAAATCCACCTCATTCAACAAGGGATGATTCTCCTGCAAATATGTAAAGATTTCATCAATAACAGTGGTGGGCATCACATCATCAATCAAAGTAATTGCTTGCTTTGGATCCACGGACTTCATAGCATCAATGACCTTTTGATAGTATACATTTTCTTGACTGGTAAGCTGTCTTACACCCCTTTGGGCTAAAATACACGAATCTGCACCCTGCACCGCTTGCTCATATTCCTGCATAACCGCTTCCTGAACATTGTTGGCCAAGTCCTTAAAGGCTTGGTTAAACTGCTCAGGGTTATCCTCTGTAATTGCCGAGTTCATTCTTTGCAAAATGACGTTCCTTTCCTCCTGAATTAGATCAAGACTTTTCATAGCAAAAAACTGTAAATCCATTTTCATTTTCATTTTTTTCATGTAATCTCTTCCTCTCTAGAAATAAAATTAACATCCTTTTACGGATGTCATAAACTTTTGTAATCTATTCTGTTGTGGTTCCGCCGGAGGCTGTGGGGTTGGTTCCTTGGGTGGTGTGGCCAACTGCTTTAATTTTGCAACCAGCTCCAAGTTTTTTCGTTGCAATGCCTCATGACTCTCTTTCAGTGCTTCCGCCGCTTTTGCCATATCCACTTGCCGCTCCCCGATTTCATCACATAGACCATACTCAAAGCACTGGGTGGCAGTCAACCACGTTTCAGCCGCCATAATTTCTATAAGCTGCTCCTCGTTTAATTTACCGTTAGACTTATCCAAGTAAGCTTGACGATTGCCTTTCATGATAGCGTCTAAATCCTCGGCATTTTTACGATGTTCTCTGGCATTGCCTATAGACATATTCCACATATCGTGCAACATTTGCATGGTGGGGCTGGCCATTACTACTTTGTCACAGGCCGTTAATATGTAGGATGCCGCCGAAGCTGCAAACCCGTCCACATAACCGGTAACACAGGCTTGATGTCTTTTTAATTGGCTATGAATACCCATAGCCTCTTTCACATCTCCGCCATAACTATTGACATATAGATTGATAAACTTTGCATTTGGGTATTTTGCAAGTTCTTCCCTGAAATGATTTGCCGATGTTTCGCTTGTAATCACCTCGTCATTCCACCAGTCATAACTATCAGGCCTAATGCTTTCATAGATATACATTTCCAGAGTATCCGGCGATACAGATTGTTCAAGTTTCCAAATTGTCCTCATTTTTCTCACCTCCCTTCATTGCCCGCAAGGCATCCTCTACCAACTCATAATTTTTTGTAATGAAGTGCTGTTTTGCCCAAGGTTCATCTATGGGATTTTCACCGCATAATTGCAAAATATCATTCACGCAGAAAACACCCGAGCCAATTAATTTATCAATGGACGTAGAAATACTAAACAAATCAATATGCTTAATGACACGTGTATCAATTTTCAGATACGTCCCTTCCGAAAATGCTTTAAACCCATAACGCTTGCGAATGATTTCCTCCTGTATCATATCCACCAAAGGATCCACAGCAAATGTTAGTGTGAAGTCTAGTGCATCCTTGGTACCTTGCACATCCCCACGCAAAAGAGATGGATGAATACCAAAGCCCTTGGCAGTAAAATCAGAAATATCATCAATCATTGCTCTGATATCCCTAGTGGTTTCAGCCGCATAGGTTTTTTGAGCGGTTTCATCCACTTTTTGACCTTTGCCCAAGGGTAGAACCGCATTATCCGATTCAATAAATTTTTTAAACTTATTCTTTATCAAATCATCAAAATTCTTTCTTTCTTCACTTCCGGCAACGGGCAACGTATCATACTCAAATAGGAATTTTCTTCCCCTTGATTTTTGATAGGCACTTATGCTGTACTGAATCAGTTTTTCATACTCGCCATATAAATCATTAACCACCTGCCGCATGTTTTTATTATTTAATTCAAAAAACAAAACGTCTGACTGATAAAAAGTCTTTTGAAATGAAAAATCGCCCACAGTTACCTCCGTGAACGTATTTTCAAATAAAACCTTTTCATTTTTTGTGTAACTATCCGCAACCAGCAATTGTTCCCCTATACAAATTACAAGACACTCATTATCTCTGCACAGTTTTGCAATTAATTTGTGTAAAAATACGCTTGAATTTTGATTCTTATTTGGTTCGTAATTCCACAAATAATACTCACTGCCCTTTTTTTCTTCCCCCTTCACATAGGTTTTAAACTCGCACTTGCTTAAGGCATTGGCCAGAATATTGGCAGCCGTCCAAAACGCCGCTTCCCTGATGCAAATAGTGGAGGTATACTCTTGCAAAATATCGTCTATTTCATCACCGGAAATAGAAACACTTTTTCCCCCACCCACTTTACTACTTAGCCATTCTAAAAAGCCCAACTTATCACCCCCTTAACAAGTAATGACTGGTATATCATCAAAGCTGCAAGCAGCCTCTTCCAGTTCTTCTTCCCCAATCATGGAGTGCACTACAGCCATAAATGGATCCGTTTTTCTGCTTTTCGGTTCAATTTTTCCATAATAGAAATTTCCCGTTTCTTCTCCTTTGCTTTTTCCTGCTGATATTAATTTTGTGTTATTTACCGCCCACCGCAATGGAGGGTTGTCACCCCAGGTAAACAAATGACGGATAAAAACATCATCTATGACCTTCTGCACCTTGTATATATCATTCGGCCTTACCAATTTAACATTTTTATACTCTTTTGCATCAAACCCAATTTTTCTTAATTCGCTTGCTACAAGAGCATATTTGTTGTTATCCAATAAGATCAGCTTGATATTATATTTCTGCGCCATTGTTGCGATATAATCACATAATAGCCTTGGGTGAATGGTAACATCATCCACAAGTGTCAAAAGTTCCTCATCTGCCCAGGCCTTCCATGGTGCCTGAATCCTGTCTAAATCTTTGGAATTTAAACACAACCATGAATGATTGATATCATACCTTTCCTCGCCTTTCGTGAAATGAAAATTTACACTTGCCAAGTCGTTAATGGCAGCATAGTCAATCCCAACAGTACAGCTCCAACCGGACATATCCGGCAACGGCCTATTGGTTGGAATAACATTTTCCTCAAAGTCTGTTACTGCCAACTCCCGATTGGATCTGGGGAAATTCATTCTTTTTGTATAAAACTCCGTCTTGATTTCTTCGGAATATTTCATCTTCCCAAACTCTTTTTCCATGGTGTCTTGCAAAATAGGCAAATATTTCAAAGAAGGATTTGCTTTGTGCCACATTTTCGGATTGTATATTTCTTTTTCATCATTAATTTTATAAAGCAAAGGAAGGGTTTTGGAATTCTGTATTACACCATTCAAAATGTCATAACATACTCTCAATTCATTATCCAAAACCCCCTCCCTCACATGACCGTTTGTTGTGATTTTAAAAATACGAGAATGTTTGCGCTTACCAAAACCACTGGTAAAAACGTTGATAATCTCATAACTCATGTACTCGTGGATCTCATCAAAAATCAGGCACGCAGAACGTTTACCATCTTTTGTCCTGGCATTGGAGGTATGATATTTGATCACGGAGCCAGTCTTTAAATTCCTGATTAGTTCTTTGCTTTTGTAAAAAAACTTTTTAAGCTTTTTCCAATGCCGCTCCAACACATCATAAATATCATTGAAAGAAGTTTCTGCTTGGTCCTCTGAATTTGCTATGATTTCTATGTTGTATCCTTTTACACCATGATAGTGGGTGCTTAGGTACCAGCTCACTGGAGAAATAAATCCATTTTTACCGTTTCCTCTGCCCATCATGATGATATATTCATCAAAAACAACAGTGTCATTGTCCAAATTATAGCAGTGAATCAATGCAAATAAAAAAAGCTCCCAATCAAAGAGCTGTAACTCAAAATATTTTTCTGTTAATTCTACAGCCTTGTTTATCTTGTCCACGTCAATAAACACATTGGGTTTATTTAACCCTTCTTCAACAATGCCCAGGGCCATAAATATTTCATCCCCGACAATAATTTCACCGCTGTACACACCGTCAATGTAATCATCAATATAGGGGTGATAGGATTTTTTTCTACATCTCTTCATCAGTATCATCACCCACCTGACAAGATGGTTTTAGCGCTAAATAATCCAAAATACATAGCATTTGTTTATTAACTTTCAATAATTGTTCCACACTTTCGTTCTTTTTTATGCCCGCTTGGCCTCCTCCATTATTATATTTTACCGTTACACCTCTGCCTTTTATATCTGCTAACAATGCATTTTTTGTATCCCACAATTCTAGATAATCCCGCACTAAATCAAGATAATATTTGCCTAACGAGCCATTCCGCTCTAGCTGGTCGACCAGATCTTTTTCCAGTCCTTTTCTTGTAATTTGCTTCATACCCCCACCCCCCTCACGTGTGAAATGAATATTTCTGAATTGTCTCGACCCACCTGAGTAACAACGAAAATCTTAAACTGCGTTTTTTTCGACCGGGGGTATCACCATTTTTCCTCGGTCAACGGCTTCTTTTTTTCGTACTTTCCCATCCGCTCCGGATGGCATTCTGTTTCATGGCAATACTTGCACACGCTGATAAGGTTTCGTTCTTTCCTCCCACTTTCATTTGTGTAATAACTGCTTAAGCATAGCAAAGGAAACTGCCTCAACTCTTTCACATGATGTACTGTTGTTGCCTTCGTGTATCTCTTATATTTATTTTTGCATACTTGGCATTCAAAATGGTCTCGTTCAAAGATCTCCCGCCTTTTTCTTCTCCATTCGGGCGAAGTATAAAACTTATGTACATCGCCGCTTCGAATCAACGCAATTAATTCAGTCAACCTCTTCATTGCTTCCCCTCTTTCTTGCAATAAAAAAGGACACCCATAGGTATCCTTAATCAAATATCTATTTATCATACACAAATGGTTTGCCACACTTTTTGCAATGCTTGGTTCCGTTCTTCCACCATTGGAGTGGTGCAGTACCTTTTCCACAATTGGGACATCTTTGATAAATTAAACTAATAATTAATATAATAACCGTAAGCCCCACTGCCGTATAAGCCCAGAACAAATAAATTTCTGGTGAACCAGCATACAAAACACGTGGAATTATCAAACAAAAAACAGCCAAGATATCAACAACAATACACATTCTAGCTTTATTTCTACTTAGCATAAGATTCCCCCTAACTTAAATTGATTAAGGACTGCCCCAAACATTCACATATCTATTTATCATACTCAAACACTTTTCCACAATTAATGCATTCCTGTGTTCCACTCTCTGACCACTGCGGCTCAACAGTTAACTTTCTACAATATGGGCATCTAAGATATTTAAGTCTAATAATAAGCACAGCAATCCAAAGAACCGGCAACGTCCACGAGAGAATTTCTCGTAATACAGATTGCCCTTCAATAAAAAAAGTAATGCAAAAAATAACAATAACTAAATAGTACAACACAATATATGCTCTTGCATATGGTCTTTTCAGCACATTTCCATCCCCCAGGTTTCTTTAATCATATATCTATTTGTCGTATTCAAATACCTTATAACAATTACTGCACTTCCGCGTTCCATTCTTTGACCACTGCGGCACAACTGTTAACTTTTTACAATACGGGCATCTAAGGTACTTAAGCTTAATGATAAACGAAACACCCCAAAGTCCACAATCTGTCCATAAAAGAATTTCCCATAATGTAGATCCACGATGCATAAAAGAAATAATTATAAACATAACAAAAGCTATAGAACTCATCACGATATATACTCTAGCATACGACCTTTTTAGCACGTCCCCACTCCCAGTTATCCTGAATCACATATCTATCTATCATACTCAAATGGTTTCCCACACTTTTTACAATACTTGGTATCATTCTTCGACCATTGTAGTGGAACACCACTATATCCGCAATGTGGACATTTTAAATACTTATCTCTGATAAATATTGCAACACCTTGAAAACCGTATCCTATCATATAACCAGTGTATCCATGTATCCAGCTGCTTCTATCGCTAAAATATGCAATAGAGAAAATAACAATAGATAACAAATACAACATAATAACTGCTCTACCATACGACCTCTTCAGCATGCATGACCCTACCCCCAGTTAAACACACTTCACACAAAACGTGATGCCATTCTTCGACCATTGTAACGGCATAAACCAGTTATCGAAGTGGTTTCAATTTATTTTTTTAACAATAACATTGCTAGAGCAGAAAACAAAAAAGAAGTTATAAGCAATATTTCAGTCATGTTATCAAATAGTACTTTTTGTATATAAAATTATATATACTATTTAAAAAATAATTTTCTTTGTTTGATATTTCATTTCTTTGTACCTACCCTTTTAACAAAATTTAACCATAAGACCTTTTCTAGCATATCCCCACTCCTTTATAATCGCATATTATTATACCATATTTTTACAATTAAAACAAGAAATGTCCGGACAACCTAGTAAGTATTGGCCAAATATGTATGCTACCATAATAACTCAGAAGTAAATACATTTGGTGCCAACTTTATTTTTTTGTGGATAAAATCCCAAAGAATTTTAATTTCATTCTGAAAAAAGCTCTTCTGCTCATTGGTACTTCCAAATGTTCATACCTCACCCCATCCACCACATTACTTAGTATGTACGGATAAAACTCACTCCCCGCTTCCATTGCCGACTGTTCTATGATCTCTAACTCCTTTTCAAGTTGCAGCCGCCTAAGTGCTGTATTCCCCGTCCTGTCAGATATTTTGTTTCCTCCTCCATTACTGTCAAAGCCCGGTGAAGAAAGCTCTGTAATAGAACGTAACTGAGACTGCTTTTCCCGATATTGCTTGCAAAAATATTTTAACTCCCGATAGCGGTAAGTAGAAATATTATAATTTTGCATTTTTAAATCTCTATCTTTCTTCATCGTCCACCACCTCTCCTTTAACTTGTCCACATCGCTGTGGATTGTTTAAGCAATGGTTTTTACATTTCGCTTTGTTAATGCAATCCGTACAGCAGATATTTCCCCGCATATGGTCGCAATTAAATATTTGGCAAGCTCTATACTTTTTGTTTTTCACTGTTGCTTTCATTCTGCACCCCCTTTTAAAGTTATCTCGTCTTGATTCTCACCCTTCTTGCAACTTATTGCAATAATCCAAAAACAAAACAGATCCATTAAACTTAACCTGGTATTCCTCAACATCATTTGCAGTAATATACTTACGTCCATAATTCTCTTTCATATCCCGCCAGATCTTCCAAGGGATGAAGAAAAACTCATCTTCAAGCCCAACGCATACTGCCGCTACTGCACCCAAATTCATATGGCTTTCTAAAGCCTTTTGTTGGTCTGTCGTTAGCACGTCTCGATTCATCCGGTCGGAAGTTGTGGTCTTTGCTTCAAATACGATAGACCGTCCATTGTCAAGGGTTCCTTGAAAATCTGGTTGGGCATGAGCTGTAAACCTCCCCATAAACATTCCATCATTGCTTTTATTCAAAACCCGAAAAGGTTCAGGTGTTTTATTAATATCTGCCCGACCGTTTTCTCTGTATGTATTGCACCCCGCCAGAATTGCAATTTCAAATAAATGCCCTAGAGCATTATTCGTTGCGTTTTGGTGTTGCCGCTTCGCAGCTTGCTGATTGTAAGCCATTACTTATCCCACCTTTCTCATATCTAGTATTTGATTCCTACATAGTCCAACACTGGTTTCATTCCCAACCCACCTTCATTCCAAGATTTTAAACAATAACGATAAACAGGCGGATGGGTTATTTTCATTCTTTGAAAGCGGTTAGGTTCTTGCTCCAAGTGGTCACCAAACATACAGAACATGCATCCTGTACGACTAACTCCTGTTGTACGATACTTTGGCGGAACATATCCATCCAACCACATTTGTCCATCCATTTCACAATCGGGAATCACTTCCCCATATACAGATGAAATTTGGATATCATTTTTCACTATGTATTCAAGCACATCATTCTCAACCCATAATGACATTGGGTTACTGATAGGAAATTTTGAATCATACAAATTACAGCCGCCATTAATCCACTTTTGCGTTCTTAACTTACTTTCATCTGCCATTTGCCCTGTGATTGGCACCTTACCAGTTTTTCTATAAAATTTATGTAGCGGCCTTTTCTTCATAACATCACAACACAGATTACTTACACCAAACGGTGCATCCAATAAAAAGTACCACTTGCTTTGATTGTATTGTGATTTCTTGCCCTCAAATTCCAGTTCACCACAAAGTTTTTTCACATAAACATTTTCAGGATCATTTGTTCTGCGTGCATAGTAAACACACTTTGATACTTCTTTGCTGATCACAGGGTAACCGTACTTTTCAATGACCTGCCTAAAACTCATATCAGGCCTTAAAATTGTTACATTATCGAAAGCTTTTACAAACTCTTTTATTTCCGGATATTCTAGTCCGGTATTTACGAAAACCGCTTCAATATCCGGATACATTTCTCTGACTATATGTAATAAGACTGTGCTGTCTTTTCCACCTGAAAATGAAATATATACACCGTTTGGTCCATAACCGTCTACCCATTCTCTAATTCTCTGGCGTGTCATTCCCAGTTTTAAATGCATTGGGAGGGATTGCATTTGTTTTAATTCTTGCATCGTTCTTTTGGCTTCATCCAAACTAATCCCTCTTTTCCTTGGACTTGAAACTAAGTTATATGCTAATTCCGTTTACTCCCTCCCAATAAAATCACAATCCATCAAACACCAAACCTTATTGGTACCTCCGTTTTCCTTGCACCTTTCACAATTCATGCAAGTACCATCTTCGCTACTGAAACACCTCCGACACAAGCATTTCTCACAATTCGGTTTTCTCTTTTCCCGTTCCATAATCATCACCGCCTAATCTAATCGCTTTTAAATATCTTATAGGGCCAATTTCCTCTGAAAAGTATTCACTGCTTTCCACAACCAGATACCCCTTGGGAGGTTTGGGCTTCTTTTTCGGGTTAGCTGAATTTATTTTTTTTACAACAACTTTTGGTTGTACCAAGTTTCTACTTGTGGTCCATCTTTTTTCATACTCTTTTATATTTTCCTTGGTTATGTATCTGGCCAGACCTGTATAATCTCCGCCTGGCTCTAATTGGGAAATCATAACTCTTCCGTTTCCCCACAGCTCCGTTAATTCCTTAAGGGTAATATCCATGGCATTTACCAAAAGATGATGATGCTCACGACCACTTTCCGATTCTGTCACAACGATGTATTTCACAGACGAAAGACCTTTTTTCTTTCTCCACCGTCTCAAGCGGCTCAAAAAGTTCCGCAGCTCCCTTTTGATTTCTTCTCTGGATAATCGTTTACGATATGTAAGAGTAATAAACAAATCCCCCAGCCTGAAATTCGCATTTATCAATCTGGATAATTTCCTTCTAGCTAATTTCAAATTTCGTTCTTTCTGTTCTTCCGAAGTCAGTAGTTCATTTTGTCCTCTGTTATATTTTTTTCCAATGGCTCTTGGGGAGTAATACTCCTCACACTCATATACGTCTCCTGCCCATATATGTTTTCTATATCTTGGCATTGCTTTACCCCTTTCTATAAATAACCATAGCCCTAATGTTAATCTTATTATCGAGGAGTTAAAGGGCAACTCTGCCCCTAAAGTCCTAGGTTTTAGAAACAGGCTTTTTCATGGAAAGCAACCCAAAACACTTGTGAAACAAAGTACTATGTTGTATAATATAAGTACTATATCTTGGGTTTATCAAAAGCCCCGCCCCTCTTCCTACGCCTATAGGAGAGGGGCATTTTCTTTATTCAATTTACCTATTTGTCCCGCTTCATTTTTCTGCAGCGTCACGCCTTGCCTCAGCTCTGCATCGGTCGGCTAATGTATCTAAGGCTTCATAAAGGTCAGTTCCCCCTTGCCTATACTCCATAATTACAGCAGACAGCACCATCCCATCTTTCACTGCAATGGCTCTTGCACCGCCACTTTTTCTAATAAAATATCGTATGTAACCAACTTCCTTTTTCACGGTCGGCGCCATTAGTTCTGTATTAATCCAAATAACACCATCAAATGTGTATATTGGCGTGAGCAAACTTCCCCCATAAATGACGGTAATCCCTGCATCCTCTGCGGTTACCTCCACCTCATCAGGTAAATCATTTTTCAGTATCCGTGAAGATTCCTCTTCACACCTTGCAAGCCACTTTTGCCTTTTATCATCCGATATCCCCATTACTGTTAAAACGGTATTCTCATCCAATACAGGCATGTTTTCCAACCGATAGACAGCGCTGCCGATACTCAACCATTGTTGACCATCATCATCCTTCATCAATACCGCCGTCTTATTTCTTTTTGCCAGTGATGTAATTTTAGAAAACTTCATATTTTCACCTCACAAACCCATCTCGCTATTTTATTTAAAACCTTGCCCCACCCTTGACACTGCAAGAGAGGGGCACATTTTTTACCTATTCTTTTTGTTCTTCCATAACACAAACATTCTGTGTTTCTTCCTTATTATAATCACCATTACAATCACAGGTTTCCCCATGGTCTAAGGACGCTCCACAAATGGGGCAAACACTAAATTTACTCATATAAACCTCCTATGTATTGAATATTAAAATCTCTTGTTTGAAAAATGAATTTATGCTATAATAAATTTGTCGTTGGTGCTGGGTTTCCCAGTGCCTTTTTTATTGCATAAATTCCTCATTATCTCCTCCATGGCTTGTCCAGCCAAAGCCCAACCAAAACAATAACCAGTACAATAGCACAGCACTCAAAAATTAGGAGGGCTTTTTCCGGTGCCGATTTTGAAAGGGATTCAAAAAATGTTGCTGAGATTACTGCTACAATCAAAATAAAAATACTTTTGAGTAGTTCCGATAGAATGCACTTACTACGCCTACGCTTTTGTAATTTCTTTATACGCTTTTGCTTACGTTGTCTTAAATCAAATATCCTCTCTACTTCTAATACCTCCCTTGGTCCCATTGCCTTTCCTCCTTTCTTAGGATACTCATACCTTACAGATTTCAACCCGCTCCCCCTGCTCTCGTCTCCGCAGAAGGTTATACCGAAAGAACGTTTTATGGGTAGGAAGCTGAACCACGAAACCATGATTTAATAATTGCACCACGGTACCTTCCCGCATTTTATATTTCCCTTTGTTCTGCACGTCTTGACTGACTTTGTACTGTCTTACTTTTGCACCAATCTTTAATCCATAAGCCTCTGCCTTGGCACGAGTCATATTGTCA
The DNA here is from genome assembly GCF_001561955.1 of Anaerotignum propionicum DSM 1682. Lineage (NCBI taxonomy): Bacteria > Bacillati > Bacillota > Clostridia > Lachnospirales > Anaerotignaceae > Anaerotignum > Anaerotignum propionicum. The sequence goes on from NZ_CP014223.1 coordinate 2,530,949, forward strand.
AAAACCGAAGCTTTAGGCGGTTGGCTTACTTCTGATCTTGCCATAGTCCCCGCCTCCTTATAGCTCCATACAATTTAATATTTCTCTGAGAGCTTTTGCCTCATTTGTAGTTAAGACAATACCCTTACCGCATTTTGTATGGGTATCATTCCACCCACGAATGTCAATCTTCTCTTTTCTGCCGTTCCAGCTAATTAGATTAACCTCTTTTTGAAAATCTCCCTCTGAAATAACCCCGAATGTTTTTGAAATTTCAAACTCTTTTGCTGGCATATGTATTTCCTCCTTATTTTTTTTCTTTTCCAGACTTCATGATTTTTTCTATCTCTTCTATTTTCTTAAGTAAAATAGGTTTCATTTTGCCGCAATCCTCAAAAACTACTCTATCCTTCAGGCGGCTAGCCATAGTAAGCAAATCATCAACAGCGTCATACCGCTTCAGTATGATGGTATCATCTTCTGTAAAAATTTCTAAAGTATCTCCAATGCCAATTCCCAAATTTCTTCTAAGCTCTATAGGCAAAACAATCCTCCCAAGCTCGTCCACTTTTCTTGTAATTCCTGTAGCTTTCATAATTTCATCCTTTCTATATGTCATAAGAAATCAACTTTTTACAACATCGCCTCTGCCAGTACGTGAGGATCAAGCTTTAACTTATCCTTAAACACCCGCAAATTATTAACTGTAAATTCCTCTGGATAATGATTCATTCGGCGGTTATACGTTGAAACCGAAACATGTAAATAAACCGCCATTTCATCCCGGCTAATTCCGTTCTCAAACATAGCCGCCTTTATTAACGCTGGTAGTCGTTTATCTACCTTTTGCTTTTTCAATACTTACACCTCCTACTCTCTGATTAGCTCAAGCAAGAGAATTGCTCTTTCATTCGCCTCGCACCATTCTCTTTCGTAACCCTTCTTGGGGCTACTCATAAGATAATTTGAGCTATAAGCAAATACATTGTTCATTTCCATATCGTAATACTTTTGAAGCAATTCTTTTTTGTCCATTAAAAATTCCTTTCTCATCTTTACAAGATTTTTATTTTTCCTTTTGTGCTCACAACCAATCGTCATAAACAGACAGTGTATAGAATATTATGTAATTTCGTGTTATGCTTTCTTTATAGGCACTGCAATGCCAAGTGATAAAGAAAGGAGGAAAGCCTATGGATACCTATCAAGTAGTAAACCTAAAAACTTTGTTAAAGGAAATATCAAACATGGTGCAACTATCCTACTTTGATGCTAAACAAGCTCACGATTTAATTTCCGAGAAAGAAGATAATAAAAAAATCGGTGCTTTAGCTTATCTAAACAAAGCAACATCAAGTATGGTAGCAGCGAAATGTCTGTGCTTCACACATTTTGATGAAATCTACTACACTAACGATATGAAGGAAGTATTTACCTCGTTCGATCTTTTTGCAAATGAGATTATTCAGCAGTTTACAAACATGCAACGTTATCAACAGGTAAATCATTACTTTCTTAAATTCAAAGAAACATTTGAAGATTCAATTTTCAATACAACTAATACTGATAATTGATTACTTCACGGGGCAGTTCTCTGCCTCTTTTTTTATTTCTTTCATCTCCTTATTTAACATGAGCATTTTGGTATACAAACTATTAAATTCTGAGACCATCATATTCATATTCCTGTCCAATTTATGTAGCATCGCTGTTTGATATATAATTTCTTTTGCTATATAGCAATCTGGATTTATATTTACTTTCCATTTTTCTGATGATATAGCCTCACTAGCTCTTTCACGTTCTTCATTTAAGATTCTTAATGCTATTTTTTGACTTCTATCTTGTATTTCTGATTCTTTCACAGTCTTAATTTTTTCTCTTTTTCTGGAGAATTCTTCTATCTCTTTTGGTGTTCCTATAATCTCCATTCCCACACTCCTTTCTGTTCTCATGGAATTGCTATTGTAAAAATTTTATTTTTAGCAGATAGGGCATCTTTTAGCTCTTGTCAGAAGAAGCCGGCAAAGCTCCTCAACATCTTCACAATTTAAATTCTGATGTAAACATTTTTCATACACCTCGTCTGCTATTTTACATATAACGAGGTGCTTTTCTTTTCTCAATTCTCTTTCTAGTGATATCTGCTTTGCCCGCTCCATTATTGCTTTTTCTTCGTTGCCCATTTCTTACCCCCTATTCCCCTAAAAAATATGTAACAGATACACCGAAATAATCGGCTATTTTTCAAATTATCCATCAAACCAGCTTCCATTTCACTTCCTAATTAGCTCATCTATACTTAATCCTGTAATTTTAGACACAGCCATCAGGCTGTCAACTCTTGGAGTTGACTTTTCCCAACCACTAATAGTACCGTTACCTAAACCGCACATTTTTTCAAGTACTGATACCGGAGTATTATTTGCTTTACACCATTCCTTGATTTTTTCTAACAAAAAAACACCTCCTTTTTAGATAAAAAACTAAAAATATATTGACAATTATTAGAGAATAATCTAAAATAAAACCACCACAGACTATTTGAGACTATCCTCGAATTAAATTAGGTAATTGCCTAATTCTTAATCCGATTATATAGGGTATTCTCTATTTTGTCAACTACATTTTTAGGTTTTTACCTATTTTTTTGGAGGTTGCTCTATGAATAGCGTTGAACGTGTTAAAGCGATATGTAAAGAGAGGAAAATACCAATATCCAAACTTGAAAAAGATTTAGGATTTGCAAACGGATACATTGGTCAACTTAAAAAAGGATCTTTTCCAGACGACAGACTATTAGCAATCGCAAGCCACCTTGGAGTAACAGTGGATTATTTGATGAACGGTGAAGAATCTAATCAGGCAGAAAAATTTGCTTTAACTGACCGAGACAAAAAAGACATTGCTAAAGATATGGAAGCTATCAGAAAAAAATTAACTAGCAAAAGTGATGGTCCCGCTAGCTTTGACGGTGAAGATATTGAAGAGGCCGAAGTGGAATTGGTTCTTGATAGCATTGAAATGATGCTAAAAAGACTGAAAAGAATAAACAAGGAAAAATACAACCCTAATAAGAACAAAGATAAGAAGTAGGTGGATTATTGAAGAGTATCAAACAAATTGCTGGCTACTACAAAAGAAAATTTGGAACTTCTAACCCATTTGAAATTGCTGAATTTTTAAACATTGAAGTGATATTTGATAACTTTGATAAATGCTCTGGCTGCTACCTATTTATGAAAAATCACAGATGCATTTTTATAAACAAAAATCTTGAATACAGGGACAGGATGCTAGTTATGGCTCATGAGCTAGGCCATGCCATTCTTCACCGAAAAATGAATTGCTATTTTATTAGGAATAAAACATTTCTCCTTACATCAAAAATTGAAAGAGAAGCAAACCGCTTTGCTGTTGACTTATTAATTGATGATAAAGAATTAGAGGAGTATGAAGATAAGACCGTTGGACAATTATCTGAAATATTCGGAATTGAACCAGCATTAATTGAATTGAGATTAAAAGAATAAAAAATCCCTTACAGTACTACCAATACTGTAAAGGAAAAAACAGATTTGTCGGAAGAACAAACCCTTAATATTATTATAGACAACATGGTATATTTTGTCAAATTAAGGGGAGGCACTATAATGGAGATTGCACCAAAAAAAATAAGCGACATATTCAATATACAAGAAGTTGGCGATAGAAATTACTGGTTTGTTCGAACTAGCAGTGGCAAGTTTTATCAAGATTTTGTCTTGCATGATTATATAGCCATTGGATGGGATTTCATCTCGATAAGCGACTTTAACTCAACCAAAATTAACACTGTCAAAGCGATGATCAAGCAAAATTTAGCTTTAGATCCAGATAATGAAAATGTTACTGATACGAAGAAAAAAAAAGGCGAGATAACTGGCATTTATAATAAAATCAAACGCTTTATTAAAGAATTTACTTTAAACGACGTTGTGGTAATACCTGATGTTAATTCAGAAAATTATTCGATTGGTATAATTACAAGTGATGTCTTTGAGGACTCTTCCTATATTAAAAAATACCTAGATAACGATCCAGACACAGAAATGAACCTATGTCCATACGCAAAACGGAGAAGTGTAAAATGGTTAAAAACAATTTCGAAAAGAAATGCAGATATCTATCTATTAAAGGCTCTCGGCTCACAGCATGCAGTTTCTGATGTAAAAGAATACGCACCCTATATCAATAGAAACTTATATGATATTTATTCTAGCGAAGGAAAACTTCATGCAATAATTAGAGCAGGCACAGATGAGAAAAGCATATCTTTTTCAGAACTAAAGCAATTGGTAGATTTAATAGAGAATGAGCTTAAACGTGCCGACGCAAATTGTAATTTAGATGATCTAACGATGAAATTAAATATCCACAGTGCAGGTATTATTGAATTGATAGCAGGAGCTGGAGGATTAAGTTTAGTTTTGGGAACTGCTATGTTTTCTCTAAACCACTTAATTAATGGTGGAAAAACATCTATGGACTTTAAACTTGATGAAAATGGATTACCTCATTTCTCAGTTTCTTCAGAATCCCCAGGACTACGGGGAAGAGAGTTAGAAAAAATCAAACTAGAATATGAACACCAAGAAAAAATATTGAAACTATCTTCTTCACTAAACCTGCAGATACCTCAAGTACAGTTAACGGACGAAATTGAAAATCCTGTGAAGGAAGATATTGAATAATTGTACTCGTTTTTTGTCAAAAGCAAACTTACAAGTGCAAATCAAAATTATAAGAGCTAATATGGGAGTTATTTTCTCAGTAAATACTAGCTGATATAACCAACAAATACCAGCGCTAGTCAATACACTTAGAGAAAGTAAAATAATAAAGCTACTTAAAATATCAATGCATTTATGATGTTTTAATAACCACTTTTTCATTTTCACCCCTCCTAATAATACTAAATTATATGTGGCAGTTTGAAAAAAATCAATAGTTTTTCTAATTGTTTTTCCAAAAATTTCTATATAAAATTTTCAACGCTACGTTTGTTTTCTTTTTTAATTAAAAATCCCCCACTCCGCTACCAACGAAGTGAGGGACAAGCGGTCGCACCGTGGTACAATCGCCCCAAACAAGCTAATTGTATCACAGGACCGCTTTATTTACCATACCAAAATAAATAAAGGAGGTCTTATTTTTTATGGCAACAGCTAAGAAATTGCCGTCCGGTTCCTGGACTTGCCGTGTGTATAGCCATACGGAAACCGTTGACGGAAAAGAAAAATCAGTCTACCAACGTTTTACTGCTCCCACCAAAAAAGAAGCAGAGTTTCGAGCTGCAGAATATGCCCTAAACAAAACCCGCAGAAGAAACCCTGCAAACTTGACCGTCAAAGAAGCGATAAGTGGTTATATTGATGCAAAAAGAAATATTCTATCGCCTTCCACAATTGTTGGTTATGTTTCTCTTGAAAAAAGAGCATTTAGTGAGATAGATATTACTATTGCAAAATTAAACAATGATATTCTCCAAAGATATTTCAATAAAATGTCTACGCAAGTTTCTCCTAAAACACTACGTAATATGTCCGGATTACTGAGTGCATCTATCTACTATTATGCACCGGATTTTGTGTATCGTGTTTCCCTACCGGCGAAACGATCGTCAGAGATAGAAATACCTGAAGCCGATGAAATAAAAATGTTAATGGATGCCGCAAAGGGATATAGAATTTTACTTCCTGTCATGCTAGCATCGGGGATGGGCTTAAGACGAAGTGAGATATCAGGATTAACCGTGGGAGATGTCAACAAGAAGAAAAAAACGCTTTCCATCAATTCTGCTGTCGTCCAGAGTGAAAACAAGGAATGGGTTACAAAGGGTACAAAAACAAATTCAGGAAAACGCACACTTTCTATACCTGAATATATTTATCCTACCATTCTGGATGCAACGAAAGACAAAAGTAAAGAGGATAGCCTTACCGGTATGACTCCCTCTGCAATTTCCAGCGCATATAATAGGCTGCTTGAAAGTTCAGGGGTAACAAGGTATAATTTTCATTCTTTAAGACACTACTATGCTTCTATGATGTTGGCCAATAATGTGCCTAGTAAATATGCAGTAAGGCGAATGGGACACGCCACCGATGACATGTTGAAAAGAGTATATCAGCACATCATGAGTGAAAAAGACATTGAAGTTACGGACGTTATAAATGAGTATCTAAATAATGCATTTGGAGGGGACAAAAGTTATCGCTAAAAACCCATGTCACAAAATATGTCACGAGGTTAAGAAACGTTGATTTTCCGCCATTTGTAACGACCGATTTTGGGGTTCGATTCCCCTCATCTCCATTAAAAGAACCCTGGAATTACCCCTATATAGGCTAATTCCAGGGTTCTTTTGTGCCTAAAAATACTTTTTTAGCGCTCCTTAACAGACTCATGACATATTTTTTCTTCACAAAAAATAGCCCCAGGCAAATTAAAATACACCTAGGGCTATAAAATACTATTTTATAATATAAATTACTCTTTTACTTCAAACTCTGATTTCCCAACACCACATAAGGGACACTCCCAATTTTCAGGCAAGCTTTCAAAGGGTGTGCCTGGAGCAATGCCGTGGTCAGGATCTCCAATTGCAGGATCATAAATATAACCACAAACTGTACATTCATACTTTTTCATATGATATCATCTCCTTCTCAAACATTAAATTTACCAATCCATTTTGGATATTGGCTTTTATTAAATCTAAAATTCTCTTTGAGATAATTCCCATTGAAGAAATTTCACTATTCAAAGAAAATTATAAATTACAATAACCAACCACTTTAAAATCACCAGGAATTCCACCAGAAATTGCTGGTTCTTCCAAATGCCAGTTTAAGCGAAACAGTGTGCTGTCAATAATTGCTTGGAAGTATAGCATAATAACGCCTGCCGCAATTTTTTCCTCATAAGAATAAATTTCTTCCCCTTTTTTCACTGCCAAGATGACATTTTCCCCATGAATTAAAAATCTCCAAGGCTGTTTATTCCAAGCAGATGGGGCTAATCTTGCAAATGCAAAAGCATCCAAAATACCTCTTTCTTCCAAAGTGGTATTGTCCGCACCTTTACCCCATTCGTTCAAATAAACAATTTCATCCAAACCAAGTCTATAAGCAGAATTTAGAGTAGTTTTTACAGCTTTTGCTTTATTATCTTCAAAGCCTAATGCGATAATTCCAACAACTTCTTTTTCAGAAACCAGATTCAACTTTTCTTTTACTGCTTTACTATCCGTAAACGTAACCCAGCAAGAATCTACGCCAATTTCTGTAGCTTTGAAAATCAATTCTTGTCCAATATATCCGGCATTTTGAATGTAACCATCTGACACTGAAGATAACAGCACGATATAAGATGGTGCCTCGACCATATGCCCTTTGTATCCTGCAATTCCATCTAAGGTAAGATACACCTCACTGTTTGACATAATTCTAACTTCCAAATCAATAGAAGAAACCAGCCTTTTACAATCGTTTGCATAATCCTTAATTATTTTTAGATCTGCATTTTTTACAACATCCTTTTTAAAGTCTCTTACAGACTTTGTGTTTAGAATAAGCGTTTGATAATTCAAATCCAGCCCTCCCCATCTCATATTTTAGAATATGTTAAATTCTGCTTTTAATATACCATATATAGCATTTTTTTACAAGAAATTTAGTAATTTGCTTTCATTTATATTTGCTAACAAAATAAAATTAAAGATGAGAATGAAGATTTAAAAATTTATCCAGCAGTAATAAATAAAAAATCATTACACCAAATCATGAAGACTTTCTCGCTTTTTGTAACAAAGTCTCCGCTATAGTATCAACCATTGCATCAATTTCTGATAATTGATTTTTTTTCAAAGTTGACTTAATACTTAGCTTATTCTCTAAAATATTCATATTCTTACATTTTTCTAACTCAGTTCGGATTAACTTACCACTGTTAGGTGCCCATGATCCATTCTCTATTACCGCTATCGTACGATTTTGCAGATTATGTGCAACAATATCAAATATCAGTGCTTCCATACTAACAAAAATCCCATTGTTATAGGTAGTCGAGGCAAATACCAAATGGCTGTAACGAAATGCTGCAGTTATAATATCCGATGCATGGGTAACTGATACATCAAACATAATCGCCTTAATCCCTCTATCCCACAAACGAGATGCAAGTATTTCTGCTGCATTTTCTGTATTGCCATAGATAGAAGCATATGCAATGACCACACCCTCTTCTTCTGGGGTATAGCTACTCCATCTATCATACTTTTCTAGGTATATTTCAATATCTTTTCTCCAAACAAACCCATGTAACGGACATAATAAGCGAATTTCTAAAGGAACTATTTTCTTTAAAACTGCCTGAACCTGAGAACCGTATTTCCCAATGATGTTAGAATAATATCGCCTTGCTTCCTCCATATAATTCTGCTGAAAATCCACCTCATCGGCAAAAATAGCACCATTTAACGCCCCAAAACAACCAAAAGCATCCGCAGAAAATAAAATACCATCGGTAGTATCATACGTCATCATTACTTCAGGCCAATGTACCATAGGAGCCATATAAAATTTCAGCTGATGCTTGCCTGTGGAGAGTTCCTCTCCTTCTTTCACAATAATGGCACGGGAATCAATATCAAAGTCAAAAAATTGCTTAATTATTGTTACAATCTTAGAATTACAGATAATCTTTAGATTCGGATAACGAAGTACCACCTCTTCCAATGTAAAAGAATGGTCAGGCTCCATGTGATGGACCACCAAATAATCCAAAGGTCTTTCTCCCAACACCTCAGTTAAATTTTCGAAAAAAACTTTGCTTACTGCCTTGTCTACAGTATCAAAAAGAACTGTTTTTTCATCCATCATCAGATAGGAATTATAAGAAACTCCATCCGGCACAGAATATACCCCTTCAAACATTGCCAAACGTCGGTCATTTCCTCCTACCCAAATCAAATCATCTGTTATTTTTTTCAAACAATACATATGTCACGCTCCTTTCCATTTTAATAATCCAATTATTTGTACTTATAATAAACCAAAAAGATGAGTTTGTTAATATACTTTCCAATAATTGTTGTATTTAAGCAAAATTAACAGCTTGTTTGATTATATTTTAATCTTACTCAGTGTAGTTTATATACCTGCAATAGAAGAACAACTCCCTCTTCAATGAGCAGCACAACTTTTTTTATAAATATAACATTATATAGGAAAAACCCTCTAAATAACTCTTACATTAGTCATTTTGAGAAGTTTTCAATTCAAGTCTACTTGTTAATCCTATTTATTCCATTTATAGGTCAAATCCTTGCTTTTCTTGTTTTTTTGTTGCTTTAGCATGAGTTCATAAATAGTGTTTTCCTCTGAGGCCTCCCATGCCCTTATTTTTTATTATGTGATACTGAACGTCTTCGTTAGGCTCCTCTGATGTTTTTTCAGTATACTGGATTTTCTGATGTCTCTTCTATCTGTTTTTACAACACTACCTTTTGGGTTTATCTACTTCTTTCTCAATATCTTTCAATGACCCAGTGTTTTCTTCAGCTTGTAAATCGTTTGAAATTAAGCTATGTCCCACTAAGCCCTGTAAAGTTTCTTCTGTTTCTAACGCAACATGAACTGCTAAATCGATATCTTGGATATACTGAATAACTTGTGATTTAAATAGATACATGTTGTCCATCAGTACGGCAAAAACCTCTGACTTAATCACAAGAGTATAATTATTACTATAACTTGACGCTTTTATCTTTGCAATTTTTATCACTCTTTCATCAATAGATAACATATCGTCATTTTCAATATTGTTACTTTTTAAGCGTGTACCCTGGCATTTCTTTTTCTTATTAAAGAAACCCTCGCAATAACCTTTATTTTGGTTGTTCCGAGGGCTTTTCTTTTTACTAATTAAATCAAACATGTAAGATTCATATTACCGTCTTATGTTCAATTAGAAAATTTTAAAATATAAAAAAAGAACTGCCTCAGCAGTTCTTTTCGAAATTGAATTCTGGCAACCATCTACTTTCCCAGGCAGCTTCCCACCAAGTATCATCGACCGCTTAGGTCTTAACCGACGTGTTCGGAATGGGAACGGGTGTGTCCCCTAAGCGCATCATCACCAGAAATATCAAGGACTTTGGCAAGCTTTCACTTCCTCTTTGTCCTTTCAGATGTATCTCTACACCTTCAAAACTGAATACAAGAATATTAGTGCTTTCCTAAGCGTTTACCAATCACCGACCAGACACCTAAGGTGTAAAGAGGTGATTGATGCGAAGGAAATATAGCGGTCTTTTCCGTTAGGAAAAGAAATTACCTCGCCTTTATCAATCGATTTATTGGTCAAGCCCTCGGTCTATTAGTATTGGTCAGCTGAACATGTTACCATGCTTACACCTCCAACCTATCTACCTCGTTATCTTCAAGGGACCTTACTTCCGAAGAATGGGAAATCTTATCTTGAGGGCGGCTTCACGCTTAGATGCCTTCAGCGTTTATCCGTTCCATACATAGCTACCCGGCTGTGCAGTTGGTCTGCAACCGGTACACCAGAGGTACGTCCATCCCGGTCCTCTCGTACTAAGGACAGCTCCTCTCAAATTTCCAGCGCCCACAACGGATAGGGACCGAACTGTCTCACGACGTTCTGAACCCAGCTCGCGTACCGCTTTAATGGGCGAACAGCCCAACCCTTGGGACCTACTTCAGCCCCAGGATGCGATGAGCCGACATCGAGGTGCCAAACCTCCCCGTCGATGTGAACTCTTGGGGGAGATAAGCCTGTTATCCCCAGGGTAGCTTTTATCCGTTGAGCGATGGCATTCCCACTTATTACCACCGGATCACTAAGTCCTACTTTCGTACCTGCTCCAGCCGTCGCTGTCGCAGTCAAGCCACCTTTTGCCTTTACACTCTTTGAATGGTTTCCAATCATTCTGAGGTGACCTTCGAGCGCCTCCGTTACCTTTTAGGAGGCGACCGCCCCAGTCAAACTGCCCGCCTGACATTGTCCCCTATCCAGATAATGGACATGGGTTAGAAATCCAATGACATAAGAGAGGTATCCCACCGGCGGCTCCACCAAGACTAGCGTCCTGGCTTCATAGCCTCCCTCCTATCCTGTACATATATCATCGAATCCCAGTATCAGGCTGCAGTAAAGCTCCATGGGGTCTTTCCGTCCTGTTGCGGGTAACCAGTATCTTCACTGGTTCTTCAATTTCACCGGGCGTGTTGTCGAGACAGTGCTCAAATCGTTACACCTTTCGTGCGGGTCAGAACTTACCTGACAAGGAATTTCGCTACCTTAGGACCGTTATAGTTACGGCCGCCGTTTACTGGGGCTTGAATTCAAAGCTTCGCTTACGCTAACCTCTCCTCTTAACCTTCCAGCACCGGGCAGGTGTCAGCCCATATACATCACCTTACGGTTTCGCATAGACCTATGTTTTTGCTAAACAGTCGCTTGAGCCTCTTTTCTGCGGCCACTTTCGTGGCTCCCCTTATCCCTAAGTTACGGGGTTATTTTGCCGAGTTCCTTAACAACACTTCTCCCGTCGGCCTGTGGATTTTCTCCTCATCTACCTGTGTCGGTTTACGGTACGGGTACGTATAATACAATAGCGGCTTTTCTTGGCAGTGTGGATTCGGAAACTTCCCTACTTTTTTTCAGTCCCCATCGCACTTCATCATCAGAAAACGGATTTGCCTATCTCCCTTGACTTTGTGCTTAGCCGGGTATTTCCATTCCCCGGTTTTCCTATCCTCCTGCGTCCCCACAGTTCTGATTATACGTAGTACAGGAATATCAACCTGTTGTCCATCGACTACGACTTTCGTCCTCGCCTTAGGCCCCGACTAACCCTGAGAAGATTAGCTTTACTCAGGAAACCTTAGATATTCGGCCTACATGTTTCTCACATGTATCTCGCTACTCATTCCGGCATTCTCTCTCCTGTTTCGTCCACCATTGTTTTCACTTTGGCTTCGTCCTTGCAGGATGCTCCTCTACCACTTCCTACTCTTCGTAGGAAATCCGTAGCTTCGGTGACGTGTTTTAGCCCCGTTACATTTTCGGCGCAGGTTTTCTCGACTAGTGAGCTATTACGCACTCTTTAAATGAGTGGCTGCTTCTAAGCCAACATCCTAGTTGTCTATGAAATCCCACATCCTTTTCCACTTAACACGTACTTTGGGACCTTAGCTGTCGGTCTGGGCTCTTTCCCTTTTGTCCACGCGACTTATCTCACGCAGACTGACTCCCGAGGGTATCTCTACGGCATTCTTAGTTTGATATGAGTTGGTAACCTTTTTGGGCCCCGCGTCAGTTCAGTGCTTTACCTCCGTTAGACTCCTCTCGAGGCTAGCCCTAAAGCTATTTCGAGGAGAACCAGCTATCTCCGAGTTCGATTGGAATTTCTCCGCTATCCACACCTCATCACCACCTTTTTCAACAGATGTGTGTTCGGTCCTCCAAAGCCTTTTACGGCTCCTTCAACCTGGACATGGATAGGTCACCCGGTTTCGGGTCTACTAATACTAACTATACGCCCTATTCAGACTTGGTTTCCCTTCGGCTCCGTGGCTTCTGACCACTTAACCTTGCTAGCATTAGTAACTCGCCGGACCGTTCTACAAAAAGTACGCCATCAGGCACAAAGCCCTCTGACTGTTTGTAAGCACAAGGTTTCAGGTTCTCTTTCACTCCCCTCCCGGGGTTCTTTTCACCTTTCCTTCACAGTACTGCTTCACTATCGGTCACTAGGGAGTATTTAGGCTTGGGGGGTGGTCCCCCCGGCTTCCCACAGGGTTTCTCGTGTCCCGTGGTACTCTGGATTCTGTCAGCTGGCTCAAAATTTCGTCTACTGGACTTTCACCGTCTTTGGTCTGCTTTCCCAAAACAGTTCGACTATCTCTTGCCAATACCTTATACAGTCCGCAACCCCGAAGAACTAGGTCCTTCGGTTTGGCCTCTTTCCCTTTCGCTCGCCGCTACTTAGGAAATCGAGTTTTCTTTCTCCTCCTGCTGCTACTTAGATGTTTCAGTTCACAGCGTTCCCTTCCATACGCTATGTATTTACGTATGGATACTTGAGGTTTGCTCAAGTAGGTTTCCCCATTCAGAAATCTCCGGATCGATGGCTATTTGCGCCTCCCCGAAGCTTATCGCAGCTTATCACGTCTTTCATCGGCTCCTAGTGCCAAGGCATTCTCCTTGTGCTCTTTCTTGCTTGACCAGTTTTTTGCTTTGAATAAATTCAAAACAATAGCTTGTTCTTTGGAATGTTTCGTAGTAGCGATACTACGGTTTTGTTGGCATCGTCTGCCAACGTTTATTACTTTTATTTCTAAAGAAAATTTTACTTTTTCTCGATTGACTCTTTTTTCTTGTATTCAGTTTTCAAGGTGCAGCATTGAAGGTTTGATCCTTCAAAACCAAACAGTAGTATACATTAACAACCAATACTCCATAGAAAGGAGGTGATCCAGCCGCACCTTCCGATACGGCTACCTTGTTACGACTTCACCCCAGTCGCTGGCTTCACCTTCGGCGGCTCCTTCCTTACGGTCAGGTCACCGACTTCGGGTGCTTCCAACTCCCATGGTGTGACGGGCGGTGTGTACAAGGCCCGGGAACGTATTCACCGCGACATTCTGATTCGCGATTACTAGCGATTCCAGCTTCATGTAGTCGAGTTGCAGACTACAATCCGAACTGGGACTGGGTTTTTGTGATTTGCTCGACGTCGCCGTTTTGCGTCACTTTGTTACCAGCCATTGTAGCACGTGTGTAGCCCAAGACATAAGGGGCATGATGATTTGACGTCATCCCCACCTTCCTCCGTGTTATCCACGGCAGTCTCCCTAGAGTGCCCAACTGAATGATGGCTACTAAGAATAGGGGTTGCGCTCGTTGCGGGACTTAACCCAACATCTCACGACACGAGCTGACGACAACCATGCACCACCTGTCACCTCTGCTCCGAAGAGAAGGTGTATCTCTACACCGGTCAGAGGGATGTCAAGCCTTGGTAAGGTTCTTCGCGTTGCTTCGAATTAAACCACATGCTCCACCGCTTGTGCGGGCCCCCGTCAATTCCTTTGAGTTTCAATCTTGCGATCGTACTCCCCAGGTGGAGTGCTTATTGCGTTAGCTGCGGCACCGAGGGTTCCCCCCCGACACCTAGCACTCATCGTTTACGGCGTGGACTACCAGGGTATCTAATCCTGTTCGCTCCCCACGCTTTCGAGCCTCAGCGTCAGTTTCAGTCCAGTAAGTCGCCTTCGCCACTGGTGTTCTTCCTAATATCTACGCATTTCACCGCTACACTAGGAATTCCACTTACCTCTCCTGTACTCTAGCTTGATAGTTTTAAATGCAATCCCGAGGTTAAGCCTCGGGCTTTCACATCTAACTTACCATGCCGCCTACTCTCCCTTTACACCCAGTAATTCCGGATAACGCTTGCCCCCTACGTATTACCGCGGCTGCTGGCACGTAGTTAGCCGGGGCTTCTTATTCAGGTACCGTCATTTTTTTCGTCCCTGTTGATAGAAGTTTACGAGCCGAAACCCTTCTTCCTTCACGCGGCGTTGCTGCATCAGGCTTTCGCCCATTGTGCAATATTCCCCACTGCTGCCTCCCGTAGGAGTTTGGGCCGTGTCTCAGTCCCAATGTGGCCGATCACCCTCTCAGGTCGGCTACTGATCGTTGCCTTGGTGGGCTGTTATCTCACCAACTAGCTAATCAGATGCGGGCCCATCCTGTACCGAATAAATCCTTTTCTTGCAAGAGGATGCCCTCTCGCAATGACATGCGGTATTAGTCACCGTTTCCAGTGATTATTCCACAGTACAGGGCAGGTTGCCCACACGTTACTCACCCGTCCGCCGCTAAAATATGTAATCTTCCTGCCGAAGCTCTCCGATTGCATATTTCCGCTCGACTTGCATGTGTTAAGCACGCCGCCAGCGTTCATCCTGAGCCAGGATCAAACTCTTATATTAAAGTTTTGTCCTGCCAGTCTCATGTCTGGCTTACTTTCCGATTTTTTCGAAATCGGTAAACTCTTTGTCTTCTTTTGCTTTCTCCGCTAAGCGGAAAAGCTGAATTGACTATGGGTTGTGTGTTTGTATCTCTACTGTTTAGTTTTCAAGGATCAAGTCGCTGTTTCAGCAGCGAAGTTTATCTTATCAGATTTATTCAATCTTGTCAAATACTTTTTTCAATTTTTTTAAACTTTTTTGTCGCATTTTTTTATCATATGGATAAAAATCTTACTGCCTAAAAAATATTTAAAATACCAAGCTGTTCAGCAAGGAATCATATAATAACATGCCCTTTCTATTCTGTCAAGCAAAAAAAGTCTTTTTTTGTTCTTTTTTAAATTTACTTATTCCACTTCTTCAATAAAATCTGTATGTACTTATTTATAAAATTATAAAATCCTATTTGCCTCAGAAATAAAAACCAGAAATCTTATAAAGAAAACTACTAATATAATATAAAAAAGTATAAAAAAAGCATGTAAAAAACTTTCCATAAAGAAGCCTCCCAACATATCACATCTAGTTTGACTACGCGAGATAAATAATATGAATCAAATTTATTTAGAGGTTATTACCTTTCGACAGTTTCTACAGTATTCACGCACTTATATATAGAAATAACAATAGTACTTACGCAATTTACTTGCTAAAAACGTTTTGCATATCCACAACGACGACAAAGCTCTTCACTCGGCTGCCTTACTGAAAAACCATCATAGAGCGCCCGAGCACGTTCACCCGATAAAATTTCAGCAAGGGGCGCATGAAAAATATTGCCCAGTGCAATATCACCTCGGCTATCCAAACAGCACGGCACTACTGTGCCATCACTTAACACACCTATCTGGCTTCTTAACCCATGACAGAATATAGGTTGTTCCGTGGGGACCTCATCCATACTGGGCCATGTAAATCGAGCAGCCTTTCCGAGGAAAAGGCGGGGCGCTAGGGTAGTGTTGCCGCTTTCGCAAATTTTACTTCTCGCCTCTTCTTGTGCGGTATGACCCAATCCCAATAGACTGCACAAGGGAGTAAAAATAGCAACATTATCAATGTCTTCGGATCCCAGATTCCACATTCTCAACTCGCAGAATATCCCCTTTTCCGTTGCAGCTGTAACAAACAATGCCACATCCCGAAGATAGTCCTCATTGCAATATGGACTACCCGGCTCCATGCTGTGCAATGATACACTTACTTTCCGCAATACAGGTGCATTCAATAGTATCTCTTGACATTTCGCCAACAGCGTACCATTCGTTGTAATGTTTACATGCATGTCAAAGCGATAAGCAACAGACAAAAGTTCTTCCAATTGCGGATGTAACAGTGGTTCACCCAGTATGTGCAGATAAATATGTTTCGTAAATGGCTTTACTTGCTGAATAACATGTGCAAATTCATCAGTACTCATAAACCGTGGAGGACGAACGTTGCCAATGCAAAAACTACATGATAGATTGCACATATTCGTAATTTCAATGTAGACGCGAGAAAAATTATTCATAAGTTTTTCACTTTCATTAATTCACATAAATAAAATATTTTTTGTGGTATTCTTTGAACTTAAAAGAAATTTTAGCTACTTCTTAATTTGTATATCCAAAAAATCTCTTTTTTACATCTCTATATATTTTGCAGTTTTTAAATCTCATTCTCTAATATAACAGGCCTAGATCAATCCTATATTTGTCCAATCGTCCAATCTTCTTTTATATAGAAGATCTTTTCAAGCTGATGTCATTCTCAAACATGAAAAGAGAAAAAGAAAGAAATATTTAGCTAAAACATAAACTGCTTTTTCTGAGACTTGTTTCATTTCATAAAACTACAACAAACATAATTTGACTTCCCTTATCTGTCGGAACCCAAAAGCTTCTTGTTAGACAATAAAGGGAACCATTGACTATCTATCTACTTGTCATAAAAAATTATTTAATTCACTTAACTATAACAATTAACCTAGATTCAGATTTTATTATATCATAAAAGTAGACAATTACCAAATTATGAACCCTGGATATCTATACTGACACTTTTTCCTAAGAATAAAAACACAATAAATTCTTCATACTATAACGAGGTGATTTTATGGCAAAAGCAGATGTGAAATATGACACAAGGGAAGAACTTCTTAAACCCAAGGGAAAAAACAAAGTAAAAATATTAGAACAAGGGAAAGAAATATTGCCATTCCCTGAAATACCCAAAAAATACAAATAAACTTGGTATTCTTATCCCTATGATTACAATGATTCAATTATAATTCTCTCACTTAACTCTGTATGAAATGCAAGAAATATAAAAACACAAATGTTATAGAGACAAAGTTCTGCAAAAAAAGGACTTCGTCTCTATATTTTTATTCCTTTCTATTTTTTATAACTCTTTCCTTCTATTAAATTGTTCCATTTCTAAAATGAATTTTAGACTCAATAAAAATATTACTTTATAAAATTTATTTGTACACATAGAAACCTTTTACCCCTTCTCTGCTATTTACCTCTCTGGTTTACTTCATTTGAATTCTCTTTGTTTTGTTGTTCTAATAATTTTAAATACTCGTGATATCTATGTGGGCGAATTGGTCTAGTTACTGGCTCTGTTACAAAAACCAAAACTAAACACTCTCCAATTTTGGGGTAACTTTCACAAAAATAATATGTTTCCAACTCTCCATTTTTAATTCTTTGTTTTATTTTGTTATGGTATGGATACATAAGTTAATTTCCTCGAAATTATCATTATATAATTGGTAATTAAATCTTTTTATAGTCAATCGCACAATAAATTCATTTTACTGAGAAATATAGGGTTAAATTCATAATTATTTATTGACAAATCGTTTTATTTATCGTACAATAAAAATGTTTCGTATATATGATTATTCGCTCTTAAATTCTAGCCGATAATTAATATCTGACTACAATTTAAGAGTTTTTTTATTATATGCCCGAGATAATTTTTTTTAGGAGGTACTGATTATGAATAACGGTACAGTAAAATGGTTTAACGCAGAAAAAGGTTTTGGATTTATTACACCTGACAACGGTGGCGATGATGTATTTGTACATTTCTCTTCCATCCAGTCCAACGGTTTCAAATCCTTAAACGAAGGTCAAAAAGTAACTTTTGACACAGAAGCTGATCCTAAGGATAAACGCAAAACACGTGCTATCAACGTTTGTGCTAACTAATTAAGCTTCCTAAGCCACCCATTTGGGTGGCTTTTTTCTACCCTCAAAGAAAACTGCTCTCCAATAAACCTCTTCAATGCAATTAATTTCTATTTCTCGTTTAGACTTAAAATATACTATTTTCTTTTTGAGAAGTATTCGGTCTTAAAGTTCCAATTGCCTGCCTTCCATTAACTGAGCAAATCTTTCCTTGATTCCTTGATGCATCTCCAAACTTAATGTAGGATCCATCTCCAACATTTTTATTGCAGCTTTTTGCGCTTCGATCAATATGGGCATGTCCTGATACATATTCGCAATTTTTAATTCCGGCAACCCATGCTGCCTTGTCCCAAAAAATTCTCCAGGCCCTCGCAGTTTCAAATCCATTTCAGAAATAACAAAACCGTCCTGAGAGTCCACCAAAGTCTTTAGCCGTTGTTTTGCAATTTTTGCTTTTGCATCGCTTACTAAAATGCAATAGGACTTCTCACTGCCTCGGCCTACTCGTCCTCTTAACTGGTGCAACTGCGCCAAACCAAACCTCTCAGCATTCTCTATTAACATAATCACAGCGTTGGGCACGTTGATACCAACCTCAATTACCGTGGTAGACACAAGTACATGAATTTCTCCTTTTGCAAAGGCCTCCATAATCTCCTGCTTTTCCTTGGGTTTCATTTTCCCATGAACGCATGAAACAATACAATGACTCAATTTTTGCTGTAACTCTTCCGTAAAATTTAATACAGATTGCAGCTCAAGCTTTTCATTTTCCTCAATCATGGGGCAAATAACATAAGCCTGCCTGCCTTGTTGCACTTCCTTATCAATAAATGTATATATCCTATCATGATAACTGCTGGTCACTGCCATGGTATCTATTTTTTGTCTCCCCGGGGGCAATTCATCAATGATTGAAACATCCAAATCTCCATACAAAATAAGTGCCAACGTTCTTGGAATGGGTGTTGCAGTCATAACTAAAACATGAGGAGCTTCTCCCTTTTGATTTAAAGCACTCCTCTGTCGAACACCAAAGCGATGCTGCTCATCGGTAATGGCCAAGCCCAAATTATGATATTCCACTCCCTTTTGAATGACTGCATGGGTACCAATAATCATTTCCCCCGCTCCCGATGCTATTTTTTCTAAGGCACTTCTCTTCTCTTTTGCTGTTTGCCCACCTGTCAAAAGTACAGTTGTAATTCCTAAACCTTCAAAAACAGACAAAATAGATTGATAATGCTGCTGGGCCAATACCTCTGTAGGTGCCATTAAAACTGATTGGTACCCGTTTTGTATCGCCCAGTAGGATGCCGCCATAGCTACTGCCGTTTTCCCGCTGCCCACATCCCCTTGTATCAACCGATTCATCTGTTTGCCCGTTGACATATCCTCTTCAATTTCCTTCAATACCCGCCTTTGGGCATTGGTAAAATGAAAGGGCAAATATTGCTGAAATTCCTCTAGAGGCCTCTGTTTTTTTAATAGAATTCCATTTTTTTCTTTCTCAAAAAATGCTTTTAATGAAAACAATGCTCCTTGCAGTAAAAAGAGTTCTTCAAAAACCAGCCTGCGTCTTGCATCATAGAAACTTTGTTCTGTCTTAGGAAAATGTATTTCCTGTATGGAAAAATTACGCTCCGCCAGTTGATATTCTTTGCGAATCCAATGGGGAATGTACTCAGGCAGACCCGCACACATCAGACCCAGTGCATCTTCCATAAGCCCCCGAAGCATCTTTTGAGAAATTCCCTCCACACTAGGATAAACAGGAATAATACGCCCACCTGCAAAATGCTCTCCTATTCCTTCCCATTCAGTAACAGAAAACTCCTTACGGCCATATTTTTTTGTAATTTCCCAGTAAACAAATACCACTCTCTGGGTTTCAAAGTTGTCTTCATATATGGTTGATTATACCATAGCAAACCAATTTCTCCCGTTTCATCCACAACCTTAAGTCTGGTAAGGGTAAATCTCCCATGTTTCATTGTCTCCCCGTTTCCCTTACAGCAGGCAATAAAGGTGTTTTCCTCATCTAACTCCAGCTCGTTGATTTTCGCCAGTCTGCTACGATCCTTGTAGTCTCTGGGATAATGAGTGATAAGGTCTTCAACCGTATAAACCCCAAGTTTATTCAGTTTTCTTTCCCGTTGTTCACCAATACCCTTTAAGCAGGAAATAGAATCAGTCCACTCCATTTCATCACCTCTTTCTCATCAATGCATAGGCACGTCCGCTAAATTGTTATGTAACAATTATAGTGTTTTTATTTGCAGAGGGAAAGGTTTTTATAACAGCTTTTCACCTATTTTCACTCCATCACACATAGATTTTTCTAGGAAAATATTCCCGCCATTTTAAAAACTAATTATAAGCACTAAGTTTGTTCGATAAAACCATTAATTAATGTCACAAATATACTAGCTTGAATATTATATTATATATAATAATTAAATAAGGAGCTGCGAATATGTTACAAAAAGAAGAGTTATTAAGATACCTGGAAGGGAAAACAGATGAGGAAAAAAGGATTTTTTTAGAAGAGGAATTCAACCTAGGTTGGCATATTTCCCAAGGTTCATGCAAACTTTGGTTTGCTAAGGTTTTCACTTATTGTCATCCCAATGAGTTAGAGGAACAACTAAACTTTTTCTTATTTTTAGTTAATGTGTTTGGATATCTTTGGAATATCTGCTACGAACAAGAAGACACAATTTTTCTGGGATGTGTTTGCCCTTGCGGTGTAAAGCAAACTGTCCTTTATTATTCAATAACTTTTGAGGATTAACAATCTTAATTGCCCTATAATGAATTTTTTACAATTGATTTTGTTGTTCCTTTAAAATTAAATGTTATGATTTCGCTTCGTTTAACCAATGAAGGGCATCCTTATTGGCACTGCCCTTTATTTATTATATTATTAATTTTTTTGTTTAGTACCTTTTAATTGTGCTTGATAAAAAAAACCACAAAGCCCTACTAAAGGCTTTGCGGTCTTTTTCATTTTATTCAACAGAAATGATGTAGTAATATAAAGGTTGCGCTCCGCTTTGAATCTCAACTTCACAATCAGGATAGCTTTCCGTAATAAAATCAGCAATTTCCTGTGCATCCTCTGCTGTTACATCGGTACCATAGTAAATGCTAACCATTTCATTTTCATCTGTAATGGTCTGTTTCAGCACCTCTTTTGTTCCTTCTGCAACATCCTTTGCCACAACAACAATCTCATCATTCAACATTCCCAGAATGTCACCTTCAGCAATTTCTTTATCACCAAAATTAGTATCCCTTACTGCATAAGTAACCGAAACCGTTGAAACAGCCTGAATTGCCTCTTTCATTGCTTCTGTCATTTCTTCTGCCCCAAGGCCTTCAGCGTTGCAGAACATGGCACTAATTCCTTCTGGAACAGACCTTGTGGGAACCACAAAAAGCTTTTTATCTTCACAAAGATCCACAGCCTGTTCCGCAGCCAAAATAATATTTTTATTGTTTGGTAATACGATGATATTTTCTGCATTGATTTGGTCAACTGCATTTAAAATATCTTCTGTGCTGGGGTTCATTGTCTGTCCGCCCTCAATAATCATATCCACACCTAAGTTTCTGAAAATGTCGGATAGTCCTGCACCTGCAGATATGGAAACAAACCCAATGTCCTTTTTGGGAAGTTCAGGTTTTTTATCTATTTGTTTATTTTCTGCCGCTTGCACAGGAGAAGAGGTGTTTGTGTTGAAATCAATGTGATTCGTATGCTGTTCCCGCATATTTTCAATCTTCAAACCGCTCAAACTGCCAATAGACAATGCCTTCTCCAAGGCTAAACCGGGATGATCAGTATGAACATGAATTTTAATAACCTCATCATCATTTACACATACGATAGAGTCCCCAATGGTTCCTAAATAAGTCTTCAACTTCTGAACCGTGGCATCCTCTGCCTGATGTATATTGATGAAAAATTCTGTGCAATAACCAAAGGTAATATCCACATTATCGATGGATGCCAATGCACCAAAATCCACCGCTTCCGACTTTGTAGGTTCCGCTATAGAAATGGGACCATCTTCATTGATATGTTTCAAGGCACCCTCTAAGATATAGAGTAAACCACGTCCGCCTGCATCAACCACGCCAGCCTGCTTTAATACAGGAAGCATTTCTGGTGTCTTCGCCAAAACTTCGTGACCATATGCAATAATTCCTTTGAGAAATACTTCGATATCGTCTGTTTCCAATGCCAATTTTGCCCCAGCCTCTGAGCAAGCTCTGGCAACGGTTAAAATAGTACCCTCTTTTGGTTTCATAACTGCTTTATATGCAGTTAAAACACCCTTATCTAAAGCCAATGCTAAGTCTGTTACACATGCCTCTTCCAATCCTTCTAGTCCCTTGGAAAAACCACGGAACAACTGTGAGGTAATTACACCAGAATTTCCTCTTGCTCCTCTTAATGCACCACCTGCAGCCAGCTTAGAGACTTCATCCACCCTTAATGAGTTGCTCTTTTCTGACTCTCTTGCTGCCGCCAAAACGGTAAGGGACATATTTGTTCCAGTATCCCCATCAGGCACAGGGAAAACGTTCATCGAGTCAACAAGCTGCTTATTTGCTGTTAATTCGTTTGCCCCGGCGATAATCAATCTGCTTAAGCGCAGGCCATTCAACTTCAAAATACTCACCGATCGTTCCTCCTCATACTCAGTTGTCGACTCTGACACCGTCAACAAAGATATTCACATCTTCCACCTTAAGCCCTGCATATTCCTCAACAGAATATTTTACTGTGCTAATGATATTGTCTGCGATCGCTGAAATATTGGTGCCGTATTCTACAATAATGTGCAAATCCAAACTCACCTTGTTTTGATCCACACTCATTTTAATTCCTTTTGTTAAACTTTCCAGCTTCAAAAGCTGAACTAGGCCGTCTTTCATATTTTTTGCTGCCATACCCACAATGCCATAGCACTCTATCGCCGCATAACCTGCAATTCTTGCAATTACCTCATGGTCAATGCTAATTACACCATATTGATTTTCTAATCTCGCTGCCATATTAACCAGCCTCCTATCCTAATCCATGAAAATCAGGGATTTCTTTTTCGATTGCATAGTTGATATTATTATACCACTTTTTCTATGCTTTTTAAAGAAATATTTAAAAAACTTCCTCTTGAAGGCATCTATTGATTAAAAAATCAGATCATCAGCTTTAAATAGACAAAAAAAATTACATACAAAAAAATTGTATAAAAGTATATCTTATTTAGCTCCATTCTTTAAGCTTTATGAGGGATAAGGAACAAATAAAATCCCTCTTCAAATATGAAGAAGGATTTTAGGAAGGGTAATATCTATTACAAAAAAGATTTTTGTTTAATTAAATGAAATACGTCATAGTTCTGTCCATCTAAATGTGCGTTCATAAATACTTGATGTATTAAGAAGCATTTTTGTACAGTCTGGCAGAAAGCTGTATTAAAACAAGCATCCTGACTGACATAAAATTATACCGTGACACCTGAATTATTGAAGCAAGCTTGGCAACCACAGAGAAAGCTGTGGCACAAAAGTTACAAGCAATAGCACCATCATGGAAAGCAATAGCATTGGCAGTATTGACTTTAAAGTTTGAACAAAACTTGCCCGAGCAATTTGATTTGTCATTAACAAACAAATTCCTACTGGAGGCGTAACCAAACCAATACATAAATTGAAACTCATTATAATGCCGAACTGCAAAGGATCAATTCCAAAAGCAGAAAGCAGAGGCATTAGGATTGGTGTCATCATAATGATTGCAGCATTTGCCTCCATCAGCATCCCTATAACTAAGAACAGCAGATTCAGAAGCAGCAGGATTATAATTTTGTTTGAAGTGATAGCGCTAAATCCTTCCAAAACCTGTTGTGGCAGACCGGAGGTTGTAACAATATAGCTGGAAGCTTTAGAAAGGCCAACCAACATCAAGATTGATGATGTGGCAATTGTACCCTCTACAAAAACAGAAAAAATTTCATTAAGCTTCATATCTTTATAAATGAAAAGACTCACGGCCAAGGAATACACAACCGCTACAGCAGCTGATTCCGTTGGTGTAAAAATACCTCCGAAAATCCCCCCCAGAATGATTACAGGCATGAATAATGCCCAGATGCCATCTATTAATGTCAGTGCAATTTCTTTCGGCTTTTTTTTCGGATGGGCAGGCAAATCATGCTTCATTCCATAAAATAAGGCATAAATAATCAATCCACCTGCCAGCAATATCCCAGGTATTACAGAGCCTACAAAAAGTTTGGAAACAGATAAATCTGTTATGCTGGCATATACAATCAGCGTAATTGACGGTGGTATAATTGGTCCTAAAATTGAAGCAATCCCAGATACTGCTGCCGCAAAATGTGGCGGGTATCCTTCCTCCTTCATAGCAGGGATGGTAGTTCCCCCTACTGCCGATGCCGTGGCAACACCCGAACCTGATATTGCCCCAAATAAAGCGGAAGCCAATACCGTAACCACTGCCAAAGATCCTTTAATCCAACCGATTAAAGCATTTGATATATCAATGAGCTTTCCTGTGATGCTTCGTGACATAATGTTCCCTGCCAACATGAAGAATGGGATTGCTAATAAGGAGCTGGCATTCATACCCGCAAATAATTTTTGAGGTAAAACAATGAGAGGCATGTCCGCCACATTTAAGGCAACCAATGTACCAATGCCCAATGCCAAATATATAGGAATCCCCAAAAAAGACAGTCCAAGCAAAGATAGAATTACAATCAAACCGGCATTCACTGGTCATTCACCTCCCTTTTCCCTAACTCTTGAATCTGTAGCAAATTTTGAAATATTACTTCAAACGAAGTTAGAATCATAAGGATTATACCAATTGGCATACATGCATAAGGTATAGACATAGAAATTTTTAACCCCGCAGAAATATTATTTGCTGCTGTTTGACACAGCGTTAATGAGTAGTTGAGCAAAAACATCAGAAAAACAATACCTACTAATGTTGCAATAATTGTAAATATACTTTTTACCTTTGGTTTTAACAAATTAATCAATAAATCTATTTGTAAATGACTATTCCGCCTTGTTGCAATGGCTGCTGCAATCATAACATCATAGATAAATAGATACCTTGCCAGCTCCTCACTCCACGAGTTTGCAGCAGAAAAACAATATCGTAGCACTACCTGATAGACCATTACAATAATCATAACGGCAACAGTAATGCCCAAAAATATTTTTTCTACGGTTTCTAGCTTGTCCAGAAACTTCGAATAGGTTCTAATCAAAGAAATCACCTCATTATTTATCCTTTGTATAACTTACTTACCGTCGTCCATTGCTTTAATTCTGTCTGCCCAGTCTTTTAAATCAGGGAAATTTTTATCGGCAAAACCGTCAAAATGCCCTTTGAATTCATTAAGATCAACTTCAATTACGGTACAATCCTTTTCAATTAACTTTTCTTCTGCCGCCGATTCTTTTTGCAGTTGTTTTGCACTGATTTCTTTGCCAGCATACTCAGCAGCCTCTGTTACTGCACGCTGAATGTCTTCTGGCAAATTGTTAAAGTAATTTGCATCCATAATAAACAAATTACAGCTGTAAACATGATTTGTTTTAATCCAGTATTTACATACTTCATCAAATGCATAGTTCATTGAGTCAGCCATAGGGTTTTCCTGTCCAGAAACAGTGCCCTGCTGTAATGCTGTGTATGTCTCATTCATGGCCATGGGTGTTGGTGCCGCATCCATCCACTGCCAAGTTTTTAAATACATCTCAAGATTTGGCGCTCTCAGCTTAAAACCTTTAAAATCTGAAACATTATGCATTTCCTTTGTCGCCGTTACAATTCTTGGACCTCTAAAGGTTCCCCCCATTAATTTAAAACCAGAAGCCTCACCAATCTTATCTTTCATTTCCTGCCCCAAGTCGGAATACCAAACCTTCATAAAATGGTCATAATCACTGTATATGTAGGGCATTGCATCAATATTTGCCAAAGGCGTAAACGTTGCTAAAGTTCCCACGGACTCGCAGATAATATCAGCAACTCCATAGCTTAATCCTTCAAGAACCTCAGAAGTTGATCCTAAACTCGCTCCTCCATAAAGCTTAACTTCTACTCTACCGTCTGTTAACTCCTTAATTTTATCCGCAAAAACTGCGGCTGTATCATATGCATTGTCGCCTTCCGTTGAGTTTAATGCCATCTTCCAAGTATATGTCTCTCCGCCACTAGTTGCTGTCTCTTTTTCACCGCTACTTTGTGTTCCACCTCCACAACCTGCCAAACAGGATGCGGCTACTGCTGATGCTAATAAACTTACAAATAAACGTTTTTTCATTTACTACTCTCCTCCTCATTTTTTAATATACTATGATAAGCTGATACTCAGCCATCCATCGTTACCCCACCATCCACGTCACTAATTTCACCTGTGGCAAAACTGGAAAGATCTGATAAATAAAACAAAATTACATTAGCAATTTCCTTGGGATCAGCTCCACGGTTCATAGGAATAGTGCTTAAGACACGCTCCTTTTTTTCTTCGCTCAGAATTGATGTCATAGGCGTAATTGTGTAACTTGGACATACTCCGTTACAAGCAACGCCAAATAATGCTCCTTCCCTAGCAATAGCCTTTGTCAGTCCAATTACGCCAGCCTTTGATGCCGCGTAAGCACTTGTTCCTAATAATCCACCGCCTCTTTTTGCTGCAACAGATGCAACGTTTACAATTCTGCCATATTTCTTGGCTTTCATTGCTGGGAACAAAACGCTAATTGTGGTATATACACTTGTAAGATTAATTGCCACCACCTTATCCCACTCTTCTTGGGTTACCTCCTCAAAAGGCACTGTACTAACAATTCCGGCATTGTTTGCTAAGCCATGTATCTGACCAAAATCTGTGAGAATCTGACTAAATACCTCCCGGGTTTCCTGATGATCCGCAAGATTTACTTTGTAACATGAAACATTATTCTCTCCCAAATTATGCCGTATTCTCTCTGCGTTTTCCATATTCATATCGACAATAATTGCATGACCTTTTCCTTCCACAATACCTTCTGTAATTGCCTTTCCAATGCCGCTTGCACCACCTGTTACGATGATATTTCTCCCTGCAAAATCCATTCCGTAACCTCCAATTCTAATTCCATATCACTTTTTGAACATATTATAATATATTATGTACACAATCATATTATATTTGAATTCAATTCTTCCTTGAGATAAACCTATCATTAAAAAAAACTTCTGTCAATGTAATTTGAATATAAAATTAACTTTCGTCAGTATGCTATTTTTTTGTGAAACGAATTTCGTAACAGTAGATAATAATTGAATAGAATTTACTTTACTTTTTGAACACCTATTTATAAAATTTGAATTCAATATATTTAAGATATTTTAAAATTTTTATACCATTACAACTATCCAATGTTTAAAGTACTCTTAGGCTCATAAATAAAATAACCTTCCAGATGCATTTCTGCTTCCGAAAGGCTATAAGAGATTGTTTAAAATTGAAAAAAATTGCTTGCTTCTCTGTAAACGGGTAATGCACTCCTTTAGTGTTATTTGATCTGCCGTTAAATCTTCTTGTATTTGATTTCTTATATACTCCTCTATTTTTTCCTACTGTATCCACAAAATATCCTCTACACTAAAAATGTCGATTCCCATACTTATATTTCAAGTTGGCATGTCTATCAAATATTATTAATGAGCTTTTTCCTTTAAATACCCCATTATCTCAGCTACACTATGTTTGAGTGGTATCCTTATTAGCATGTATTGCATATTTCAGCCTTCATTATCTCTACGCCCTTTCCTATCCATACTCTCTTAATATCTTCCCTATATCTGCTTTTAATTTCCCGTATACGACTTGGCTTCTATACTTCGGTGCAAAGACTATGGGATATTACATTCCCATGTTGTATGTGCTAACTACTTCTGTCCATTTGGATTCCACCTTTGTATTTTAATGTAGTCGGCAAACCTACATCTATTCTATCTAAGAAGGATTCTTTCTTATAGCTTAAGCAAAAACCATCCTACCACCTTCATAGCAGATGGTTTTATCAGCTAAAGAGAACAAGTAAATATCCACGGGTCAAGCGCGTGGTTTTTCTTATGCGGGCTAGCCCTCTGTTTCTTGCGTATGTGTAAACACATAATATGAGTTCGCCAAATGCATACAGTTGCTTGCGGCCCTTAAAAGGGCTTGCTTATGGAATACATAATTGTTTGCCTAGCTTATCTTCTTTTTGTTGATTGGATATATACTCTGCTATTCTTTCTGCATTCTTTCCTGCAGTATCCACATAATAGCCTTTACACCAAAACTCTTGATTTCTATATTTATATTTCAATTGCCCAAATTGCTCATACAACATCGTGCTACTTTTTCCTTTTAGATACCCCATAAATTTGATATTGCAATCTTTGTGCTATTTCTAATAATATATATATGATCTGGACATACTTCTGCTTTTATTATCTTCACTCCCTTCCACTCACATAGCGTCCTGAAAATTTTCCCTATCTCTTCTCTTTTTTTATATTAGAATATTTTTCTCCTATATTTTTAGGTGCAAATACTATGTGTATTTGCAATTTCATTCCGTATGAGATAAACTATTTATGTCATCAAGCCCATATTAAAACTCCCTTCGTTATAATAAATTTGCAGTTGGCTTACTACAAATTTATTATAACGAAGGGAGTTCCTTTTTGCTCATCGCCGTAGGCTTTTTTGAACCATGCGTCTAACGCGTGGTTTTCTTTTCTACAATAAAAAAGCCTGTATGTATACAGGCTTTTAAACTAGGGTAGCAGGATTTGAACCTGCGAATGACGGAATCAGAATCCGTTGCCTTACCGCTTGGCGATACCCCAATAAATAAATTATGTTTAGCATTATTTGAAACCTGGGCTAGCTGGATTCGAACCAGCGAATGCAGGAGTCAAAGTCCTGTGCCTTACCGCTTGGCGATAGCCCACTATACGATAATGCAAAAGCTAAAAGCGCGAAACGAGATTCGAACTCGCGACCCTCGCCTTGGCAAGGCGATGCTCTACCACTGAGCCATTCGCGCAAATTATGCAGTCGAGGGGACTTGAACCCCTACCCAGAAACCCGGACTAGATCCTTAGTCTAGCGCGTATGCCAATTCCGCCACGACTGCAAAAACATGAGTCACTCGGGGCTCGAACCCGAGACACCTGGATTAAAAGTCCAGTGCTCTACCAACTGAGCTAGTGACCCGAAAATAAAGGGTGGATAGTGGGACTCGAACCCACGGCCTCCAGAGCCACAATCTGGCGCGCTAACCACCTGCGCCATACCCACCATAAGAAATAAATTTCCACTGATACGAGGCTCGGGGTGACAGGATTTGAACCTGCGACCTCCTGATCCCAAATCAGGCGCGCTAGCCAAGCTACGCTACACCCCGAAAGCAAAAATTGAAATCTGGCAACCATCTACTTTCCCAGGCAGCTTCCCACCAAGTATCATCGACCGCTTAGGTCTTAACCGACGTGTTCGGAATGGGAACGGGTGTGTCCCCTAAGCGCATCATCACCAGAAATATCAAGGACTTTGGCAAGCTCTCGCTTCCTCTTTGTCCTATCAGATGTATCTCTACACCTTCAAAACTGAATACAAGAATATTAGTGCTTTCCTAAGCGTTTACCAATCACCGACCAGACACCTAAGGTGTGAAGAGGTGATTGATGCGAAGGAAATATAGCGGTCTTTTCCGTTAGGAAAAGAAATTACCTCGCCTTTATCAATCGATTTATTGGTCAAGCCCTCGGTCTATTAGTATTGGTCAGCTGAACATGTTACCATGCTTACACCTCCAACCTATCTACCTCGTTATCTTCAAGGGACCTTACTTCCGAAGAATGGGAAATCTTATCTTGAGGGCGGCTTCACGCTTAGATGCCTTCAGCGTTTATCCGTTCCATACATAGCTACCCGGCTGTGCAGTTGGTCTGCAACCGGTACACCAGAGGTACGTCCATCCCGGTCCTCTCGTACTAAGGACAGCTCCTCTCAAATTTCCAGCGCCCACAACGGATAGGGACCGAACTGTCTCACGACGTTCTGAACCCAGCTCGCGTACCGCTTTAATGGGCGAACAGCCCAACCCTTGGGACCTACTTCAGCCCCAGGATGCGATGAGCCGACATCGAGGTGCCAAACCTCCCCGTCGATGTGAACTCTTGGGGGAGATAAGCCTGTTATCCCCAGGGTAGCTTTTATCCGTTGAGCGATGGCATTCCCACTTATTACCACCGGATCACTAAGTCCTACTTTCGTACCTGCTCCAGCCGTCGCTGTCGCAGTCAAGCCACCTTTTGCCTTTACACTCTTTGAATGGTTTCCAATCATTCTGAGGTGACCTTCGAGCGCCTCCGTTACCTTTTAGGAGGCGACCGCCCCAGTCAAACTGCCCGCCTGACATTGTCCCCTATCCAGATAATGGACATGGGTTAGAAATCCAATGACATAAGAGAGGTATCCCACCGGCGGCTCCACCAAGACTAGCGTCCTGGCTTCATAGCCTCCCTCCTATCCTGTACATATATCATCGAATCCCAGTATCAGGCTGCAGTAAAGCTCCATGGGGTCTTTCCGTCCTGTTGCGGGTAACCAGTATCTTCACTGGTTCTTCAATTTCACCGGGCGTGTTGTCGAGACAGTGCTCAAATCGTTACACCTTTCGTGCGGGTCAGAACTTACCTGACAAGGAATTTCGCTACCTTAGGACCGTTATAGTTACGGCCGCCGTTTACTGGGGCTTGAATTCAAAGCTTCGCTTACGCTAACCTCTCCTCTTAACCTTCCAGCACCGGGCAGGTGTCAGCCCATATACATCACCTTACGGTTTCGCATAGACCTATGTTTTTGCTAAACAGTCGCTTGAGCCTCTTTTCTGCGGCCACTTTCGTGGCTCCCCTTATCCCTAAGTTACGGGGTTATTTTGCCGAGTTCCTTAACAACACTTCTCCCGTCGGCCTGTGGATTTTCTCCTCATCTACCTGTGTCGGTTTACGGTACGGGTACGTATAATACAATAGCGGCTTTTCTTGGCAGTGTGGATTCGGAAACTTCCCTACTTTTTTTCAGTCCCCATCGCACTTCATCATCAGGAAACGGATTTGCCTATCTCCCTTGACTTTGTGCTTAGCCGGGTATTTCCATTCCCCGGTTTTCCTATCCTCCTGCGTCCCCACAGTTCTGATTATACGTAGTACAGGAATATCAACCTGTTGTCCATCGACTACGACTTTCGTCCTCGCCTTAGGCCCCGACTAACCCTGAGAAGATTAGCTTTACTCAGGAAACCTTAGATATTCGGCCTACATGTTTCTCACATGTATCTCGCTACTCATTCCGGCATTCTCTCTCCTGTTTCGTCCACCATTGTTTTCACTTTGGCTTCATCCTTGCAGGATGCTCCTCTACCACTTCCTACTCTTCGTAGGAAATCCGTAGCTTCGGTGACGTGTTTTAGCCCCGTTACATTTTCGGCGCAGGTTTTCTCGACTAGTGAGCTATTACGCACTCTTTAAATGAGTGGCTGCTTCTAAGCCAACATCCTAGTTGTCTATGAAATCCCACATCCTTTTCCACTTAACACGTACTTTGGGACCTTAGCTGTCGGTCTGGGCTCTTTCCCTTTTGTCCACGCGACTTATCTCACGCAGACTGACTCCCGAGGGTATCTCTACGGCATTCTTAGTTTGATATGAGTTGGTAACCTTTTTGGGCCCCGCGTCAGTTCAGTGCTTTACCTCCGTTAGACTCCTCTCGAGGCTAGCCCTAAAGCTATTTCGAGGAGAACCAGCTATCTCCGAGTTCGATTGGAATTTCTCCGCTATCCACACCTCATCACCACCTTTTTCAACAGATGTGTGTTCGGTCCTCCAAAGCCTTTTACGGCTCCTTCAACCTGGACATGGATAGGTCACCCGGTTTCGGGTCTACTAATACTAACTATACGCCCTATTCAGACTTGGTTTCCCTTCGGCTCCGTGGCTTCTGACCACTTAACCTTGCTAGCATTAGTAACTCGCCGGACCGTTCTACAAAAAGTACGCCATCAGGCACAAAGCCCTCTGACTGTTTGTAAGCACAAGGTTTCAGGTTCTCTTTCACTCCCCTCCCGGGGTTCTTTTCACCTTTCCTTCACAGTACTGCTTCACTATCGGTCACTAGGGAGTATTTAGGCTTGGGGGGTGGTCCCCCCGGCTTCCCACAGGGTTTCTCGTGTCCCGTGGTACTCTGGATTCTGTCAGCTGGCTCAAAATTTCGTCTACCGGACTTTCACCGTCTTTGGTCTGCTTTCCCAAAACAGTTCGACTATCTCTTGCCAATACCTTATACAGTCCGCAACCCCGAAGAACTAGGTCCTTCGGTTTGGCCTCTTTCCCTTTCGCTCGCCGCTACTTAGGAAATCGAGTTTTCTTTCTCCTCCTGCTGCTACTTAGATGTTTCAGTTCACAGCGTTCCCTTCCATACGCTATGTATTTACGTATGGATACTTGAGGTTTGCTCAAGTAGGTTTCCCCATTCAGAAATCTCCGGATCGATGGCTATTTGCGCCTCCCCGAAGCTTATCGCAGCTTATCACGTCTTTCATCGGCTCCTAGTGCCAAGGCATTCTCCTTGTGCTCTTTCTTGCTTGACCAGTTTTTTGCTTTGAATAAATTCAAAACAATAGCTTGTTCTTTGGAATGTTTCGTAGTAGCGATACTACGGTTTTGTTGACATCGTCTGCCAACACTTTGTTACTTTTATTTATAAAGAAAATTTTACTTTTTCTCGATTGACTCTTTTTTCTTGTATTCAGTTTTCAAGGTGCATCCCGACTCATTGGAGCCGGTAAATGGAGAATACGAGATTCGAACTCGTGACCCCCTGCTTGCAAGGCAGGTGCTCTCCCAGCTGAGCTAATTCCCCTTATTCAACTATAACACACTCAAAATGGGCTCAAGTGGACTCGAACCACCGACCTCACGCTTATCAGGCGTGCGCTCTAACCGGCTGAGCTATGAGCCCATAGGACTTCGGCAACCATCTACTTTCCCAGGCAGCTTCCCACCAAGTATCATCGACCGCTCAGGTCTTAACCGTCGTGTTCGGAATGGGAACGGGTGTGTCCCCTAAGCGCATCATCACCGAAGATTTGTGTGTTTGAAGGTTTGATCCTTCAAAACCAAACAGTAGTATACATTAACAACCAATACTCCATAGAAAGGAGGTGATCCAGCCGCACCTTCCGATACGGCTACCTTGTTACGACTTCACCCCAGTCGCTGGCTTCACCTTCGGCGGCTCCTTCCTTACGGTCAGGTCACCGACTTCGGGTGCTTCCAACTCCCATGGTGTGACGGGCGGTGTGTACAAGGCCCGGGAACGTATTCACCGCGACATTCTGATTCGCGATTACTAGCGATTCCAGCTTCATGTAGTCGAGTTGCAGACTACAATCCGAACTGGGACTGGGTTTTTGTGATTTGCTCGACGTCGCCGTTTTGCGTCACTTTGTTACCAGCCATTGTAGCACGTGTGTAGCCCAAGACATAAGGGGCATGATGATTTGACGTCATCCCCACCTTCCTCCGTGTTATCCACGGCAGTCTCCCTAGAGTGCCCAACTGAATGATGGCTACTAAGAATAGGGGTTGCGCTCGTTGCGGGACTTAACCCAACATCTCACGACACGAGCTGACGACAACCATGCACCACCTGTCACCTCTGCTCCGAAGAGAAGGTGTATCTCTACACCGGTCAGAGGGATGTCAAGCCTTGGTAAGGTTCTTCGCGTTGCTTCGAATTAAACCACATGCTCCACCGCTTGTGCGGGCCCCCGTCAATTCCTTTGAGTTTCAATCTTGCGATCGTACTCCCCAGGTGGAGTGCTTATTGCGTTAGCTGCGGCACCGAGGGTTCCCCCCCGACACCTAGCACTCATCGTTTACGGCGTGGACTACCAGGGTATCTAATCCTGTTCGCTCCCCACGCTTTCGAGCCTCAGCGTCAGTTTCAGTCCAGTAAGTCGCCTTCGCCACTGGTGTTCTTCCTAATATCTACGCATTTCACCGCTACACTAGGAATTCCACTTACCTCTCCTGTACTCTAGCTTGATAGTTTTAAATGCAATCCCGAGGTTAAGCCTCGGGCTTTCACATCTAACTTACCATGCCGCCTACTCTCCCTTTACACCCAGTAATTCCGGATAACGCTTGCCCCCTACGTATTACCGCGGCTGCTGGCACGTAGTTAGCCGGGGCTTCTTATTCAGGTACCGTCATTTTTTTCGTCCCTGTTGATAGAAGTTTACGAGCCGAAACCCTTCTTCCTTCACGCGGCGTTGCTGCATCAGGCTTTCGCCCATTGTGCAATATTCCCCACTGCTGCCTCCCGTAGGAGTTTGGGCCGTGTCTCAGTCCCAATGTGGCCGATCACCCTCTCAGGTCGGCTACTGATCGTTGCCTTGGTGGGCTGTTATCTCACCAACTAGCTAATCAGATGCGGGCCCATCCTGTACCGAATAAATCCTTTTCTTGCAAGAGGATGCCCTCTCGCAATGACATGCGGTATTAGTCACCGTTTCCAGTGATTATTCCACAGTACAGGGCAGGTTGCCCACACGTTACTCACCCGTCCGCCGCTAAAATATGTAATCTTCCTGCCGAAGCTCTCCGATTGCATATTTCCGCTCGACTTGCATGTGTTAAGCACGCCGCCAGCGTTCATCCTGAGCCAGGATCAAACTCTTATATTAAAGTTTTGTCCTGCCAGTCTCATGTCTGGCTACTTTCCGATTTTTTCGAAATCGGTAAACTCTTTGTCTTCTTTTGCTTTCTCCGCTAAGCGGAAAAGCTGAATTGACTATGGGTTGTGTGTTTGTATCTCTACTGTTTAGTTTTCAAGGATCAACCCGCTTTTTCAGCGGCGAAAGTTATCTTATCAGATTACTTTCTTTTTGTCAAGCACTTTTTAACTTTTTTTCGAAAGTTTTCCTTTTTTTCAAAATTTACTTTCGTTGAGTTAAAATGGCGGAGAAGGAGGGATTTGAACCCTCGCGCCGCGTTAACGACCTATCCGCTTTCCAGGCGAACCCCTTCAACCACTTGGGTACTTCTCCATAATGATCTCAGTTAAAAATGCTTTATTAAGTTGTAGCAACGGAGAGAGTGGGATTCGAACCCACGGCCCCTTTCGGAGTCACTGGTTTTCAAGACCAGCTCCTTAAACCACTCGGACATCTCTCCATATGGGTTTTCATCGCTTTTCTTGAGCAGCGAAACCTTTAATATTATATCCATGTAGATACCATATTGTCAAGAACTTTTTCTACTCTTTTTTCACTTTTTCGCCTCAAAATGTTTTTGCATCAGCGGCGGTGCTACTTAATATATCTTAAAATGATCTTCTTGTCAACCCTATTTTTCATTTTTTTTGACAACTTTTATCTTTTTTTGTTTATTCTGTGACTTTACAAGGAATCTGTCAATTTCGTGACATAATATCTTCCCATAAGGGTGGCTTTTATATTGAATGAATGCTACAATATAAAAATCTATATCATTAAAAATTGGTTATAATAATGAATAATCTTTTTTCTTTATTAATTATATCTTCTATTTAAATTTATTTAGAAAAATGTAATCAAGCATTTCTACCAAGGAGGAAATCATCCCATGAAAACTGTTACCCAGCGCCTGTTAACTTACGTTAAACATAATACAACTTCAGATTTTAATTCGGCAACCTATCCCAGCACACGTACCCAACTGCATTTTGCTGATTATTTGGTAAAAGAGTGCAGAGAAATTGGTCTAGTAGATATATCCGTCGATCAAAATGGCTATGTTATGGCTACACTGCCCGAAACTGTACCTGGTGCACCAGTAATCGGTTTTATCGCTCACATGGATACCAGCCCTGATGCAAAAGGGGATGGAATCATGCCTAATATAGTAGAACAATATGATGGAGGAAATATTCCATTAAATAATATTAGTATTTCCCCTGAGGAATTTCCCATACTACAAAATTATATTGGCGATACTTTAATCACATCCGATGGAACTACCCTTCTGGGTGCTGATGATAAGGCTGGTATTGCTGAGATTCTCACTGCTATGGATTATTTGAAAAGACATCCAGAAATACCCCATGGCAAAATTCGAATTGCATTTACTCCAGATGAAGAAATTGGCCGTGGTGTTGATTACTTTAGTGTAGAAGACTTTGGTGCAGATTTCGCCTATACCGTTGATGGCGGAGAGTTGGGTGAACTTCAATACGAAAACTTTAACGCTGCCCGAGCTATCATTCATATATCAGGGAAAAATGTACACCCTGGTACTGCAAAGAACATTATGATTAATGCAACCCTTTTGGGAACTGAAATTGCAGCATTACTTCCGGAAAAAGAAATTCCAGCAAAAACAGACGGATATGAAGGCTTTTTTCATCTTTGCTCCTTCCAAGGCACTGTTTCCTCTGCCACCCTTACCTATATCATTAGAGATTTTGATAATAATACATTTGAGCACCGCAAAAATATGCTTCAAATGATTGTTGATCGAAAGAAAAATCAATATCCCAATGCCATCAGTTTAGAAATTCGGGATGAGTACTATAATATGTCATCCTGTATTGCGGAACATATGTCTATTGTAGGTTTAGCTAAAGAAGCTATGGAATTCTGTGGCGTATCGCCAATTATCCGTCCAATCAGAGGTGGTACTGATGGCGCAAGGTTATCCTATATGTCCTTGCCATGTCCAAACTTATTTACAGGTGGCCATAACTTCCATGGTCCTTATGAATTTATTCCTGTTTCATCTATGAATAAAGCAGTAAAAACTATTATTAAAATTGCTGAGATGGGAAGAAACCTTGACTTTAAAAAAAAGTTATGATAGAATATCGCCATATTGAATATCAGCGTTGATTGAGATATATGGGCAAAACTGGTTACAGCCGCAGAGAGCAGCTTGTTTGGTGAAAAAGCTGCAGTACAGTATTTGTAAATTACGCCTCATGAGCTTTGTGCAGGGAATGGCACAGCGGTTGCTCTCCGTTATAAGAGCCGAAAGATGTTTGTCTTTTTGTATTGATAAACATAAATTAAGGTGGTACCACGGGTTCTCTCGTCCTTTCGGCGATAGAGCCCTTTTGTTTTGTCTATAATATAATCAACAAACCTGAAAAATGAAAAGATAAGGAGAATGAAAATGAATGCTTATGAAGTTTTAAAAGAACGTGGTTTTATTGAACAATTAACCCACGAAGATGAGATCAAGGCCCTTTTCCAAAAAGGTGGGGTTACATTTTATATTGGTATCGATCCCACTGCAGATAGCCTTCATGTAGGCCACTTTCTTACCGTTATGGCAATGGCTCATATGCAGCAATGCGGCAATCGTCCTATTTGCTTAATGGGCGGTGGAACAGGAATGATTGGCGATCCTTCCGGCAAAGCGGATATGCGTAAAATGATGACAGTGGAAACCATTGATCAAAATGTGGCATGTATTAAAAAGCAACTATCTCGCTTTATCAATTTTGATAATGACAAAGCAATCATCGTAAACAATGCAGACTGGCTGAGAAATTTGAATTACATTGAATTTCTTCGTGATGTAGGCGTTCATTTTACCGTAAATCGCATGCTGGCTGCTGATTGCTTCAAAACCCGTATGGATAAGGAAGCAGGCCTTTCCTTTTTAGAATTTAACTATATGATTATGCAAGGCTATGATTTCTTAGAGCTATACAACCGCCATAATTGCATCATGCAACTAGGCGGTAGCGACCAATGGTCCAATATTCTTGCAGGTGTTAGACTAATTCGCAGCAAATTAGGCAAGCCCGCTTATGGAATGACCTTTAAGCTCCTCACAAACAGCGATGGGGTAAAAATGGGCAAGACCGTTGGCGGTGCCGTTTGGTTGGATCCCGAAAAAACAACTCCTTATGATTTTTACCAGTACTGGAGAAATATCGGTGATAAGGATGTTGAAAAATGCCTGGCTCTGCTTACCTTCCTCCCTATGGATGAAGTACGCCGACTGGGTGCATTGCCGGGCAGCGAAATCAATCAGGCAAAAGAAGTCTTGGCTTTTGAACTGACAAAAATTGTTCATGGTGAAGAAGAGGCTACAAAAGCGCAAGAGGCAGCACGTGCTCTGTTTGGAAAAGGTGCGGTTGCAGGTTCCGTTCCTACAACAGAATTATCTTCTGCTGACTTTGCCGAAGGTATGGACATTTTAACCCTTCTTACCACAACCGGCGTTGTACCTTCTCGTTCCGAAGGAAGACGTGCCGTACAACAGGGTGGCGTTAAAGTGGCTGATCAAGCAATTACAGATGTAGATTTTAAAGTAACAGAAAACTTATTTACAGACGGAAAGCTCTTGTTGCAAAAAGGAAAAAAAGTTTTCCATAATGTTGTATTAAAATAACATTTCTCTTGTTTCATCAATGTTCAATACCAAACCTATCTTATTTAAGGAGTTGCCAAAACGGGCAGCTCCTTTTTAAGTATATTTTATATCCTTAACATAATATTTTATCATAGAGAAATTCAACTCTCCGTCTTATTCCGTCTTGAAATTTGATTTCCAACGCAAACAGACCACTTTTTAGTAAACCACAACAGAATAAGCCTACCCACTTCTTGATTTTTCCATAAGATAGCATTATACTATTCTTAATAACACAGTCCTTTTATTCGTGATGTGCAGCGATATGCTGTTCTAATAAAACAAAGGAGGAATTTTTTATGGCAAAAAAAGTGTTACTATTAGCAGGCGACTACACCGAGGATTATGAAACAATGGTCCCTTTTCAAACCTTGCAGGTTTTGGGATACCAAGTGGATGCCGTTTGCCCCGAAAAAAAAGCAGGTGATATCATACGCACAGCAATCCATGATTTTGAAGGCGATCAGACTTATTCTGAAAAAAGAGGCCATAATTTTGCTTTAACGGCCAATTTTGATACAGTAAACACATCTGAATACGAAGGTCTGTTCATCACTGGCGGCCGTTCTCCTGAATACTTAAGACTAAATGCTCGTGTTATTGAAATAGTACAAGAGTTCTTCGCAGCAAATAAACCTGTAGCTGCAATCTGCCATGGTCCTCAATTATTGGCAGCTGCAAATGTTTTAAAAGGGAAAAAAGCAACAGCGTACCCTGCTGTTGGCCCGGATATCACTATGGCAGGTGGTGAATATGTTGCAGTCGATGCTGATAAAGCAGTGGTTGACGGTAATTTGGTTACTTCACCTGCTTGGCCTGGAGATTCTGCAATTCTAATTGAATTTGCAAAACTTATGGGTGCAAAAATTGAAATCTGATTTAATATAGAAATTAATAAACAAAACCTCCATAGTTTTTTGACATGGAGGTTTTTTCTGTCCTTTGGCATAACATTGCATTGAACTCAAAAGAGTGCCGTTTAAACGGCACTCCTAAAAACCTTATATTTTACCTAAGCCCTAGGGTGGGCCTTGGCGTAAACACTCTTTAGTTTCTGATTCGTTAGCTTTACATATATTTGAGTGGATGAAATATCAGAATGCCCCAACATTTCCTGTACTGATTTTAAATCTGCACCATTTTCAATCAAATGTGCTGCAAAGGAGTGCCTTAACATATGGGGTGTAATTTCTTCATCAATGCCAGCTTTTTTCGCATAGCATTTTATAATTTTCCAGAATCCTTGTCTTGTCATTGGTTTTCCGTTGCAATTTACAAAAAGCATCTCCTCGTCATCCGCAAGAATCATTCTGCTGCGACCTTTTTCAATATACTTTCTCAGTGCCGCTTTTGCTTGACTGCCAATGGGAATAATGCGACTCTTTCTTTCGACCCCGCAACGTATATATTCCAAAGGCAAATTTACATCGGAAACTTTCAAAGATATCAACTCTGAAACTCGAATTCCAGTGGCATAAAGCAACTCTAGCATAGCTTTATCTCGAATTCCTTTTGGATCAACACCTTGTGGTTGCTCCAATAACTGCTCAACCTTGTCCAATGTAAGAATCCCCGGCATCTTCTTTTCAATTTTAGGTAACTCCAAATTCGCCGCCGGATTATCTGTTATTGCCCCCTGCCTAATCAGATAATTATAGAAAGCACGAATTGAAGCAATATTTCTGGATACAGTTGCTCCCGCCTTTTTCTTGCTTTGCAGCTCATAAATGTATGACATGACGTTGGTATAATTCACCATCAACGCATCACTCACACCACATACCCGCATAAATTCGGTAAAGCCTCTCAAATCTCTTATGTAAGAAAGCACCGTATTCTCAGATGAGTGCTTATCATTTCTGAGGTAGCTCGCAAATTCATTTACTGCTCGTTCCATGCCCAAGACCCCTTTTTATCATGTATGTCTAATTATACTTAGTTTTCAGAGGGTTGTCACTATTTTTTGTAAAAAAAACCAATTATCGTTATTTTTTTCCCCAACTGGATTCTTTCTGCTGAAAAACTACACAAATATTCTTCGCTTCTTTGTTTATAACGGGTATAAAACCACTTCAATCCCAGCTCCAATGGCAATTAGAATAACGGAGGCAGCGAATAATAAGCAATACTCCGTTTGCTTTCTTCTGCGTTCCCGCTTTAGTCCTCTTTTGCCCTTTCCCTCATTCCAAGTCAAAAGGTAATAAATCGCCGTACACATAATAAAAATATAAGCTGGGATTAAAACAATATTTTGCGGTAAAAGTGTGAGCATAGCACTCCATACTCCCTTAAAGCCATAAGTAACCATCATCATGGCTGAGGCAAAACCTAGGGAAATGCTACGAAGTAAAAAAGCCATGCCGGATAGAAATAACCCCAGTTGC
The DNA here is from genome assembly GCF_001561955.1 of Anaerotignum propionicum DSM 1682. Lineage (NCBI taxonomy): Bacteria > Bacillati > Bacillota > Clostridia > Lachnospirales > Anaerotignaceae > Anaerotignum > Anaerotignum propionicum. The sequence continues at coordinate 2,572,170 of NZ_CP014223.1, forward strand.
AGCCATCCTCCAAGCCAAATAATAATATCATACTTTAGGTATTTCCAAAAAGTTGCGGTAAAGCTGCCTGTCTGCTGTATTTCAATGGCATTGCGAACCACCCCCGATAGTTCCGTTTTAGCATCGGCGCCCATCAAATTCGCTGCGATTGCGCCACCCATCACACCAAACAAAAAAGAAAGACAAACGATAAAAATTATCTTTTGTCCTCTTTTATCTAACCATGTTTTTCGTTTTACCATAAATGCCATCCTCCTCTCGCAATCCTCTGCTAACAGGATATGGCTCGTCTGCGTTAAATATGCTTGCTTTTATATGCAAACAACGCAGCGATTGTTTTTCCGTCTTTTATCTGCCCAGAATGAATCATCTCCATGGCCTCATCCAACGTATAACTTTCCAGCTCAATAAATTCATCGGGATCAAGCTTTTGCTGCCCCTGAGTTAAATCATACGCAAAATAAAGAGAGATTGTCTCCGAACAAAAACCAACGGAAGGATAAAATTCACAAACAAACTCCAGCCTGCCGGCTTTTTGACCTGTTTCTTCTTCCAGCTCTCTCAGAACACAAAGTTCACATACCTCACAGTCATTTAAAACCCCCGCAGGAATTTCCAAAAGTGTTTCCCCGAAAGCATGGCGATACTGTCGCACGAAAAGCAACTTTCCATCATTCATAATAGGCAATACTGCCGCCGCATTTTTATCTCTAAGTACGGTTTCTCGATAAGCCGAATTTCCATCCGGCATCTCAATTTTATCAATTGTTACTCTAAGTATTTTTCCTCTGTAAGTTTCGTTACTTTCCAATACCTCATAGCTCATGAAAATAACCCCTTTCTATGGGAAAAAGCAGGTAACGCTTTTTTCAACTTAAACCAATTCTTCAATCATTTCTGCAATGCGATCCATACCTTTTTCAATCAATTCCATGCTGGTCGCATAGGAAAGTCTGATATAATCAGGCATACCAAAATCAGCACATGGAATAACTGCTACGAATTTTTTGTCTAATAAAATCGTGGCAAAGTCAGCCGCAGAATTTATTTCCACACCGTCATGCTTTTTGCCGTATGTCTGAGAAACGTCGACAAATAAGTAAAAAGCACCCTCTGGTTTTAAAGCCTGAATCAACGGGATTGCTTCTTCTCTTTCAAAAATATAATCCCTTCTCTTTTTAAATTCAACGCACATTTCCTCCACGCAATCCTGGGAACCATTCAGTGCTGTCAAGGTTGCCATTTGGGCAATGGTATTGGGATTAGATGCCATATGAGACTGTAAAGAACCCATAAGCTTTGCAACCTCCAATGGGGCCGCCGCATAACCGATCCTCCAACCTGTCATGGCATAGCTTTTGGAAACACCATTAATCACAATGGTTCTTTCATAGATTTCCTTACCCAAAGATGCGATACTGATATGTTTTTTGTTTTCATCATAAATCAACTTTTCATAAATTTCATCGGAAATAACAAAAATGTCCTTCTCCACTGCAAAATCAGCTATCATTTTTAAGTCTTCATAAGATGTTACCATACCAGTAGGGTTAGATGGGCTGGTTAATACCACAGCCTTTGTTTTCCTAGTATACGCTTGCTCCAATTCCTCTCTGGTCATCATAAACTGATTCTCTTTTTTTGTATGTATAATAACAGGTTCGCCGCCGGCAATTTTTACCATTTCCGAATAGCTCAGCCAATATGGCGCAGGAATAATCACTTCATCTCCGTCATTTAAGATAGCCATAAAAACATTCATCAAGGAGTGCTTAGCACCATTGCTGATGATAATCTGCGCCTGTTCATATTCCAAGCCGTTATCATTCTTCAGCTTGTCACATACGGCTTGGCGCAATACAGGTATACCTGCTGCTGCAGTATATCTTGTTTGCCCGCTTTCAATGGCAGCAATGCCCGCCTTACGTATATGCTCAGGTGTATCAAAATCAGGTTCACCTACACCAAATGTTACAATATCCTTACCTTCCGCTTTTAATTGAGCGGCCTTGGAGGAAATAGCCATAGTACTTGAGGGTTTGATACACAATGCTTTTCTTGATAATTCCATAAATTCTACACCTCATAATTGTAATTTATATAATGGGACATCCTAATTTTCATCAAGGAATATCAACATTTTTTCTAAAAAAATTTTTGTATAGCTTCTTAAACATATTATCAAAAAGCATTAATAAAGGCAAGATATTTAATGATTTTACTCCTACAATAAATGATAAATATTTTTCCCTATTTATTTTACTCCTGATCATTAGATATCAAATATAAAAAAAGATTCTCTTTGTATCCCCTCAAGCTTTATTGCACTTTCTTACAACACTTCCTTCAAAACACGCAATAAATTCTCAGAAAAAATTTTTTCTGCCACCACTTTTCCAAATTCATTTTCAATACTTATAAATAACAAGTCCATATCCTGTACACCGCTTATTTCCTTTGGGGTACTGTGAATCCCGTCAAAGTCAGTGCCCAGAGCAATAAAATCTTCTCCCATAACAGAAAGCATATGTTGAATATGGCTTAAAATATCATCAATCCCACCCTGTCCATATTTCACGATAAAAGGAGAATACAGATTTAGACCTACCACACCACCCTTTTCTGCAATTTTAAGCAATTGATTGTCTTTTAGGTTTCGTGGCATATCACAAATTGCTCGTGCATTGGAGTGACTAGCAATAAAAGGCTTTTTTGCGAATTTTACAACATCCGAAAACCCTGATTCAGATAGATGTGAAACATCAACAAGCATGCCCAATTCTTCCATCTCTTCAATTACCTGTCGTCCAAACCTTGTTAGCCCACCACGGCTCTCCTCTTCTGCCACACCATCAGCCAGTCGATTTCTATGATTCCATGTCAATGTTATGGATCTAACACCCAAACGATAATAAGTATGAATGGCAGAAATTTCTCCCTCAAGTGCTTCCCCGCCCTCTAAAGCAAGCAGTGCACTAATCTTATTTTCCAGCCTGTTCTTTATCACATCCGTAAAGCTATTGATATGACCAATTACTCGAGAGTTTTTCTGCAGCTGACTATAATAAAATTCAATATACTTCATAGCTTGCCGCATGGAAATTGGATGATATTTAGAATCAAGCCAAATTGCAAAAAATTGCAGTGGGGCACTAAACTTATTTAAACGAACAATGTCTATATGCCCGTCATTAGAAAACAACTCCTGATTTTTCTCCCAGAGCCTCACAATGGTATCACAATGTCCATCTGCATATCCTACCACATTCCCATCTCCATTCTTTTTATTCTATATAGTTATAGTAGGACTTGCGGAGAAAAGAACCACGCTGTAATATTTTTCCATGAATTTATTAAATTTCTAACATTATTTTTCATTCATCAGATATTTTTAATCAAAGAATTCTTTTTATGAAATCTTATTTAAGGATTTTAAAGGGTATAAAGTATTAAACCTTGCTATATAATTTCGTATTTTTCTTCACAAAAAACCCTCTTTGCGAAATGCAAAGAGGGAAAATTTTCAACTATTTTTGAGAATTTCTATGAAAACTTTGATTTTAATAATATTCATCAACTAATTTTTTTAGAAACCTCATTCTGACGAATACGGAAATATTCTGTTAAAGCGGCAATAAATTGTCCATTTGTAGGCTTGTCCGGAGTCAAATATCCAACTACTTCAAAATACACCTGTTGACCATTTTTCTTCCAAGCACTTTCAATTGCATGACGAATTGCCCTTTCAACTTTGCTTGCCGAGGTTTTGAATAGTTTACCGATATCAGGATACAATCCTTTTGTAATACCAATTAAAACTTCTTCATTATCAACCGCCATCATAATTGCTCTTCTGATAAAGTGATACCCCTTAATACTTGCAGAAATTCCCATCCGACTTAGTGTGGCCGATATATCTGCTTCTAAATTGTGATAACTGCCTTCCATCACATATATCGACGCTTCTTCCTTAGTGCTTCCAATTGATTCTTGCATTTCTCTGTTGTCGCCATCTACTAACTGGTGGATACGCTCCAGCAACAGCTCGCCTTGAATGGGTTTTGCCATATAATAATCCGCACCCAATCCAATTGCTCTTCTTACCAGCTTATCGCTGTCCATTGCCGAAATCAAAATACAAATACAATCGCTACCTAGCTTCTTGAGACTCTCTAAAACCCAAAAGCCATCACGATCTCCTAAAAGAATATCCAGGAGTACAACATCTGCGTTTAGCTTTCTAACCATCTCTAGAACCGCTGGGCCACTGTCCGTCATACCGACAACAGTCATATCACCCTTGCGTTCTAAGCAACGCTTTAGTTTTTGCAAATAGAAACCATCCCTATCTGCAAGAACTACCTTTAACTTTTCTGATTCGTTCATTTTGACTCCCCCATTCTTAAATTAAGTTTTCGGCAGAAAAGGCTTCCCTTCCTTTCTCCCGCAAGCACTATTATAACATGGAAATAATTATCCGTCAGTATTCGAGAACATTTCGCAAGATTTTTACCTTTCAAAGTTTTTTGTCAAACTTTACCCACCAAACATTCCTATAAAATTACAATTGAGTATTAATTAATAAAAAATAAAATGAAAAATAGTATGAAATATTTTTTTAGTATAAAATTTGACAAATATTATTCATTATGACTTATAATTGTTGTGGTATATAGATGTCTACATAATAATTACTGTAGTTTTTATGGTATACTAATTGAAAAAAAATTATAAAATGGAATAATTCTATACAATAAGACTAGATAGTTTCAAAAAGGAGATATCTCTCCTTTAGAAATATCTCCTTTCTTAAAAACCTTTCAAAACTTACTTTTTGTTCATTTCCCCAAGCATAGATTCAATAAACGTTCCATAACCTTGCTCCGGATTATTTACCAATACATGGGTTACAGCACCAATCAGTTGACCATTTTGTATTATTGGGCTTCCACTCATACCCTGCACAATTCCACCTGTCTTTTCTAATAGCCTTTTATCTGTAACCCGTATCATCATGTCCTTGCCGCTTCCTTTTCCAATGCTTTCAATTTCAATTTCATATTTTATTACATCTTCTCCCTCAATATTGGATAAAATTTCAGCTTTACCTAATTTTACCTCTTGTCTCAATCCAATGGGCAATGCGGTGCCACTATATTCATCTGGCTGATTTAATGTTCCATAGATACCTACTTCTGTGTTTTTTCTCACCGTTCCTAATTCTTTATCACGCTCAATAATCCCCGTCAGTTCTCCTGGCTCACCTTTTTTTCCTTTTACAATATCCGTCAATTCTGAAGAAATAATTGTCCCTTTTTTGATAATCATCAATCCTCCGGTGTCAACGTCAAAAACGCCGTGTCCTAATGCACCAAATTGATTTGTTTTTGGGTCATAAAAGGTTATTGTGCCTATGCCTTGGATACTGTCTCTTACCCAAACGCCCAATTTAAACGCCTGTTCAGTCTGACTATATACCGGAGATAAAGAGATATGCTTCTGTTCGCCCCTTCTTTCCAGTAATACGTCAATTTTTTCCCCTTTGCTTTGAGAAACCACATCAATAAAGGTTTCTTTATTGATAAGCTCCTTTCCGTTTGCTTTTAGCAGGAGATCCCCGGATTTTAAAAGACCTCTGCAAGGCTCTTCCGTTTCATTTCCATTCACACTTACTTCTCCTGTCCCCAGAACTAAAAGACCTTTTGTATCAAGGCTTACACCAACAGTTCTGCCAACGGGCACTAACATTGTTTTGGGTATTACCGTTGCATCTATGGTTTTTATGGGCACCGCATTACATAAATAAAAGGTTACTTTTGTTGTTCCTGCCTGAATAGGATTTGCCAAAATGGAGGAACCTAAAGACAAATGAAAAGCGTCTGCCAATGGTTTTGTGGTAACACCCAAAACGCCAACGCTTTCCTCTGTTTTGGCTGAAATAGGAAGTTGCATAGCAATTTCCGTTCTCTCGCCCTCTAATAGTGTCAAATTATTCGGCAGAAGCCAGCTTACACTGCACCAGAGCAGTGTTGGGATCAGAACCGCCGCAATAGGTATCAATAAACGGCGCTTTATTTCTTTTTTTAACCACATAAGTCCCACTCCCGACTGCCGCTGATTTTGAAACAAAAATTTTTTTTGCTTCACAATTAATTTGACCAAACAGAAACCTTGCTATGCAACCTATAAAATACAAAAAAACCAAAAGCCCAATTTTAAAGTATTGAAGCATTCTGGCACATTTTTCGTCAAGATGAATGACTAGGGTTTACAATGTGAATTTCAAGCATTATAATAAAAAAGAATCATTTTGAATTTTATTTAGTGTTTTTTAAATTGAATTTGTAAATCAAAAAGAAAGAGGTACACTATATGGAGCATGCGGAATCTCTGTTAGACTACGCTTTTCGCGAAATTCGGGCACGCATACAAAATGGCACATATCCACCGGGATCAAAATTATCCACACAGGAAATCTCTGATTCTCTTGGAATTAGCAGAACCCCTGTTGTTTCTGCTATTAACCGTCTAGTTGCCCAAGGGCTGGCAATTGCTTTGCCCAGACGGGGTGTCATCGTTGCAGATTTTTCACCACAGCAGCTAAAAGAGATCATTGAAGTACGTGAAATGTTTGAACTTTATGCCGTGAAAGGTGCAATTCAAAATATAGATTATTCTGGGGAAATTTTAGATGAAATGGAACAAGTAGCAGTGGAACTTGCAGGTATTGACAGCCAAAATTTTAATCGGGCAACAGAACTTGAAATACGCTTTCATACGCTGTTTGTTACCCTTGCCGGAAACTCACAACTAACAAAGCTTTATGTGAATAACTGGAATATCGGTGCAATGTTTCAAATCTTTATGCTCTCCAAAATGCCCCTGTCAAAGCATCAACCATCCTTTGATCAGCATTTGGAGATTATTCAGCTGCTAAAAGATAAAAACGAAGTAGCTTTGTTGGAGTTCATCCCCAATCATTTAACTCCCGTTTATGGTGCAATTGAGTGGATTATGCGAAATGGCAACATGGACATGCAGGATTTATTTAAAATCATGTTGGCAAAGACAGAAGAAAAAAAGATTTAAAAGAAAAGCAATCTTTATTTGAAGAAACCAAAAAGGCATCCCATCTGGGAGGATGCCTTTTTATTCTCTTTTAATCATCAAACCAGTATATTTCGTAAATTCTCCATTTATCTTCATCAGATTTTTTCCCACAAAGAAAAAGTCTCCGATATTCCCCATTTTCCAATTGTGGTCCCCTTTTCAATGCCTCTTCTGACCATACCATAGAAATATCTGCTTGAACAATTGCAAATGTAGATACCTGATATTTTAAGATATCACTTGTGATACTATGCTTTTCAATATATTCCGAACTTTTAAAATCCGCCTTTGTCAATGTGGATAAACTATGAATAATATACTCCTGCATGTAGGCGCCTTCATCAAACCTTTTCTTTTCATTAATTGCAGAAATTTTAAGCCCCTCATTATCTCCATATATCCCAGAAAGCTTGTCGTATTCCCCTTTAATATCATAGTAATAGTCACAAAATACCAAATTCTCGGCAATATTTACTGGTGTTATTTCTGATTCAAAATGCCGATCACCTACAGTCTCATCTAATATCCCTGTAAATTCATAGTCAGGAAATTCTGTAGCGTAGTTTTCCATTACTTTCTCCTCTTCTTGTAGGGTTATTTCTTGCACTTCTTGTGTTTCTGCAAAGGTTTCTTCTTCCTTAATTGCAGTGCAACCAGTGAAACAACTTGTTATGAAGCCAATAATAATAAAGTTTTTTATTCTTTTCATATGTACCCACCTCTTTAAATAATTGCCCTGTTAAATCTAATATTCATTCTTTATAAAATACCTCAAATTAGGATTTGTTCATCTTCTTTGACTTAAAATTTTCGGAAAGAAACTTCATCAGCAGGTATTTCCTTAAAATCCCCCTTCTACTTACCTGCATAGTTAGATTATATATCCTTGCTTAAAACGCCATATAGAATTATTATATTTAACAAAGATAAGGCCTTACTATTTCCCGCGATTCTATCAATTTTATTGGCAAACAGGCCTATTATTACACCTAAAACTATAAGAATAACAGATTCATCTTCCATTTTTCTTCCTTTCTATGAAACATGCTTGCTGATTCCTTCATTATATAGCAAATTCCAATCAACTCAATTGGCTAGTCACCTAGATTTCTACAATAATCGACTTTTCTATCATCTCTCATCGCAAAAAAAATAAGGCTTTCTATGATTACACACCATAAAAAGCCTTATTGCTCTTATCTGATAAATTACTTTATATTAAAGAATGCATCCATACCTGCGTATTCTGCTGCATCGTCCAATTCCTCTTCAATTCTCAGAAGTTGATTGTATTTAGCAACACGGTCTGTTCTTGCAGGCGCACCTGTCTTAATCTGTCCCGCATTCACAGCCACAACGATGTCCGCAATGGTTGTATCCTCTGTTTCACCACTTCTGTGGGAAACAATGGCGGTCATTTTATTTCTGTTTGCTAACTGAATTGCATTGAAAGTTTCTGTCAAAGTACCAATCTGGTTTACTTTAATCAGAATGGCATTTCCTGCCTTCAATTCAATACCTTTTTGCAAACGTTCTGTGTTTGTAACAAAGAGGTCGTCGCCAACCAACTGAACCTTGTCGCCCATTTCCTTGGTCAATAACTGCCAGCCTGCCCAATCTTCCTCAGCCAAACCATCCTCGATGGAAACAATAGGATATTTGTTAGCCAATGTCTTCCAGAAATCAACCATTTCCTCAGAAGTTCTAACAATCTCTTTACCAGCCATTTTGCTTTCACCGGGGAAATGATACTTGCCGTCTTTTTCATCATATAATTCTGTCATAGCAGGGTCTAAAGCAATTTTAATTTCTTCTCCCCATTTGTACCCTGTTGCATCGACAGCTTCTTTAATCAAGTCAATTACAGCATCTGCTGTGGGAAGGTCAGGTGCAAAACCACCTTCATCACCTACTGCTGTAGAAAGACCTTTGTTTTTCAGAACCTTCTTTAACATATGGTAGATTTCAGCACACATACGAAGGGCTTCCTTGAAGGAAGGTGCGCCAACTGGCATAATCATGAATTCCTGAATATCTACTGTGTTGTCCGCATGCTTGCCGCCGTTCATAATGTTCATCATAGGAACGGGCATGGTCTTTGCGTTAAAACCACCTAAATACTGATATAGAGGCATATCCAAAGCTTCTGCCGCGGCCTTTGCCACAGCCATAGAAACACCAAGAATTGCGTTTGCACCTAATTTTGCTTTATTGGGTGTACCATCCAAAGCAATCATAGCCTTATCTACAGAAACTTGATCCAAAGCATTCATGCCAATGATTTCTTCCGCAATAATGTCATTTACATTATCCACTGCCCTCTGAACACCAGTACCATTGAATCTCTCTCCGCCATCACGCATTTCTACCGCTTCAAAAGCGCCTGTGGAAGCACCACTGGGAACAGCAGCACGACCCATAATGCTGTCATCAACAATGACCTCAACTTCAATCGTAGGGTTACCTCTGGAGTCCATAACCTCTCTTGCATAAACATCTGTAATTTCAAAAAAACCTTTCATTCGTAATTTCCTCCTTCTATTTTTTGATTCGCCTTGTAGAAAATGTAAGTTCTCACAACATTTTCTATAATCTTGCTTGCCTTTTTAAAGGCTTGGCGAAACTATATTATTAAAAAACAACTTTACCTGAAATATGAACTTTAATATGGAATTGACAAAACAAATATTCTGCATTCCATTGAAACCTTTATATTTTAAATATTCACTTACTGATCAACAAACTTTTCCCCGTCATTTCCTCGGGAATAGTCAAGCCCATCATTTCTAATAGGGTCGGCGCAATGTCTGCCAATCTGCCACCTTCTCTTAGCCCAACGCCATCAGTATAATTAATTAATACAAAAGGCACTGGATTTGTAGTATGGGCAGTAAAAGGTTCCTGGGTCACATAATCAATCATTTGGTCACTGTTCCCATGGTCTGCACATAAAAACATATTAGAACCTGTTTCCAATAATGCCTCCATTACCCTACCCACACATGTATCTACTGCTTCCACGGCTTTGATAGCAGCCTCAATGATGCCGGTATGTCCAACCATGTCGGAATTTGCATAATTTACAATAATTAAGTCATATTCATTGGAACGAATCGCTTTAACTAAACCATCCGTCACCTCATATGCACTCATTTCCGGTTGTAAATCATAGGTTGCAACCTTTGGGGAAGGTACGAGCCAGCGATCCTCGTTGGGATTTGGTTCTTCCACACCACCGTTAAAAAAGAAGGTGACATGGGCATACTTTTCTGTTTCTGCTGTTCTTAATTGTTTTAAACCCAATGATGAAATGTATGTGCCCAATGTATTCGTCAATTTTTGAGGTTTAAATGCAACCTCTTTATTAGGTATGGTAATATCATATTCTGTAAAGCAAACATACTTCAAATCTTGCAATACCTTTTCTCTTTTAAATCCGTCGAAATCAAGGTCACAGATTGCTCTAGTAATTTCCCTTGCCCGATCAGGGCGGAAATTGAAGAAAATAACTGCATCATGGTCTGCAATCTTCCCTTTTGCCATTCCCTTTTCATCCACAATCACTGTGGGTGGCACAAATTCATCTGTCTTACCTTTTTCGTAAGACTGCTTAATTCCATCAATGGCATCTGTGGCAGTTACACCTTTCCCTAAAACCATGGCATCATATGCTCCCTGCACTCTTTCCCAGCGTTTGTCACGATCCATGACATAGTAGCGTCCCATAACAGTGGCAAATTCACCAATCTCCAACTCACGCATTTTTTCCGCTAATTCGGCGGCAAAATCTGCGCCCGAAGAAGGAGGAGTGTCTCTTCCATCTAAGAATGCATGCACATAAACCTTTTCCAAATCATGCTTTTTCGCCAATCGCAATAAAGCATATAAGTGGGTGTTATGGCTGTGAACACCACCATCAGAAACTAAACCAAATAAGTGTAAGGCTGAAGCATTTTTTTTGCAATGTTCAATGGCATGAAGCAGCTCGGGATTCTCATAAAAATCTCCATCCTCAATGGCCTTTGTAATACGGGTTAACTCCTGATATACAATGCGGCCAGCACCCATATTCAAGTGCCCAACCTCAGAGTTTCCCATTTGTCCTTCAGGCAAACCAACGTCACGACCACTGGCATACCCCTTCACAAAAGGATACTTTTTAAAAATACCGTCTAAAACAGGCGTATTTGCCTGTTTAATCGCATTTCCTTCGACTTTTTCATTCATTCCAAAGCCATCCAGTATCATCAATACTGTTGTTTTCTTTCCCATATTTTCACCTTGCTTTCCTCCCTTGGTTATTTTTGATAGTGTACAATTTCCTGAAACTCTTCTTTTAAGCTGGCACCGCCAACCAATCCACCATCAATATCAGCCATAGCAAACAATTCAGCAGCATTTTTACCGCTCACACTGCCGCCATATTGAATTCTAACTTTTTCTGCAACTGCATGGCCATAAACTTCACCTACAACTTGGCGAATTGCTTTGCAAACCTCTTGCGCCTGTAGAGAAGAAGCAGTCTTGCCAGTACCGATTGCCCAAATAGGTTCGTAGGCGATTACAACTTTTTCAACCTCTTCAGCACTCAAACCAAGTAATCCACATTTCACCTGCATACGAATCCATTCTATTGTAATTCCCGCTTCCCTTTGCTCCAAGGTTTCTCCACAGCACATAATCGGAGTAATACCCACTTCTAAAGCCTTCTTTACTTTTTTATTTACCATCTCGTCAGTCTCACCAAAATATTGACGACGTTCGGAGTGTCCTAAAACAACATAGGATACGCCCATTTCTTTTAGCATACGGGAAGAAACCTCTCCTGTATAAGCACCGCTGTCCTCAAAATGCATATTTTCGGCACCTACACCAATTCCGCTGCCCTTCAACTCTTCCAAGACAGGGTATAAATCAACAAAAGGTACACAAAAAACCACATCAACTGTAGAGGATGCAGCCTTGTCCTTCATCAATCTGCAAAATTCAATCGCCTCTTTGGGCGTTTTGTTCATTTTCCAGTTTCCTGCTATAATCTTCTTTCTCATAAACCTCACCTCTCTTACGGCACAAAGCTTTTTCTCGCCGTCCGCTCTATGTTTTCCATCAAAGTTTCACCATCCCACCCGGACTCCACGGCAATTCTTGGAATCTCATAGCGTGATGTTTGTTTTGTAATAACCTTTTGTTCTACCGTGAATAATAAGTCAAAGCCCATTTCTTTCAGGCCTTCTTGACATTCAATGGTAAAATGTCCATTAGGAAACGCCAAAGCCTTGCAGGCATCTTGCCTTAGATACGTATGCAATGCAAGCTCTCCCTTATCCACTTGGTCAAGAAATTCATCTTCCGTTTCCATATCCGCAGGTACATGGTTGGCTGTATGGTTATATATTTTAACCAATCGGCTGTCCACCATTTTCTTAGCTTGCTGCCAGTCTAATTTTCTTAATCCGGTTTGATTGGTAATGCTATCCGTTACAACAAAGATAGAGGCAGGGACACGATATTCTTGGAAAACAGGAAAAGCCAATTCATAGTTACTCAAATATCCGTCATCCATAGTGATGCAGATATATTTTTTATCCAATTCAAGGCTAAACGCATCTTTTTCCTTTTTTCTATTTTGAACCTTCTCTTTTTCCACCCGCTGAAGGAGCTCATTCAAAGTTTCCAGAGAAATAATTTCATACCCCGCATTCTTTAAATAAGAAATCTGATCCCTCAACTCGGCTTGGGTGGTAACAACGCCGTTTCCCTCGCCCATATCACGTATTGCAAAATGATGATACATCAATACCGGAATATAGTCTGTCGGCGGGAAAATGATTTTCTCCGCCGGTTCAATCAATTCTTCTTCTTCTACACAGTCCATGGCAACAACCGTTTTTCCCCAAGCAGTCAGCTGAAAAAGCAAACTGCATAATAAAACCATCACTGCGAATATTTTCCCCTTGCGTTTCATAATTTCAAGCCTTATTTATCTTGCACTGCTACTACGCCCGGCAAGTCCTTTCCTTCCAAAAATTCTAATGATGCACCGCCGCCTGTGGAAATATGGGTCATTTTATCCCCAAAGCCCAACTGATTTACCGCTGCAGCAGAATCACCACCACCAATGATTGTTGTTGCATCAATATCCGCCATTGCCTGAGCAACTGCCTTCGTGCCGGCAGCAAAGTTTTCGAATTCAAACACACCCATAGGTCCATTCCAAATAACTGTCTTTGCTCCCATAATTGCATTTGTAAATAGTTCTTTTGATTTTTCACCAATGTCCAAGCCCATCCAGCCATCGGGAATTTCCAATGCAGAAACAGTTTTAAATTCTGTATCATTCTTGAATTCTTTTGTAATTACAGTATCCACAGGAAGCAATAGTTTTACGCCCTTTTCTTCTGCTTTTTCCATCATTTCCTTTGCGTAACCCACCTTGTCAACTTCCAGCAAGGAGTCTCCAACCTTGCCGCCCTTGGCTACAGCAAAGGTATATGCCATGCCGCCTCCAATGATTAGTGTATCCACTTTTTCCAATAAATTGTTAATAACATTGATTTTATCAGAAACCTTGGAACCACCCAAAATTGCTACAAAAGGGTGCTGGGGATTATTCACGGCATTTCCCAAAAACTCAATTTCTTTCTCCATTAAATACCCAACTGCAGATTCCTTTACAAATTCCGTTACCCCTACAGTAGAGCAATGTGCTCTATGGCTGCTGCCAAAAGCATCGTTTACAAAAACATCAGCCAAAGATGCCAGTTCTTTACTGAAAGATTCTTCATTCTTTGTTTCTTCCTTACGATAGCGTGTATTTTCCAATAAAATTACGTCGCCTTCCTGCATTACTGACACAGCCTTTTTGGCATTCTCACCTACTACCGTATCATCTTTTGCAAAAACAACCTCTTTCCCCAGCAATTCTGAAAGTCTTTTTGCAACGGGTGCCAAGGAAAGTTCAGGCTTTGGTTCTCCCTTTGGCTTGCCCATATGGGAACAAAGGATGATTTTTCCGCCATCTTCCACTAGCTTTTTGATTGTAGGGAGAGCGGCAGTTATTCTATTTTCATCAGTAATTGCCCCATCCTGTAATGGGACATTAAAGTCGCATCTGACCAGAACCCTTTTCCCCTTTACCTGTAAATCATCAACCGATTTTTTGTTTAACATTCTTCATACTCCTTTCTGATTACAGAACAGCTTCTACCAAATATGTTATACTTTTCCCCAAAACTTCATTTTTCAATTCATTTTGAGCTCTTTAAACCATAATTGCATATTAATTAGCACCACTCTCAGTTGTAGAACCCCACATTTATTAAAGTTTTCATTATGTAAGTCTCTAAAACAGAATGATTTAAAAATTTCTGAGTAAATAATGATTGATACTGTTCTACGCCTCTAAAACCCTCAGCATTTTCATCGCAGCACCTTCGTCGGTAATAAATATCCCGCTTGGAATACTTTTGCTTACAGCTAGAATACTCTCAGCTTTTTTCTCGCCACCTGCAACCACAATAACCTCATCCATCTTACTGATTTGATCAAAATCAATGGCAATAGAACGGGTTCTGTAAAGCACCTCACCACTGCGGTTAAAATAATATCCGCAGGCTTCTGCAATTGCATCCTGTTTTACTAAATTGGCCATTATCTCTTCATCCAACCTGCGTTTTTCCGCCATATCCAATGCATTGCCAACGCCCAAAAGTAAAATATTCGCCCGATCCATTTCCTGTATAGTTTCAAAAATTTCAGGCTGCTTTTTCATTTCCTCCAAAGCTGTCTCACTTAAATTATCAGGCAAATGCAAAAGTCGATACTCTGCCTGCAGCTTCTCAGCTAACTGTACCGCTAAAGTATCTGCCTGCAATTCCATTCTACGGCCTATACTGCCTCTTGCAGGCACAACCATTTTGGCCATAGGTTTAGACATTTCCGGTGCCGCAAGCACCAAATCCTCCATGGATGAACCACCGGTAATGGCAATGCAGCTTTTCTCATTGGTTTTTTCCAAAAGATGCCGCATGGCAAGTTGCCCCATCTCCTTACGGCTACGCTCGCTGACATCTGCGTCGCCTTGTGCAATAAGAACACGCTTAACACCTAAGAGCAAAGCCAACTTTTCCTCTAAAACAGATAATCCTGTCATAATAGAAAAAACTGTATCCAATCCCTCTAAAACTTCCAAGCCTTCTTCTGTAACAACCATACCTGTCTTTGAAACCTGAACCAGCTTTTGCACACTGAACCGTTCAATTTCGCTGCGAACCGTTCTTTCTGTCATACCCAGTGCAAGCACTACCATTCTTCTTCCACAGGGCTGCAAAAGGCGCACTGTCTTTAAAACACGATACCTTTTGATCATTTCTTCCGTCAAATCAGGTGCAATTTTACGAATTAATTGCAGTTTGTCTTCCATGTCACACCTTCCTTTGGTCTTTTTTTGTCCTATCCTATTTTTTTTGTCCCAACCAAAAGAAAAAAAGGGAGCTGGCGCGCAGTCAGTAGTAAAAACCATACCGGCCACCTGCCGCCCCATCTTCTTTATACTTTCTCTACCTTTACGGAATCATCAACATCTTTATCTGTGCAGCAGCAATCATCCTCGTTGCAATATTCATCTTCAAGATCGTCCCAATCATAGTCCCAATCCTCGTCATATTCGTCATCCATTTTTGTTTTCAATAAATAAACAACGCCTAAAGCTACTACTGCCAAAACAGCAGCAAGAACTGCTAAAACAATAAACAATGTTTTCTTTTCATCATCTTCTTTGTGTAACACTACGATTTTATCCTTCAAATCTTCAAAACTGGGTTTTAACTCAAAATATTTTTTCATACTCCATTACTCCTTTACGTTTTTTTTTCAGAAAACTTCCGTTTCAGAAATTCCTTATTCTTACGCATTTCACTATACTCATAATATGCTTTTTTTAAAATCTGGCGTTCGTCATTAAATTTTAACAGATGATAGGCTTCATGGAATTTATAAAAACCCGCATCGGCGAAATATTCTTCACTCTGAGGCTTACAAAAAAAGGAATTGGCACTCATCAAATACCAATGCACTGTTTTGTTTACGGTATCCTCACTGCCTTTAAAAGTATATTGGGTTTTCCCCACATATTTAATAATTTCTCCGGTGGCACCGGATTCTTCCTTTACCTCACGCAAAGCGGTTTGCCGATAGGTTTCGCCTTCTTCCACAGTGCCCTTGGGCAATACCCAACCCATATATCTGCCATTTTGGTTTTTATATAAGAGGAGAATTTTCCACTTATAAATAACAACGCCTCCACAGCTCACCGCTTCTACCACTGGTTGACCTCCGTAATTGTGTTATTTTCTGCCAAGTATTCTGTTTTAATCAGTATACCGCTTTTTACTATTTATTTCAAGTCCAACAGTAAAATCGTGTCATTTTATTCTCGGAAAGGTGAAATACGAACCAGCTCTTTAATGTGTCTGAGGGCTGACCACCATAACCAAACCTCCAATATCCAAAAAGGAATCCAGAAAAACGAAAATTTCTCAAGCAGAAAATAATTATATAAGGCATGAACCAAATACGGAACGAAAAAAGCAAGCAAAAAATGTTTTTTTCCTCGGAAAAATTTAGCCAGCCCTAAATAATACCCCATTTGCACACCAAATAATCCATGTCCCGGGACGGAAAGAAATGCCCTAGAAAAAGCAGTGCTATAACCACCCATAACGGGATGCGTTACATATATAATGTTTTCAATCCACGCGAAACCTAAAGAAACAAAAACACCATACACAATTCCATCCAGGGGCTCATTGAAATTACCATTCCTCCATATTAAAAGTACCAAAAATATATACTTCGTCACCTCTTCAACGCCTGCTGAGCTGATAAAGGATGTATAGATGGGTGACTCCACATGGGGGAAAATTTTTTCCAATCCCAATCCTACTGCATAAATAACAGCAGTCGTGTAAATACCGTACAGTAATCCAAGAAAGAGCATTCTCCAAGGCTCTTTTTCATATTTATCTCTTACATAAATATAAAACAGTCCTAAAAAAACCGGTGCAGCAGCCAGTTGGATTAACATCTTAAATTCAATCCCTTTTTGTTATGACATTCTTCCTCCATAGTCTTTCCAAAAAATCATGAGATATCAGCTTTTGCATGAAAAAACACACTATTTTTTGTTCATAATCAAAAATAGTGTGTTTTTATATGCTTTTTGTTTTTAGATATTTTTATTATTCCGTTTTAATCGCCGATAATGCACTTAGTTTCATTGCACGCTGTGCAGGTAAATATCCTGAAAGAACACCAATTACCGTTGCAAAGGCAATGGAACCAATATACAACCAAATGGGTATAGAAGATGACATATCACTGCCTTGCTGCATGGCTACAAAGTTAACCAGCTTTGATGTTACAAAGCTTACACCAATGCCCAAAATACCTCCGGCAAATCCGATAAATGCCGCTTCTGTTAAGAACAGTAGCTTAATATCCCGAAGAGAAGCCCCGATTACCTTCATAATACCAATTTCTCTGGTTCTTTCATAAATTGCCATAACCATGGTATTGGTAATTCCAATAGCCGCAACAACCAATGAAATGGCACCAATTGCCCCTAAAACCATACGGAGCATTTTCGTAGTTTCTTTCATAGCATCCAATTCATCTGATAAGCTGGTAGCCCGATAGCCCATATCCTTAATCTGCTGTTGCACAGCCTGAACATTTTTAATGTCAATTACCTTAACCATAACCTGTTCATACTCATGGGATTGTTGTTTTTGTCCTCTCCCACCGGAAGAGCCATTCCGTTTTTTCTCCCATTCTTGCTGTGCCTTCTCAATTTTCTCAAGCTCTTTTATTGGCATAATGACACTCCAGCCATTGCTGCCATCAGCAGACATGGTTCCAACCACTTCGAATTTATTTGATTTGATGGTTTTATCGGCATATTTTGAACCATAGCTCCAGTCATAGCTTACCTCAACCTTATCACCAACCAATTCTAACTGTGGTGGTTCCGAATTCATTCTCATTTCCCAGTTTAATTTAGGGTCATAAAATTCCACCCCGCCGCCAACAACAATGGATTTTACATCCTCACCATTTAAAGCCCGTCCATTTTCAATTTTATAGCCCAAAGCCTCCATAGCTGCCGGATCAAGTCCTATAATATTGGCATCAGCAACATATTTACCGCTGCCAAGCATCAGGTAAAGATTTTTTATTGGAGAAACGGCTTCAACCCCAGCCATTTGGCGAAAAGATTCCACAGCCACTGCGTCCAATTTTACCTTCTTACCATTTTTCTTTGCATCCTTTGCAGCATCATCGTCAGGCATATAGCGTCCACCATCGCCATTGGGCGAATATACATCAATTACTTGCAGGCTCCCCCAACTTTCAAGCTGACGCGCAAAGCTCTCATTCATTCCAATCCCGATGGATACCATTACAACAATGGAAGCCGTACCAATTACAACACCAAGCACCGTTAGGAATGTTCGGAGCTTTCGCTTCAGCAAATTACGAAGAGCCATATCTAATAAGTCCTTCGTACTCATAAAGACATATCCTCTCTGTCATCCTCATCCTCATCATCCAAATCGTTTTTGCTTTCAGCAAAGGTATTTTGGGGTTCTTGTTTCTGACGTCTAATAAAGATAAATAATCCCATTGCAAAAAGTGCTAATATGGAAATAGAAATCATAACCTTTTTCATATCCAGAGGTGCTGTCTCGTTATTTGTATTATCAGCATCTTCAGGCATCATAGGTTCTGTGACATTTAATACAAAATCTCTGCGTTCTTCCTTCAGCTCCCCTGTTGCATCTTCATAAGAAATCACAATGCTCACAGGCACTTCCCCACTGGTGTTGGGTGTAAATGATGTTTCAAAATATTCTCCGGCACCTGAATCCATGTTGCCGATGTATGTGCTCTTATTTTGGCATTCAACATCACCTTCTACTTTAACCATTACGTTATTTAGTGTTACCTTTCCCGTATTGTTATAGCCAAAGGAAACAGCAACTGGTGTACCCATTTCCACTGTTTCAGGTATTGCGAAATCATCTACTTGCATTTCAGTAACCTGCTTTACGTTAATACCCAGCAATTCCGTTGCAGTAAATTCCTTGCCAGCAGCATCTTCATATTCAAAGTTTACGGTCAAAGTGTATGTCTTGGGCTGAGCTTCAGGAACTACATATAATCTTAATTTCTTTTGTGTCTTGCCCTTTGGTCCGATTGCATCAAAATAGAATGTATTACTGCTATTTACAGGGGTAAAAATATTCCCCGATTTTTGACTGTCCGAAGAGGTTTCCTCAGCCAAAGTTAAAAACATTTTAATATTTTTAACGCCTTTTGTAGCATGGGTATTTAAAATATCCATGTTTAAATCAAACTCTTGCCCTGCCATAACAATCAATGGATTGCACTCATAATTGCTTACAATTAACTTGGGTTTGCTGGCGTTTTCCTCATCCTTACTGGGATTGCTCACATTTACCCCTGCAAACTGCTTAAAGGAAGTTACCGCCGTACCACCTGAGGTATAGTCTGTTGTAAACTGTATTGCATAATTTTGTGATTTTGCCGCTGCAGTACCTGCAAAAGTAAAGGAAAGGGTTGTTGTTGCGCCTGCTTTTAACTCAGAAATTGTTTTTACGCTTGCAGATTTGGGTACCACCGCAGAAGCATCTACAGGCTCTGCTTTAACCACAATATTTTTTGCTGAAATCTTTCCGCTGTTATATAAATCAAAGCTGACTGTGAAATTCTGATTTACACCGTAAACGCCACCGGGCTCTTTCATATTTCGAATCTCCAACTGAGATTTCTGCCCTGCTACGCCACCTACATTCACATAATAATCCTGTGCTTTTTCAACAGCTTTTCCAAATTTATCTTTGTATTTCAGTTTAATAGAAACAGGATAGTTGCCTGCCGCCATATCTGCACTGGCTACAAGTGAAAATGCGAAATTTGCACTGCCCCCAATGGGTATGCTTGCAAAATGCTTACTGCTAAATCCACCGCTCAAGCTGATTTTATCTGTGGACAAATTCTCCAAGCTAATATCAACGTCCTGCAAATCTTTTTCGCCGTTATTAATAATCTTACCGCTCAAGTTTGCGCTACTGCCGGGAGACATACTATCTGGACTAAGGGTCATGGCATCCAGTTTAAAACTAGGTTCATTGTCAAACCCTTTCATTTTTAAATAAATTGTTTCCGAGCTGGTAAATGTGGAGTCATTGGCATTTCGGTATGTAAAATCCAGTGTAACGGGATAACTAGATTCTTTCACTTCACCATTAAAAGTAACAACCAATGTTACATTCTGATATCCGTTTGCCCCTACGCTGCCTACGTCACCGCCACCTGGAATCGTTACACGAAAAGGATCTGTAGGGCTTCTCTTCACGCTGACATAAACATTATCAGCCGGTGCGCCACCTTTATTTTTCACTTGAATGGTGGCACGGTTTTCCTGCCCCGCCACAACCTCAATCAATGCATCCCCACCGACTATGATTTTTGGTGAACCATTTTCGCTAAAATCATCTGCAAATATGACTGACGTTTGCCCCAGAACAATGGAACACATCATAATCAATGCAAATACCCTTTGAAACAACCTTTTACTCATCACTCTTTCTCTCCTTCAACCTGGGTTTTATCCTCAATACGTTCTATAATTCCATCTGAGAGCATAACAATTCTGTCTGCATACTCTGCCAGCTCCAAATCATGGGTTACAATTACTAGGGTCTGGTTATTCTTCTTTGCCATTGCCGTAATCAAATCCATCATTTCATATGTTGTGCGGGTATCCAAATTCCCTGTTGGTTCATCGGCAAATACCACTTGAGGGCTATTGATAAATGCTCTGGCAATACTAACCCTTTGCTGCTGTCCACCACTCATTTCATGGGGCTTATGATGGGCTCTTTCTTCCAAACCTACATTTTTCAACATCTCCATTGCCCGCTCATTCCGTTCTTTTAACGGAACATTCTTAAAAATCAGTGGTAATGTTACATTCTCCATCGCCGTTAGTGTCGGCAAAAGGTTGTATGACTGAAAGACAAAACCAACATATTTCTGCCTAAAATCCGCCAATTGATCCTCATTCATCCGCTCTATATGTTTTTTGTTAAATATAATTTCACCGGAAGAGGGTTTTTCCAATCCCGCAATCAAATTTAATAAAGTGGATTTGCCTGAGCCCGACTTTCCAAGCAAACAGCATACTTCCCCCTGTCGGATATTTAAGCTGATGCCGTTCACTGCCTGAATATGTTCCTTACCCATTTGATAAATCTTTTTTACATTTTTAATTCGAATTACGTTTTGACTCAAGCTTCACACTCCCCTACATTAAAAAATAATGTCGATTTTTAATATTAATGGTAACATATACTTGTTACAGAATTGAACCAGAAAGCTTAAATTTTTCTTAAAATACGGTTTCAGTTTGGTTATTTTGGTTGCATTGCCACCATCTACCTGCTATCCTGAAATTAGGAGGGAATTCTTATGATTACGATATTCAACCGCAAAGAATTATTCATAACCTATTCTTTAGAAAAGCAAGCAGAAATACGAAATTTGCTTTCTGCTCACAAAATTGAATATACAATCTCCACCATGGGCAACACTTGGCAAGCAAATTCCCGGGGCTTTGACATAAACACATTAGCCCAAATAGAATACAAAATTTATGTAAAGAAAGAGGATTATGAAAAAGCTGTTTTCTTTTTAAACGCAGATACATAAAAAGTGTTCCTATTTTTCTGTTAAAAATCTCCTGGAAATTTAAATTCCAGGAGATTCATTTATTGTTTATATTTCTCTAATCGGTTTGCAGACTCTTCATTTACATATACTTCTAACAAAACTCCTTCTGGCGTATGCTCTTCACGAATGATTTCACATCGCCCATGAACCCAGCCAATGAGCCCCCCTTCTGTGTAAGGAACCAAGGCAACCATAGATTTCCGAAAGCTTTTTAATAGATTTTCAACCATACCCAGCATTCCGTTTAACCCGTCGCCGGTAAAAGCGGAAACCTGAGCAATTTCCCTCGCTTTTGTGTCCATTGGCAATGGCAATTCAACCTCTCTATCCATTTTGTTGAACACGGTTATGACAGGAGTATCTCCACACCCCAAGTCCTCCAATGTTTTATAGACTACTTGCATCTGCTCCTGTCTGTTGGAATTGGATGCATCTACCACATGGAGAAGAATATCTGCATATTTTAACTCCTCTAGTGTCGCCCGAAAGGCTTGTACCAAATGGTGAGGCAGCTTTTGAATAAATCCTACGGTATCCGTTAGTAAAATTTCAGAACCATTGGGCAATTCCACTTTTCTCGTAGTTGTGTCAAGAGTAGCAAACAGCTTATCTTCTGCTAAAACACCTGCGTCTGTCAATTTGTTAATGAGTGTAGACTTTCCCGCATTTGTATAGCCAACCAAGGATACCACAGGTGTCCCTTTTTTTCCTCTTTGGCTTCGCAATAATTCCCGATGAGTCTGAATCTCTTTTGCCGCACTGTTTAATTCAGCAATGCGGTCTTTGATATACCGTCTGTCTGTTTCCAGCTTTTTCTCACCTGGGCCTCTCGTGCCAATGCCACCCCCCAATCTTGACATAGAAGCACCCATGCCTGTCAAACGGGATAAACGATATTTCAGCTGTGCTAACTCAACTTGTATCTTACCTTCACCGGAAATTGCTCTTCCTGCAAAAATGTCCAAAATTACGATTGTTCTGTCCATTACTTTGGTTTCCAGCAATCTTTCCAAATTCTTTAACTGTGCCGGTGAAAGCTCATCATCACAAACAACACCTGATGCGCCGTATGCATCCACCATCATTTTTAGCTCTTCAATTTTGCCCTTGCCTAAGTAATGACCAGGGTGCACCCGCTCTCGCCTTTGTATGCTTCTGGCCACAGCAACCGCCCCAGCTGTCCGCACCAACTCTTCCAATTCATCTAGGCATGCCTCTGTTTCCATGGTAGAGCGGCTGTTGCGTTCATCCGGCTCAACAGCAAACAAAATTACTCTTTCCTCTAAATCTGCGGTATCATGTAAATCTCTCGCCATATACTTCCTCCTCTATGCCCAACATTAAACGTCTTTTAACCAAACACCGTCAAAGGAAAATGCCGCTGGGCCTGTCATATATACATGATTATTTTCTTCATTCCAATGGATTGTCAATTCCCCACCAAGAAGAGATACCTTCACTTCCCTGTCGCAAAAACCGTTTAAAATAGATGCAACCACCGATGCACATGCACCTGTACCACAGGCAAGTGTCTCGCCGCTACCCCTTTCCCAAACACGCATTTTGATGTGATTCCGGTTAATTAACTGGACAAATTCAACATTTGTCTTCTTGGGAAATGCAGGATTGTTCTCCACTTGCTTACCATACTCTTGAACCGGAAAATTCTCTGTCTCTTCAACAAAAGCAACTCCGTGGGGATTTCCCATGGATACACAGGTAAATTGGAATTCATTATTATTATTGATTACAATGCTTTTTCTAATCACAGGACTGGTTTCATGCTTAACAGGAATTTTCTCCGCCTCCAATATAGGCTCACCCATGTCTACCCTAACGGTTTTTACAATTCCTTTTTCAATATTACATTTTAAATATTTTATTCCACCGGCAGTTTCCAAAGAAATTTCCTCTTTGTTTGTTAAACCTCGTTCATAGGTATACTTCCCGATGCATCGCACTGCATTTCCGCACATTTCACCCTCTGAACCATCCAGATTAAACATGCGCATGCGAAAATCGGCCTTTTCCGATGGCATAATTAATACTAACCCGTCGGCACCAATGCCAAAATGTCGCTCACTCATGGCGATGGCTAACTTTTCAGGCTGTTCCACCACTTCTTCAAAACAGTTGATATAAATATAATCGTTCCCGCAGCCTTCCATTTTTGTAAAACGCATTTTGCTCCCCCTGTTCTATGTAAAGCAGCGGGTTTCCCGCTGCAACTTTGATTAATGTCTTGCAATACGAACGGTAGGGTTTTCCTGAACAAGGGAATTGTAGAAAGACAATGACCAAAGCCCTGCCAAGCCAACCAGACCAAAAATCACTCTGGAGATCCAGAACATGTTTCCACCAAAGATGCTGGTTACAACATCATAGCCGAAAAAGCCAATCAATCCCCAGTTTAACGCACCGATAATCACCAGTGTTAATGCTATTGCATTTGCAGTTTTCATAAAAGACCTCCTATAAAAAGAATTACGGAATGATACCGTTATCCTTATTATCCCTAGGATTCTATGATTTATGAAAAACTTTTTTTCCTATTTTGTCAATATCTTTTCCTTTGACATTTCCAACTGCGCTCCAGCTTACTTTTTCCATATCAAAAACCAAATTTGTAACCTGCAAAATATCTTGGGCTGTCACCTCACCAAGCTTCCCGATGACCTCTTCCGAATCCTGAACCACACCACGCAGAAGCAAAGCAGATCCTGATGCTGTCATTCTATTTAACGTACTTTCCGTACCAATGATAAAGTTGCTAATCAACTGTTCCTTGGTCACATCAATAAGTTTTTGTGGTAATTGTTTCTTTTTTACGTCTTCAATTTCTTGCAAAATAAGGTCGTACACCCGCTCCAACTGGTTCGGATTCATTCCTCCGCAAACAGAGAACAATCCTGTATCGGAAAAAGCCGTTGTGTAGCTATAAATGGAATAGGTTAAACCATTTTCTTCTCGTATCTTTTGAAATAATCTAGAACTCATGCCACCTCCAAAAATGGTATTAAATACGCCAAGGGCATACTTCATTGGGTGGTCACGCTCCACGCTGGGAAAGGCAATACAGCTATGCACCTGTTCCACATCCTTCTCCCGCACCACATGGGCAATTTGATATTTTGCTTTAGAATCATATTGGGTAAAAGGCTGTTTCCGCTCCCAAGAACCAAGGGCTTTATTCAGTTCCTCCATCACTTCATCGATTTTAAAATTCCCCGCAATGGATAATACAATATTCTCCGGCTGATAATTTCGCTCATAATAATCACGAATGCTCTCCGAGGTAAATGCTGAAATTGTCTCTGTAGTTCCCAAAATAGGCATTCCTAAAGAGCTTCCCTGCCAAATGCTATCTTGTAAGGCATCATGCACCAATTCCTCCGGCGCATCCTCATACATATTGATTTCTTCAATAATAACATTACACTCTTTTTCCACGTCTTTTTGAGCAAATAAAGAACGCAAAAGCATATCGCTCATAACCTCTAAAGCTCTAGTAAAATGCTCATCCAATACACGGGTATGATAACAGGTATATTCTTTGGTGGTATAAGCATTAATCTGTCCGCCCAAAGCATCCATAGCCTGAGCGATTTCCTTTGCACTTCTGTTTTCTGTTCCTTTAAACATCATATGCTCGATAAAATGAGATACACCGTTTTCCTCAGGTTTCTCATTTCTAGAACCATTTTTTACCCAAATACCAAAGGAAATGCTGCGTACATAGGCAATTTCCTCTAAAGCAACAGAAATTCCGTTTTGTAATTTTTTAATAATAACCATATAATCTCTCCCATGCAAAACGCTAATTTCTTTTATCATGTTCCAAACTATATTTTTTATGCCTTCATTAAAAAGAGACTGTGCAGGAAAACCTTCCTTTTCACAGCCTCCTATCTGTTAGATATTATGCTTTAATGACTATGTTTTTCTTCCTTAGCCTTTTCTTCCTGGGGTAACGCATCTTTAATAGAGAAGTTCAGTCTGCCCTGCTTGTCAATTTCCATCAGCTTTGCGCTTACAATATCGCCCACAGCCAATACATCCTCAACCTTTTCCACACGTTTGTTGGAAATTTTGGAAATATGAATCAAGCCTTCTTTTCCTGGTGCAATTTCAAAGAATGCACCAAAAGCCATCAATCTCGTGATTGCCCCTGTGTAAATAGTTCCTGGAATAGGATCCTTTACAATAGCATTAATCATATCAATTGCACGCTGAATATCCGCAGCATTAATACCCTTGATAAAGATTGTCCCATCATCTTCGGTATCAATTGCACAGCCTGTTTCCTCAATAATCTTTTTGATTACTTTACCTCTTGTGCCAATAACTTCTGCAATTTTCTCAACATCAATCTGCATAGAAGCAATCTTTGGTGCATGAGGAGAAAGCTCTTTTCTGGATTCAGGAATTGCCTTCAGCATAACTTCGTTTAATATATATTCTCTTGCTCTGCCAGTCTGGGCAAATGCCTGCTCAATCATGGCAAAAGTCAAGCCTTTAATCTTCATATCCATCTGGATAGCTGTAATACCCACGCTGGTTCCGGCAACCTTAAAGTCCATATCACCGAAGAAGTCCTCAACGCCTTGAATATCAGTGATTTCTACAAAATCATCTTCCGTATCACCAGTTACCAAGCCTACAGAAATACCTGCAACGGGACGCTTAATGGGAACACCTGCCGCCATCAGAGACAACGTGGAACCACAAATACTTGCCTGAGAGGTAGAACCGTTGGAACTTAAAATATCGGAAACCAGACGGATTGCATAAGGGAATTCCTCTTCGCTGGGGATAACAGGCAATAAAGCTCTTTCACCCAAAGCGCCGTGGCCGATTTCACGTCTACCGGGGCCTCGGGAAGTTTTTGCCTCACCTACGGAATAACCGGGGAAGTTGTAATGATGGATATAACGCTTGCCTGTTTCGTTGGTATCCAAGCCATCCAAACGCTGGCCTTCACTAATCATGCCTAATGTGGTTACAGTCAAGCACTGAGTCTGCCCTCTCGAGAACAATGCAGAACCGTGAACACGGGGTAATACATCAATTTCTGCGGAAAGCTTTCTGATTTCTTCAATGCCACGACCGTCAGGACGCTTGTGGTCTTTCAAAATCATACGTCTAACCGTCATTTTCTCGAATTTATAGATAATCTCGCCCAACAATTCGCCGATTTTTGCATCTTCACCATAAATTGCAGTTAATTTTTCTGTCAAAGCTTCCGTTACTTCTTCAGTAATTACCTTAAGCTTTGCATCTCTGTCTTGCTTCAATTCAGCAAAAACAGCATCTTCCATTCTTGCATCTGTAATATAGCTCGTAACCAAATCATAAGCTTCCTGATTGATAACATGCTCTTCATAAGGTGCTTTTTCCTTACCTTCTTTTTCTACGATTTCTTTGATGAATTTTACAACCTCAAGGTTGGTGTCAAACGCCAAATGGATGGCTTCCATCATCAATTCGTCAGGAATTTCATCTGCTCCAGCTTCGATCATCATAACCTTGTCCTCTTTGGAGGAAACAGTCAAGGATAATCTGGAAGTTTCTCTTTGATCTGCCGTAGGATTTACAACCAACTGACCATCACAATATCCAATACTTACGGAAGAAACAGGGTCGGTGAAAGGAATATCGGAAATATTCAACGCCAAGGATGCACCAATCATAGCAATTACCTCAGGTGAACAATCCTGATCAACAGACATAACTGTCGCCACAATGGCAACGTCATTTCTGTAATCCTTGGGGAATAAAGGTCTTAATGGTCTATCGATACATCTGGAGGTTAAAACAGCCTTTTCAGAGGGTCTGCCTTCTCTTTTAATAAATCCCCCGGGAATTTTACCTACAGAATAAAGTCTTTCTTCATAATCAATGCTCAGAGGGAAAAAGTCAATTCCTTCTCTGGGCTTTTGAGATGCAGTAGCGGTCACCAAAACTGTGGTTTCACCATAACGCAAAATAACAGCGCCATTTGCCTGTTCTGCAACTCTGCCAATTTCAGCCGTCAGGGTTCTGCCTGCTAAATCCATGGTATAAGTTCTAAACATAATGAAGTCTCCTTTTGTTTTTTCTTCTATGCACCATAGATCTTCAGCTTTTTTCATACCCTTGGCTATGAAAAAAGCTGGAAATCTATAGTGCCACATACACTTACTTTTCTTTTTGAAATCATAGAAGAAAAGAGAGGAAATTTCCTCTCTCCTCCCTATATCGCAATTCTTACTTTCTCAGACCAAGTTCGATAATGATAGTACGATATCTTTCGATATCCAGATCCTTCAAATAGTTCAAAAGACCTCTTCTCTGTCCTACCATTTTCAAAAGACCTCTTCTGGAGTGGTGATCCTTCTTGTGATCCTTCAAATGATCTGTAAGCATTGTAATTCTTGCTGTCAACAGAGCAATCTGTACTTCGGGAGAACCTGTATCGTTAGGGGTTCTGCCGTATTTTGCGATAATTTCCTGTTTGTTGATTGTTGCCATTGTTATTTCCTCCTTATAATTCCTCAAAATATTTTTACTATGCATCCCCAAAGACTAAGTAATGGTTGGAGAGTCCAATGACCGAGTCTCGGATTTACAGCATTTTTATTTTAGCATACTACCTTTGCCTTTGCAAGGACAATACGCTAATTCTCTGGGTTTTCCACAATTTTTTCATCGACAGTTTTTGTAAAGTCAAACTGAGATAAAATAATTGCAATAAATATCACAACAAAGCCCATTGCCATTTTTATCGTTATCTCCTCTTTAAATAATAGTACAGAGAACACTACGCCAAAAACAGATTCCAAGCTTAAAATAATTGTGCCCACCGTCGCATTAATATATTTTAACCCAATACTTTGTAAGGATAAACATACAGCTGTTGAAAAAATTGCCAAATATAGCACATTTCCTGCTGCCGCCAATGATATGCTGTGTGGAAATCCTCTTGTCACAAAAACAGAAATCCATCCCAATATCCCTGCCACACAAATTTGCAGCATGGTTAAAAGCATAGGGTCTCTTCCTCTGCAATAATACGCAATGGATATAATATTTGCAGCAAAAGCCCCACTGCATAACAGCGTAAGTCCATCGCCAAAGGTGATTTTCATACTGCCTTCCAGTGAAATCAATCCAATCCCAACTAAACATATGGCCGCAGAGATAATATGATTTCTCTTGGGACGCTCTTTCATAAATATCCAGCCTAAAAAGGGCACGATAACACAATAAGCTGAAGTTAAAAATGCACTTTTTCCCGGGGTTGTGCCATAAGTCATGGCGATGGTTTGCAATCCGGAGCCCAGCACCATAGTAGAACCTGTGACAAGTCCCCCTATCAAATATTCCTTATCAATGCGATGCCACTTTTTAATTGTTGCAATTGCAGTGATAATTCCTGCAACGGTAAAGCGGGACGCAACGATAAAAGATGTAGTTAATTCATCAACGGCAAATTTTTGGAAAACAAAGGCACTGCCCCAAATGGCAGCTGTTAAAAGCAACGCAAGGGTTGCCCAAATTTTCTTGTTTTGACTCATATATATACTCCCCAAATTTACTCTTGGGCGCTTTTCCATTTGATTAAATACTCCTCAGATGCAAAATACTCTGCTGCCTGTTCAGCATTTATTTCGATTTGCTGACGCAACTCCTCAACTCCGGGGAATTTGCGTTCACTGCGTAAAAATTTATAGAAAAATGTTTGTAATGTTTCACCGTAAACATTCTCATTAAAATTCAGCAAATAAGTTTCCACAATTTTTTGTGTACCATTTACTGTAGGATTCATTCCAATATTGGTCACACCATAATAATATTTCCCTTTATAGAAAGTTTTTGTTGCATACACACCATTGGGCGGAAACAATTTTAAGGGGTGGGCGATAATGTTAATCGTAGGGAAGCCAATGGTTCTACCCAATTTTTTTCCTTCTGATACCGTTCCCAAAATAAAATATGGCTCAGTCAACATTCGATTCGCTTCATCTAAATCCTTTTGAATCAAGCACTTGCGAATTCTGGAGGAACTAACCCGTTCCTCCTCAAATAAAACAGAAGGCACAGCAATAACCTTAACCCCACGGGCTTCTCCCAATCTTTGCAGCATTTCGTAATCACCTGAACGGTTTGCGCCAAAATGATAATTTTCTCCTACTATTAAAACACGGCACTGCATTCTTTCAAAAATCAGCTTTATTGCAAAATCTTCGGCACTCATTGCTGCAAATGTTTGGTCAAAGGGATACTCTATATAAGTATCAATGCCCAATTGCTCCATGGTAAATTTCTTTTCCGAAGGAGCCATTATCAGCGCAAAGTCATCTCTTTTCCCGAACACCAGCATTGGATGGGGAGAAAAAGTAAAAACAACACTCTTTAACCCTTCTTCCTCAGCAAATTGCTTTGTCAATTTGATCAACGCACGATGTCCCAAGTGCAAGCCGTCAAAATTGCCCAGCGTTACCGCTGTCGGCTGATTCTGGTCTATGTGCGTATCCGTGATATGTTCCATTTCTCTACTCCTTAAATCAACATCTTTAATGGTTTGATAAAAAAGCTTTTTTCTTCCTGTACGATTGTATATATCCCCGTTAAATCCATCTTATGGTCAAAAACAATAACCTCTTGACCTTCCTTCAACTCTTTTTCAGCCCGAAAAAATTCACTTCGTATCTTACCGCCGTTGTATAACAGCTTTGCAGATTTTTCTGAAACATATACCCGTGTATAGCCCTTCAGAGCATCTGCCAGCCCCAAAAGAACAGTGTCAACCTGCCCTGCTTCCTCTAAAGCCTTTAATTCATGAAGCTTTATGGCATTTTCCAAGGTGAAGGCACCGGTAGCAGTTCTTAACAAACTTGCCATATTCCCACCGCACCCCAAAGCCTTGCCAATATCAGCACATAATGTACGGATATATGTGCCCTTGGAGCACTCCACATCCATCTCTACTTGGCAAGGAGGAATAAAACGACGAATTTTAATATCATAAACCGTAATTTTCCGAGCCTTACGCTCAATCTCTTTTCCCGCTCTTGCCAGCTCATAAAGCTTTTTTCCATTGATTTTTACCGCAGAATACATGGGCGGTATTTGCTCCTGCTCTCCAATGAAGGAACTTATGGTTTTTTCAATGCTCTCCTCATCAAAAACCACAGGTTTCTCCTCCACTACCTCTCCCGAGGCATCCTCTGTTGTTGTGGAAATACCTAAATGGAGTATAGCACGGTAGCTTTTACGTCCATCCATAATGATATCCGCAAGCTTTGTCCCCCTGCCTACGCATATGGGCAATACCCCCTCAGCATCAGGATCAAGGGTACCAGTATGCCCAACTTTTTTCATATGCAATGTTTTTCGCACCACTGCAACAACATCATGGGAGGTAAAACCTTTTTCTTTATAAATATTTAGGATTCCGTCCAAAAGGTCTCCCCCCTATAGCATTTTTTCTATTTCGGCAAAAACCATTTCCTTTGCCGTTGCCAAAGGTGCCACAATGGTACACCCTGCCGCTTTTACATGACCGCCGCCACCAAATTTTTGTGCTAAAGCACAAACATCGTAGCCATCGTTGCCACGGAAGCTGGCTTTCACATCCATTTCATTCTTTTCATATAAAAAGCATGCAATTTTCACGTCATTGACACCCTTTATATAATTGATGATTGCGTCCAGTTCCTTATTGGTGCCTTTACATTCTTCCATATCCACCATGGTAATGGAGGTGAAAATCACCTTGCCGTCTAAACAAAGCTCGGATTTATCAAAGGCTCTGCCCATAATCTTCATTTCAGAAAAGCTTCGGCTGTCAAATAAAGCATTGTAAATTTTTGTAAAAGGAATACCATATGACATTAATTCTCCTGCTGCCTGCATGGTATCAGTGGTAGTGGAGCTATGGCGAAAACCGCCCGTATCATAAATTAGTCCAGCATATAACGCTGAAGCAATCTCTTCATCTATTGGAAAAAATTCTTTCAGCAGGTTGTAAACAATTTCGCAAGTCGAAGAAGCATTCTCCTCCACATAATTGTATTCTCCAAAAAAGGAATTACTGGCATGGTGGTCAATGTTCATGGTACACTGCGCACCTTTGAAAACATCCTCGATCCAGTCAAAGCGTCCCACATCACCACAGTCTAAGGCAATAAAAAGCTCTGCTCTGGTCACATCTTCTTTTTGTACAACCAAATTGCCATTGGGAATCACTTCATATTTGGGGGCATAGGGTCTCAGAAGCACCTGTACATTTTTACCCGCCTTTTTCAGGGAGGCCGCCAAGGCAAGATTTGCCCCAATGGCGTCCCCGTCAGGATTAATATGTCCGCAAAGCACAATATTTTGATGAGCTGAAATGATTTCTCTGATTTTTTCTAAAGAATCATTCATTCCCTTCATTGGCTTCCTTCTCCTTTAAATCCTTAGAAATTTGGCTAATCAGCTGATTCATATGAATTGCATATTCTGCGGATTCATCCAGCTTAAAGGTAAACTCCGGTGTAATACGAAGATTAATTCTTTGTGCGATCAAACGACGTACAAATCCTGCAGCATTCTTCAATCCTTGCATAACACTGCTCTTTTCTTCGTCGTTACCTAAAACAGAAACATACACCTTGCAATATTTTAAATCTGATGTTGTTTCAACCCGTATTACACTGGTCATTGAACCAATACGGGGATCTTTTAGTTCCCCTCTGATAATTTGGGATAGTTCTTTTAAAATCTCGTCATTCACACGAGATATTCTTGTGTTATTTTTCATAAATTCACCTAATTATCTGGGTACCTCAACCATGGTGAAGGCTTCTACCCAGTCACCTTCCTTTAAATCATTAAACTTCTTGAAAACCAAACCGCATTCATAGCCTGCCGCAACTTCTTTCACGTCATCCTTAAAACGCTTTAAGCTTTCCAAATCACCTTCGTAAACAACAATATTGTCACGCAAAATACGTACCTTACAGTTACGAATAAATTTGCCATCCTTAACATAGCTGCCTGCAATGGTACCTACGCCGGATGCCTTGAACAGCTGACGAATCTCAGCATGACCCAGTACTTTTTCCTCAAATACAGGATCCAGCATACCCTTCATTGCTGCTGTTACATCCTCGATTGCATTATAGATGACACGATACAAACGAATATCAACCTTTTCTTCATCTCCAAAGGCTTTTGCCGCGGGCTCAGGACGAACATTAAACCCAATGATAATTGCATTGGATGCAGAAGCCAACATAACGTCACTTTCTGTAATAGCACCAACACCACCATGAATGATGCGCACACGTACTTCTTCGTTAGATAAACGCTCCAAGCTCTGGCGAACAGCTTCAACAGAACCCTGTACATCAGCCTTTACAACAATATTTAATTCCTTCATATTGCCGCTTTGGATTTGAGAGAACAAATCATCCAAAGAAACCTTCTGAGGTGTATCCTTTATCAGATTTTCTCTGTTTCTTGCTACAATGCTTTCTGCAACCTGTCTTGCCTGCTTATCATTTTCTGCAACATAGAAACCGTCACCGGCAGTAGGCACTTCAGAAAGACCCAAAATTTCAACAGGAGTAGATGGACCGGCCTTCTTCACACGTCTGCCCTTATCATCTGTCATTGCTCTGATTTTTCCGTAAGCACAACCTGCCACAATGGGATCGCCTACCTGTAGTGTTCCACCCTGTACCAAAACTGTTGCAACAGGACCTCTGCCCTTATCCAACTGCGCCTCGATGATAACACCTCTTGCATTTTTGTTGGGGTTGGCACGTAATTCCTTCATTTCCGCAACCAAAGTAATCATTTCCAATAAGGTATCAATGCCGTCCTTGGTAGCTGCAGAAACAGGTACACAAATGGTTTCACCGCCCCAATCTTCAGCCAACAGCTGGAATTCTGTCAATTCCTGCT
The DNA here is from genome assembly GCF_001561955.1 of Anaerotignum propionicum DSM 1682. NCBI lineage: Bacteria > Bacillati > Bacillota > Clostridia > Lachnospirales > Anaerotignaceae > Anaerotignum > Anaerotignum propionicum. The sequence goes on from NZ_CP014223.1 coordinate 2,606,028, forward strand.
TTACACGGTCAGGGTTTGCAGAGGGTTTATCCATTTTGTTAATTGCAACAATAATTTCCACGCCTGCCGCTTTTGCATGGTTAATCGCTTCAACTGTTTGAGGCATAACACCATCATCAGCCGCAACCACCAAAATAGCGATGTCTGTAATCTGAGCACCACGCATACGCATTGCAGTAAAAGCTTCGTGTCCGGGTGTATCTAAGAAAGTAATGGGTTTTCCCGCAATTTGAACGGTATATGCACCGATATGCTGTGTGATGCCGCCGGCTTCACCTTTGGTTACATCACTGTGTCGAATTGCATCCAACAAGGAGGTTTTGCCGTGGTCAACGTGACCCATAACAACCACAACAGGAGGACGTTCCTCTAAAAGGCTGTCATCTTCCTCTTCCTCAGCAAATACAGTCTCCATAATATCCGCTTCTATTTCTTTTTCCAAAATAACATTATATTCTAAAGCAATTGTAGCTGCTGTTTCAAAATCAAGAGCAGCATTGATATTCATCATTTTGCCCTTTTTCATTAAATTCATCACAAGGTCAGAACCTTTTTTCCCAAGCACCTCAGCCAAATCCTTCACTGTAGTTGTTTCAGGAATGGTCTTTGTTACAGGTTCGGGATTCGCAGCTCTTTCTTCGGCTTCCAAAGCTTCCAACTCTGCCATAAGAGCAGCTTCTTCTTCTCTTTCACGACGTCTACGCTCAATAGGATTTTCTTTAGGTCTTTGATCCTTTTTATTTCCCTTTGCGTTTCTGTCATCCTTCTTGTTGCCCTTAGCATTCTTGTCATCTTTTTTCACTGGGGCATTTGGCTGCTGACGTGGGGCATCCTTCTTTTCGATATCCTTCTTAACCTCGTCTTTATTACCTCCCTGATTCTGGGCAGGTCTATTTCCACCTTGATTCTGGGCAGGTCTATTTCCACCTTGATTCTGGGCAGGTCTATTTCCACCCTGATTCTGAGCAGGTCTATTGCCGCCTTGATTCTGAGCAGGTCTATTGCTTCCTTGATTCTGAGCAGGTCTATTTCCACCCTGATTCTGAGCAGGTCTATTTCCTCCTTGATTTTGGGCAGGCTTATTGCTTCCCTGATTCGTCGCATCCTTTTGCACTGCATTCTTGTCAGATGCTCCATCCTTGGGGGCGTATAATTTCTTTACCTTTTCCACAGACTCCGCTTCCAAAACACTCATATGGCTGGATGCTTCAATCTCAATGCTTTTTAGTTTTGCCATTAAATCCTTATTTGTAACACCAAGTTGTTTTGCTAATTCATAGATTCGAATCTTTGACATTCACTACACCTCTACTTTGCAAACGAAAAACCGTTTTTCCCTTTTCATTCACGACCTTTTTCTTCTTCCGCTAACTCCATTAGCTTTTTTGCAAAGCCTTTATCCGTCACTCCAAGGATTGCCCGAAATTCGTCACCAATCGCACTGCCCAAACTCACTTTATCCCCCATCTCGATGAGTGAAATTTTATAGTACGCCGCCGAATTATTGAATTTCTTTTTTGTATTTCCCGATGCATCCCCTGCTAAAATCAGCAACTCTGTTGTCTTTTGACGAATTGCATTTTCCACAGCAACTTCTCCACCAACGACCTTGCCGGCCTTTTTGCACAATCCTAAAAGAGAGTAAAATTTACTCATGTTCCTCACCACTCAGTTCTCTCAAAAGCTGTTCATATACCTCTTTAGGTACAGGTGCCTTAAAGGAACGCTCCAAACCTTTGGATTTCTGCGCCTTTGTCAAGCACTCGCTGCATGGGCATATATATGCACCTCGACCTGGCTTTTTCCCTGTTTTGTCCAAGGAAAATTCACCTTCATCATTACGAACAATACGAATGAGCTCTTTTTTACTTTTCATTTCCTGACAACCGGTACATTTTCTAAGAGGAATTTTTCTTTGCTTCATACTATCATCCTCCCCGCTCTTATTCTTGTGTCAGTTCCTCTTCCTGCATCTCTTCCATATGCACAACATCCATTGCTTCTTCCATATCCACGGCATCCGCAGGTTCTTCGGATATAAAGTTTGTTGCCTTTGCTTGTGTTTCACTCTTTATGTCAATTCTCCATCCGGTCAGTTTTGCGGAAAGTCTGGCATTCTGTCCTTCCTTACCGATGGCCAATGAAAGCTGATGATCAGGCACAACAATTTTTGCGCTTTGTTCTTCTGCATTCAATGCAACTGCCAAAACCTTGGATGGGCTCAATGCCGCCGCAATAAATTCCTTAGGGTCATCGCTCCAATTGATAACATCAATCTTTTCCCCGCCAAGTTCTTTTACAATGACATTCACACGATATCCATTTTGTCCAACGCAAGCGCCCAAAGCATCCACGTTTTTGTCTTTGGAATAAACAGCAATTTTTGTACGGCTTCCTGCCTCTCTTGCAATGCTTTTAATCTCAACTGTGCCATCAAATACTTCTGGCACTTCTTGTTCAAATAAACGCTTTACCAGCTCTGGATGGGTTCTGGATACAAAAATCTGAGGACCCTTTGTTGTCTGCTTTACTTCCAAAACATACACTTTCAAACGATCCATAAAGTTGTACTGTTCTCCGGGAATCTGCTCATTTGATGCCAAAACAGCGTCGATTTTACCCATTTGAACAATAATATTGCGTCTGTCTCTTCTTTGAACAATACCTGTTACAACTTCACGTTCCTTTGTAATGTATTGATTATATAAAATTTCTCTTTCTGCCTCGCGGAATTTTTGCACTACAACCTGTTTTGCAGTCTGTGCGGAGATTCGGCCAAAGTCTCTAGGGGTTACTTCCAAGTCAACTACATCACCCACTGTATAGTTAGGGTTCAAAACTCTTGCAGCTGCCAGTAATATTTCATTCTGTTCATCTTTAATTTCATCAGTCACTGTTTTTTGTGCATAGCAAGCCACATTTCCAGTTTCTCTGTCAATCACTACCTTGATATTTTGACCACTGCCGAAGTTCTTTTTACAAGCCGAAACCAAAGATGCCTCAATGGCTTCAAAAATAATTTCTTTATCGATGCCCTTTTCCTTTTCAATCAAATTCAAAGCATCCATAAACTCCGCTTTATCCATTTTTCCTATTCCTCCTCTTAGCTTTAGAAGATCACTGCCAAACGAACGCCGGCAACTTCCTTCTGTTCAAACGTAATAACCTTGTTTTCCTCGTCTTCAATGGAAATCACACCATTTTCCAACCCCAATAGTTTTCCTTGATATTGTTTCTGCCCATTTAATCCTTTATAGAGCTTAATATCAATGATTTCACCACGATATTTTTCAAAATCGGCATCTTTTTTTAATGGTCGGTCAATACCGGGAGAACTTACTTCCAATATATATGCCTGTTCAATAGGGTCTTCTGTGTCAAGCTTTGCCTCCAACGCACGGCTTACGCCCTCACAATCATCAATATCCACGCCGCCCTCTTTGTCAATATAAACGCGTAGATACCAGTTAGCACCCTCTTTTACGAACTCTAAATCAACCAGTTCCAAATTTCTTTCTGCAATAATGGGCTCCAAAATCGGCAGTATTTTTCTATCCGTATTACTAACTTTCGCCATTCCCACACCTCTTTATAAAAATTTAGCCTATGCAATAACAAAGAGTGGGCATTTACCCACTCTCTCGTCCGCATACTATAAGTTTCTTTACTGAGTATAACACCGTTTTCCCTCAATTGCAAGGACTTTCCTATTTTTTTCCGTTTCACAAGGGTACCCAGTACTTAGAGCTTTTCCATTTTAATGAAAGGCTATTCCTATCCAGTGCAAATAAAAAGCGCAAGAAAACCATTGTTTAAATGTTACATTCACCATCAGATTATCTGCGCCAACAATGGCGTCAGCAATATTGGAAAAAACATGGCCGGTAAAAAATTTAAAACCTTTAACTTGGTAATTCCCACTATATTAAGACCTAATGCAAAAATCAAAACCGAACCAACGCAAGTCATTTCCGCTACTACCCCATCCGTTAAAAAAGGAGCAACCACCTGCGCCAGTAAAACAATGCTCCCTTGAAACAGCAATACAAATACCGCAGAAAGCATAACCCCTATTCCCAGAGTGGAGGCAAATATCATAGAGGAGATAAAATCCAGTACAGATTTTGTATAAAGCATTTCATAATTTCCCGATAAGCCCGCCTGCAAAGAACCCACTACTGTCATCGCTCCCACGCAAAAAAGTAAGGAAGCCGCAATAAAACCCTCTGCAATAGAAATGCTTCCGTCCTGTTTGCTGAATCTTTGTTCTAATTTCTTAGCAAAACGATTTAATCTTGCATCCAAATCCAGACCTTCTCCAATCACAATACCAATTGCCATAGAGATTATCAGAACAAGCGTATTGCTTCCTTTTAATGCACCTGACCACCCAATATATAATGTACAAAGACCAAGGCCTTTCATCATGGTTTCAGAAATTCTTTCAGGTATCCCTTTTTTTAAAACCATGCCAATCCCACTGCCAAGGATAATTACAATCACATTCACAATAACACCCAGCATTTTTCTCCCCCTATCCTTGTATAAACATTGAAAGTATACCATTTTTTGTAATGTTTGTCCATAAATACAATGTTGCTTTTCTTTCAATTTACAACAATTACGCAAACTTCCACCCTGCCCCAACAGTTGGCTTTTGAAACAAAGGACGGGAAATTTTTTAAATAAATAATATAAAACAGTGCTCGAATTTATAAAATTCGAGCACTGTTTATGTACTCTTGAGAATAATTTGCCCTCTTGCGCAAATCATACAGTCTTTCTGCCATTTTCATATTTATCACCTCCTGTAAAAATTGTAGCATGATTTATTCGTTGCACACCACCAATACTTGAGTAAATGATGTAAACTATCCGTTGCAAATACGAAATCTATGGTTGCACATAATAAAATCTTGTGTTTCTAGAAATTTTTTTTAGATTTACTGTTTACCAGCATGTTGCAGTTTTACCATATTACTTCATTGACTGCATAACATATAAATTCCCAACACTTTTCTACTAAAGTTTATTTTTAATGTGATTACTTGCGCCAGTCAAGGCAATCCTATAATGGCAGTTTAATCCTACAAAAGAAATTCACTGTAATTTTAGCCTTTTATTCAAGAATCCAAGCTAAACCTGCCAGTAAACTCCGCTCTTGTATATTTAATATCAAACTGTCCAACAAAAAATCCTCCAATAAGATTATTTACAATTCATCGGTAATCGTTTGGCTGTGTGCAAACAACTATGATTTTTGTAAACATCCTTATCGGAGGATCGCTGAGTCAGAATCCGTAACGTTCCTTCTCGGATACCACTTAAGTTTTACAACACTTTATTTAAGAAATCTTGGGTTCTTTTGTTTTGAGGGTTACCAAATACATCTGTTGGTGTGCCCTCTTCAACAATATAACCACCATCCATAAAAATCACACGGTCAGCAACTTCTCTTGCAAAGCCCATTTCATGGGTAACCACCACCATGGTCATGCCATCCGCCGCCAGTTTTTTCATTACTTCCAATACCTCACCAACCATCTCAGGGTCAAGGGCAGAGGTAGGTTCATCAAAAAGCATAATATCCGGTTCCATGGCCAATGCCCGTGCAATTGCAACACGCTGCTGCTGTCCACCAGAGAGATTTGCAGGATATTCTGTGGCCTTTTCAGATAAACCAACTGTAGACAACAAAGACAATGCCTTTTCTTTTGCTTGTTCCTTTGTCATCTTCTTTCGATCCACAGGAGCCAGCATAATGTTTTCCAACACATTTAAATGCGGAAACAGATTAAACTGCTGAAATACCATTCCAATGTTTTCTCTGATTTTATTGATATTTGAGCCTTTTGCAGTTAAGTCATTGTCATCAACAATAACGATACCGCCTGTAATTTCCTCCAGTCGGTTTAAACAGCGTAAGAAAGTGCTTTTGCCCGAACCCGAAGGACCAATTAAGCAAACCACTTCCCCCTCTTTCACCTCAAGATTAATCCCCTTGAGAACCTCAAGTTCACCAAAGCTTTTTTTTAGGCCTTCCACCTTAACCTTTACCATTTGCCAGCCTCCCTTCGATGATTTTTGCTACCTTTGTCAAAATTGTAATCACAATATAATACATGACTGCAATCACTGCATAGGTTTCAAAACCGCGAAAATTTCTTGCAACAATGAGGTTGCCCTGTCGCATCAACTCGGCACAACCAATCGTCGAAAGGATTGAGGTATCCTTTAACGTAATAATAAACTGATTTACCACCGATGGAATCACGATACGAATTGCCTGCGGCAAAATAATCTTTACCATAGCCACACCATAAGGCAGACCAAGGCTTCTCGCTGCTTCCATCTGACCTTTGTTTACCGCCATAATGCCACTGCGGAATATCTCCGATAAATAAGCCCCTGCGTTTAAGCAAAGCACAATAACTGCCGCAGAAAAGGGCTGAATCTTTATTTCCAAAACAGCGGGAATGGCAAAGTAAATGAATACCGCCTGTACCATCAAGGGTGTTCCCCGAATCAAGCTTAAATAGATACCCGAGAATACGTTCAATACCTTTATTTTAGAGATACTAAACATACAGGAAAAAATACCTATAATCAAAGCCAGAATCAGTGATAAAATCGTCATTTGTAACGTTAAGGACATCCCTCGCAAAAGCTGAGGAAAAATTCCTGTTGTGTATTCAATAAAATTTGAAAAGCCATTCATAAGGCATTGCTCCTTACTGCATTTTTATTTCTTGATATATTTATCTAATATTTCCTGATATTTTCCGTTTGCCTTCAAGTTTTCAAGTCCCTTGTTAAACATGTCTAAAAGCTCTGTGTTCTTGCCTTTGCCAACTGCAAAGCCATAGGAGCTGCCTTGTTCCATATCAGTAACCATTTTCAGTTCTACACCCTGGGTAATTGCATAACCCATTACAGGATAGTCCTCAAAACAAGCTACACTGTTGCCAGACATAACATCCATATACATTGCGCTGGAATCATCGAAGGTTATAGTCGTGAAACCATACTTTTCCTTGATGGATTCTGCGAAAGTTGCACCTTCGGTACCAATTTTGATTGCAACGGTTTTTCCAGATAAATCATCATAACTCTTAATATCTTCATTGCTCTTTGCAATGCCCATTACAACACCGCTATCAAAATAAGGTGTTGAAAAATCAAATTTCTGCTTTCTTTCATCTGTAATGCTCATACCGGCAATTACGCCGTCAGCCTGTCCAGCTTCCAAAGCCTGCACTGCTGGATTAAATCCCATAGGGTTCAATTCATATGTAAAGCCTTGATCTTCAGCAATTGCTGCCAACAAATCTAAATCAATACCAACATATTCTCCCGCCTCATTTTGAAATTCAAAGGGTGCAAATGTGGTATCAGTGGCAACAATGTATTTCTTCGCCACCTCAGTTGCCTTTTCAGCATCCTCATTACCAGCTTTGTTTGCATCACTGCCGCCACAAGCTGCCAGCCCCATCACCATAGCAAATGCCATTGCAGTTACAGTTACTTTTTTGAATAAACTCATCTTTAAATCCTCCCTTTTTTTGCATGATTCTTATATGAATACTGCTTAAACAGTATGTCATAAAGCAATTTTACTTAAGCATGCCCAGCAAGGAACTGCTGCCCAAACGCTCGGCCCCTGCCTGCAAAAAATCTTCTGCATCTTGCACACTTTTAATACCACCTGCAGCCTTAATCTTTGTTCCACCAAATACATGCTTGGAAAACAGTTGAATATCCTCCAGAGTAGCACCGTCCTTACTGAATCCTGTGCTGGTTTTAATATAATCCGCCTTCGATTGGCTTACAACTTCGCACATTTTAATTTTTTCTTCCCGGGTAAGCAAGCAGGTTTCCACAATCACCTTCAAAACTTTCCCCCCGCAAATATATTTTATTGCATTGATTTCCTGCAATATTTTGTCATAAAGCCCTTCTTTTAACCAACCTAAATTGATTACCATATCAATTTCATCAGCGCCGTTTTTTATTGCATCGCTGGCTTCGAAAACCTTCACCGCAGTGGTTTGATACCCGTTTGGGAAACCAATGACAGTACAAATTGGAACCTGTCCTTGCACAAAGGACGCCGCCTTGGAAACAAAGGATGGGGGAATACAGATCGATGCAGTTTTTTGTTCTATTCCTTCTTTGCATATTTCCATAATTTCCTGCCAAACAGCATCTTGTTTTAATAGGGTATGATCAATATGGTTTAGAATAAACTGTCTTTCCATCGTTTCAACCTCCTTATATTCACGCATTTTAAAATTATAACACAAATAAAACCTGACAACAATGTTGTTTTTTCAATCGGTTCTTCTCTTTTTTTCTATGAATTATTTTAATTAATTAAATTCCTACATATTTTCTCATTTTAAAATTTTTCAGGTAAACCGATATCATTTTATTCATTTCCTATTTCCACTGTTTGTCCTCTGTAAACATGAACTAGTATACAAGCAGTCATCCTCCCTAAGTTAAATAGAATAAATGGGATGGCTAACTATTTTTTTCAGTTGCCTCTTCCCACAATACCACCTACTGGCAAAAAAAGGGCTTGCCGTCTGGATTCAAACGATAAGCCCTTTGCGTTTATTCATGCTGTTCCTATGAGATATGTGCTTCAATCAATTTCAAAAGCTACTTACACTCCTGCCACATGATAAAAATAACTAGAAAATATTAACTTTGTACATATGTATTTATAATCTTATCATAAGTGCCATTTTCCATTATATTTTTTAACCCATTATTAAACTTTTCAAGCAGTTCTGCATTTTTTCCCTTTGGCACTGCAAAACCGTAGGGACTCCTCTTTTCAATATCAGAAACAATTTTCAGCTCCACTCCCTGAGAAATCAAATATCCCATTACCGGATAATCCTCGAACAGTGCTTGGCTGTTTCCACTTATTACATCCTGATACACCTGGTTAAATTCAGGAAAAGTCACTACTTGAAAACCATATTTTTCCTTTATGGACTGTGCATAGGATTCTGCCTCGGTACCCAATGCAACTGCCACGGCAACTGTTTTCCCTTTCAAATCTTCAAAACCTTTTATATCATGCCGAGTGGCATCTACAGCCATAACTATCCCACCCTCAAGATAAGGCTCAGAATAATCGTAGATTTCCTTTCTTTCTTCCGTAATGCTTATGCCTCCCATAGCAGCATCCACTTCTCCCGCTGCCAAGGCCTGCAACATTTGATTAAACGTCATATGTACTAACTCATATTCAAATCCCTGATCCTTTGCAATTTCGTTCAATAAATCTATATCTATGCCAACATATTCTCCAAATTTATTTTGGAATTCAAATGGCGCAAACATTGTATTCGTTGCAATAATATATTTTTTGTTTCTTTAGGTGTATCACTGCTATTTGTATTCTCTACACTGATTGTAACCTTATTACCACCACAAGCAGCCAATCCCACAACCATGACAAATGTTGTAATTAAAGCAACAATTTTTTTGAATATAACCATCTCCTAATGCCCCCTACTGTTATTTCAAAATATTTTTTAAGAAGCTTCTAAATTTGTTCTTAGTGACAAATATCCAATTTTTCCCATTGAATATTAAATTTCCTCCACCTTTTACAGACCTATTTAAATATCTATTCCAATCCATAGCCTTCTGTCCCAATGATTAGCTAGGTACCTTCAGAAAAGAGTTGTTAAGTATTCATAAAAATTTAATCAACACTTTGCCTTATCCAAAACATCTGTGTTATAGCTTATGATAATTATAATAAAATATGCATTATTCCTTAATTCAACTTTACCATAAAATTCCATATCATTGTCCTAAAAATGTTTTTTATATTTTTATTTCTCCTTCTATATTTCAATCTACAGGAATAAGTTTCTCATACCGGACTCTACTTTGTAAAATAACCTTCCTTTTAGCTTAATGATATCATCCTACTTTTTCTGAGAAAGTAACTTCCCTCCTATTTTGAATCATAAAAGCCCGATTGTTCCTCACAGATAAATCTGTGAAGAACAATCGGGCTTTATTCTCATGGAAAGCCTAAAGTTACAAGCTTTTCTATTTCTTACATTTCAGCAACAAGGGCCATATTTCACTTAAGCCTCTGTTTCAACAACTTCTTCTGCTGCTTCTTCTGCGAGAGCCTCTGCCTGTCTCTTGGAAAGGCTGATTTTCTTCTGCTCGGTATTTACCTCAAGAACTTTCACGCTGATTACCTGACCAACCTTCAATTCATCTTCAGGCTTTACAACATGCTTGTTTGCGATCTGTGAGATATGTACCAGACCATCTACGCCGGGTTCCAATTCCACAAATGCACCGAAAGGTACCATACGAACAACCTTACCCTCAACGATTGTACCAACAGCATATTTTTCAACTGCAAGGTTCCAAGGGTTCATATTATTATCTTTCAAGGAAAGGCTGATTTTACCTTTTTCCTTGTCAACATCTAAGATAAGCACTTCTACTGCCTGACCTTCTTTTAAAATTTCCTTAGGGTTGGTGATTCTGCCCCAGCTCATTTCAGAAATATGGATCAAGCCATCAACGCCGCCCAAGTCAACAAACGCGCCAAAGTCAGTCAATCTGCTAACCTTACCTGTTGCCTTTACACCAGCTTCGATGGAAGCAAACAATGTAGCTCTCTTTGCACTGATTTCTTTTTCAACCAATGCTTTTCTGCCACCGATAATACGACGTTTTACTCTGTCCATTTCAATGATATTGAAATCCAATTCCTGGCCTTTGAAAACGCTTAAATCTTCAATAAATCTATTTGAAACCTGAGAAGAGGGAATAAATACTCTTACGCCGTTTACAACTGCGATTAAGCCGCCCTTTACAACCTCAGTTACTGTACCTGTAACAACTGATTTCTCGTTGAAAGCCGCTTCAATTTCCTCCATGCCCTTCTGCGCTTCAATACGCTTTTTGGACAAAAGAACATTACCGTCGCCGTCGTTTACACGAACTACAAATACTTCAATCTCATCTCCGGGCTGAATTACTTTACTAGGGATTACTGTAGGATCACCGCTGAATTCGCCTCTGGGGATAACACCATCGGACTTATAGCCGAGATTCACAGATACTTCCTCGTTAACAACCTGAATTACAGTGCCTTTCACAACATCGCCTGTATGCAGAGTAACGAGAGATTCTTCTAACATTTGTTCGAATGAAATTTCCTCACTTCCTCCTAAATTTTGTACTGCATTGTCAAATGCTTCGCTCATAGTAACAACTACCTCCTTAATTATTGCAGGTGGTGTAGACGCACCCGCAGTTATACCTATTTTATCATTCTTTGAAAAATTATTCAACACCAAATCACAAATTGTTTCAATGTGAACGGTATTCTCGCAATTTTTTCTGCAAATTTCCACCAATTTTTGGGTATTAGAGCTTTTTTTGTCGCCAATGACAATCATTTTGTCAACATTTTGGGATAATGACACAGCTTCCGCTTGTCTTTTCTCCGTTGCAGAGCAAATGGTGTTGAATACCAAAAGATGAATTTTTTTCTTTTTTAACTCCGCCACAATCTCATCAAATCGACTTTGGCGGAAAGTTGTCTGCACCACAATGATATATTCTGCCCCATCTTGCAAATCCAATGCAGAGGCTTCCTCTGGTGTCTCAATGATCTTTGCAGCATTTTCGCACCAGCCGTTAATTCCCACCACCTCGGGGTGCTGACTGCTTCCTGCAATAATAATTCCTTTGTTTGCATCGTGGTTTTCCTTCACTATGCTATGTATCTTTTTCACAAAAGGACAAGTCCCATCAACCACAGGAAGTCCTTTTTCCTCCAATGCATCATAAAGTGCTTTTCCAATACCATGGGAGCGCACCAGAATTGCACCTTCAAAAATATTATCCAGACTTTCAATAATCGTTAGTCCCTTCTTCTCTAAATCTCCCGTCACTTCTTTATTATGGATTAACGGTCCATAGGAATAGGTTTTTTCGTTATTTTCTATCTGTTGATAGGCCATTTCTATGGCTCTTTTTACACCAAAACAAAACCCAGCCGACTGGGCAACTGTAATTTTACTCATAGCTTAACCTTCATTTCCCGCACTCTGCCCATTATTTTTTCTGTGACTTCTTCCATCAAATCAGTGGTGATTCTTTCGCCACGATATTCTTCTAAAGTCAACGGTTCTCCGAATTCTATTCTGATTTCCGAGCGAAACTTATAGCTTCCTGAAATTGCCACAGGAATAACCGGTGCATCTCCCTTTAGTGCAAACATGGCAACGCCGGCTTTTGCCGCTTTATCCTCACCCTCTTTTACCCGAGTTCCCTCAGCAAAAATTCCCAGCAATTCTCCGCCTTTTAACACATTTATAGCTGTTTTAAAGGCTTTCATATCCATCACCGCTTGACGATCTATGGGGAATGCTTGTAAATTGCGCAGCAAAGCTCCTAGAATTTTATTTTGAAACAGCTCTTTTTTTGCAATATATCGGGGCAGTCTGTCCAAATATACAGCCATAGTCAATGGGTCGAAATTACTGATATGGTTGCAGCAAAGTACCCCATTGCCTTCTTGAGGCACATTTTCCTTCCCCACAATGGTTACCTTAAATAAAATTTTAAAAAGCATCTTCACTAACACCTTTACAAAAGGATACACGCTCATACCCACACCTCCCCTAATTTTTCTTGCACAATCGTTAATATTTTGTCTACAGATTCTTCAATGGACATTTTCGTTGTGTCTATATAAACTGCATCCTTCGCTTTACGCAAAGGGTTGTGTTGGCGATTCATATCATTTTCATCCCGTTGGATAATTTCCTTACGTACCACCTCAAAATCAGGCTTTTCGCCCTTTGCTTTCAGCTCACCCATGCGGCGCATTGCACGCTCATCTACACCGGCATCCATATAAATTTTCACTTCTGCTTGGGGAAGTACGTAAGTACCAATATCCCTGCCATCCATAACCACAGAATTTTGATTTGCCATGGCTCTTTGTATATCTCCAAGTTTCTGACGCACGGATTGAATCTTTGCCACCTCGGAAGCCCCTTGTCCGATTTGTTGGGTTCTGATTTTCTCAGTTATATCTTGATTTTCAAGAAAAATTCGTTGCCCTTCCTGCGTAGGCTGAATCTCCAAGTGAATCTCCTCAAGCAACAACAAAACCGCCTTTTCATCTGAACAATCTACGCCCTTTTGTATACAATCATAAGCCACACCTCGATACATTGCCCCTGTATCCACATAAATGATGCCCAATCTTTTTGCGACAGCTTTAGCAACCGTGCTCTTCCCCGATCCAGCAGGGCCGTCTACTGCAACGGCAAACCTTTTCATACCGATTCCTCCAGTCATTGTGAAAGCACCCCTTCTCCTGCCGCATAGCCGCTGGAAAAAGCAATTTGCAGATTATAACCACCTGTATAAGCATCCACATCCAAAACTTCTCCTGCAAAATGCAAGTTCTTCACAAACTTACTTTCCATGGTGGCAGGGTCAATCTCGTCCACCGAAATTCCGCCGCTGGTAATTACTGCTTCGTTAAAACCAGCCGTTCCCGTAATGGTTAAAGGCAGTCCCTTTAATAAAGAAAGAAGGTTTTTTCGTTCTTCCTTTGTAATACTATTCACCTTTTTATCCCCAGAAATACCAGAAAGCTCAGCAATTACCGGAATCAACTTTTGAGGCAGCAAATCACCCAAAGCATTGATAAAATCCCGATTTGCATATTTCTCAAAATCTCTAAGCAAGCGCATATCCAGCTTCTTTTCATCCATAGCGGGCTTCAAATCAATGAAAAGCTGATACCCTTCGTCAATAGAAAACAGGATGTGTCTGCTTGCACTTAAAATCACAGGTCCTGAAACTCCATAATGGGTAAAAAGCATCTCACCGAATTCTTCAAAAACAGTTTTGCCTTTTTTATTTTTTATCTTTATGGAAATATTACGCAAGCTTAACCCCATCAAGTCTTTGCACCAAGCCTCCGCCGCTTTTAAAGGTACCAGTGAAGGGTATAATTTGGTCACATGATGACCGGCTTTTTTTGCAAAACCATATCCATCCCCTGTGGAACCCGTTGCAGGGTAGGATAATCCTCCTGTGGCTACAATCACTGCATCCGCTTCAATAATGGTACCTTTTTTTAAACGCACACCAACAGCCCTACCGTCAGAAACCAAAATTTCTTCCACAGGGCTGTCCAAGTGCTGTTTTACCTTATTCTCACGTAAATATTGTTCCAACGCAAAAACCACATCCAAAGACTTATCGGAAACTGGAAAAACACGGCGTCCTCTTTCCACCTTTGTTTCTAACCCAAGGCGATGAAATAACGCTTGGGTTTCACTACTATCCAAACGATAAAAGGAGCTGTACATAAAATAAGGATTCCCCGGGATGTTTTCCAACAGTGTCTCAACATCACAATCGTTGGTTAAATTACAACGACCTTTTCCCGTAATTAAAATCTTCTTTCCAAGTCTGTTATTCTTTTCAAATAAATGCACCTCGTGTCCACGGCTTCCCGCTTTACCTGCCGCAATCATTCCGGCAGCACCGCCGCCTACTACGATAATTTTTCCCATATTTTCACCCGTTTTTCAGTAATTCCGCCATTTCCAAATGGGCCTTATCATTTAAGGTCATTAAAAACATTTGGTCCTCCGGAGTAATATCAATCATAGAAATAGATGTATTTGTCAACCACATCCTGCGGTACATATTCAAATCCAACCCTAATAATTTAATTATAAGAACACGCAGCAATCCCCCATGAGAAACGATAGCTACGCGCTGTCCTCTGTGTTTCTTTATAATTTCTTGAAAACCTGCCAGAGAACGCTCAGCCACTTTATGAAAGGAGCCTTCTCCGGGCATCGTATGGGCAAAGGGATCATCAAAAAAATCCGTATATGGCTTTCCGTATTTTTCTGTTAACTCTGCAACGGTGTGCCCTTCCCACTCTCCAAAATTAATTTCCTTAAAATGCTCGTCCATGATAAGGGGAAGTCCCTTTTGTTTTGCAATGGGTTCCGCCGTAGCAACAGCCCGCTTTAAAGGGGACACATATATGGCGTCAAGGGGCATATATTCAAAGCGTTTTGCCAAAAGTGCGGCTTGCCATGTACCCTCCTCAGAAAGCTCAATGTCTGTCCAACCTTGATACCTTCCACCCTTATTCCATTCCGTTTCTCCGTGACGAATTAAATATAATCTTGTTTTATCCTGCTTCATATGAAATCATTCCTTTTTTTCAAATATCCTAAGGTGATACCGCTCATTCAAACAAGGCATCAACCATGAATCATGGTGTGTTGCCCTAGCTATATATTATACGGTATTGTACTTGTCCTTTCAATAAAAAATGCCCCGAAAGCATCTCCTTGGGTAAATCGAACCCATAAATTTGTATTCGGGTCCAAAAGCCACAGCGGATGTTCCGGAGCTTACTATTTTCAAAATCAACACCTTACATTAATAATGCCTTGATTTTTCCTATGACTTTTATAATAGATAAAAACTTATAAGCTTTTCAAATATTTGACTTCCTTAGGGGTAAGATGACGATATTTACCTTTGGGCAGATCCCCCATTGTCAAATCCCCGGTGGCAACACGTTTTAACTGGGCAACAGGATGCTTAATGGCTTCGCACATTTTACGAACCTGTCGGTTTCTGCCCTCATGAATGATAATTTCCACAGTGGACTGACGCTCACCCTTTTCTATAATTTGCATTTTAGCAGGCTTGGTTTGTTTCCCGTCAATCACAACGCCACGGCGAAATTTTTGTAAATCCATATCATCAGGGGTTCCGTACAGCTTAGCTATATAAGTCTTATCCACATCATGCTTAGGATGGGTTAATTTATAAGTCAAATCTCCATCATTCGTTAAAAGTAACAAACCCGATGTATCATAATCCAATCTTCCCACAGGAAAAATTCTTTCTTTCACATCCCGAACCAAATCCATAACACCGGGACGGCCAAATTGCTCCTTCGCCGTGGTCACATAGCCCTCGGGCTTATGAAGCATAATGTATACCAGTTCTACTTCCTTTTTGCTGACTTCCTTATCCAGATACAGTACCTCATCCTTTTTGGGGTCAATTTTGGTACCTAATTCCGTCACAACTTTTCCATTTACCTTTATTTTGCCCGCTGCAATCAGCTCCTCAGCCTTACGGCGAGATGCAACGCCTGCTTCCGCTAAAAATTTTTGAAGTCTTTCTTCCATACTGTTCCTCCGTCTTTATCTCATTGGAAACAGTATACCCTACAAACTTAGGAAAGTCAAAAAAACTCTGAACAAACGTTGATTTTATGAGGATTAGGAAGGTATTGGTAAATATTTATATTTTAAAAAAACAAATGCCCTTACAACTGGGTATTTTTCAAGCTTTTCGATACCATCCAACTGTAATTCTACCAGGGAAATAATACATAAATTCTCAAAACCATGTAATCCAACTCTGGGATAAATAGGATAACCAGTCTGCTAAGGTATATGCTGGTGCAGTCTGATCCGCTAAAATTGGAATTTCCGCCAAAACCTCATCCTTTAGCTTTATCTGGGCATTTCCCAATTGCTGTCCTGCCTGCACAGGCGCTTCAATACTTTCGGGCAAAGAAATAATGAGCTGAATGGCATTCTGTTCCTCCTTAGAGAATAAACCCTGATATCCATCCTGCAAAACAGCATTCACCTCTCCCACCTTGGAGTGAAGCATAGCAACTTTACCACAAACCTGCCCTTTTTTTGCCGCTTCAAACGGAAAAAAGGTATCAAACCCATAATTCATAATGGCCTTTGTGTCTGACCATTTTTTCTCTTTTCCCCCACTTCCCCAACCACTGCCCAAAACCGTGCTCACCAAACGAACCCCGTTTTGTTCCGCCGCTCCAACAAAGCAATGACCCGCCTTATTGGTATAGCCGGTTTTTACCCCCATTGCCCCCTTATATTCTTTTAAAAAACGGTCGGCATTGGTAACCTCACACTGCCTTTTCCCTGTCACCTCTTTAATGGTTATAGAGGGTTGGGCAATCACACTGCAAAACTTTTCATTTTTCAAAGCATATGCCCCAATCAAAGCCATATCTTTGGCAGTCGAATGGTGCTTGGCAAAAGGAATCTGGCTGTCTAAACCGTTAGGAGAGCCAAAGACGGTGTCCTCAGCACCAATTTCTGCCGCTTTTTTTGTCATCAGCTGGCAAAATTCTTCAACACTGCCAGAAACATGTTCCGCCAGTGCCACAGCCGTATCATTGTAAGAACGCATCATCATAACAGAAAGCAGATCGCCAACCTTCCATTGCTCTCCCGCCTTCAAATCCATATGTACCTCTGGCTGATTTGCGGCTTTTTTACTCACTGTCACCACATCATCCAGATTCGCATTTTCCAAAACCAAAATAGCCGTCATAATTTTTGTTGTGCTTGCCATGGCCAATGGCTCCTCTGCATTCTTCCCCCATAATAATCGACCTGTATTTCCATCTACCAAGGCCGCGCCCTGTGCGCCTACGGAAGGCTCTGCCCCATAAGCAATGGAACAGCATAAAAAAAGCAGGAGAACCAAGATTCCCGCACGCCTCATGTGCATCACCCCTCTCCTGCTATGTTTATTCAGCTTATTTTCATTTCATACAAAAAAAGAATTCAATTTATATCATCAACAAATCTGAAGGCTGTCAATCTTTTTTTCAGTCTCGTAAAATGTTGACCTTGGTAATTTGATTTTTCTGCACCTCCAGCACCAGCCATTCACTGTCAATGGAAATCAAACCTCGCTCCGGTCCCAAATAATAGACCATGTTGTTTTCCGTCTTAAAATACTCTGTATCCGTAGATTGCCCCAGCAATGAAATAACTTCTTCTTGGGTCATTCCCATTAATTCATATTTTGACAGTAAGTCATCCACCATATCTACCCTTTTTTCAGGATACTTCTGCCAGCTTTCAGATGAAAACCTATGTATAAGAATATTTCGACCAAACAAAAACAGTAGAACAAAACCGATGATAAACAGTATTCTATATTTATAAATCATTTCCTTCATGCTGCACCTGACTTTCCTGTACATCACCCAGAGGCGGCAGCTCTTTTATACTCTTAAACCCAAAATATCGCAAAAATTCATTGGTTGTTCCAAACATAATAGGCTTGCCGGGCGTATCCATTCGCCCCACCTCACAAACCAGTTTTTTCTCAACCAATTTGCTCACGGCATGCTCTGCGCTAACGCCACGAATCTCCTCAATTTGGGCACGGGTAATGGGTTGCTTGTAGGCAATGATTGCCAATGTCTCCAATAAAGCTTGGGTTAAGCCTTGTCTATTGGGGCTTTTATACATATTTCTTATATACTCAAAACACTCCCCAGCAGTACACATTTGATAAGAACCATCGAGTTCCACAATGCGAATGCCTCGTTTTTCACTTTCATATTTATCCGCCAACGTATGAATAATGGCTTTTGCCGTGGCCTTGTCCATCTCAATGGTCTGGGCAATTGCCGATAAAGGCACCGCCTCGCCGGAAATAAACAGCAAAGACTCTACTACCGCTTCCAACTCCGATAATCTCATGCACTATCCCTTCCGTCATATTTTGTTATGGTGATTTCTCCAAAATTAGTAGTCTGAAAAATGTGTACCTCTTTTCGCTTAATCAATTCCAACAAAGCTAAAAATGTAACCACCTTTTCCATTTTGTCTGCATTCTTTCGAAAAATAGTGAAAAAGGTGGATTTCGGCTGTAAAATCAACATATCCCGAATATAGTCCATCTTTTCTTGAACCGTAAATATATCTCTGGGAACACCTTTGAAGGAGCTGCGAACATGATCCACTTTTGTCTCTTTTCTGTCCATCACTTGGCGAAAAGCAAGATATAAATCCTCCATGGTTACGCCCTGTAAAAAGTCCTCCAACTCCTGAGGCTTTTTCCCTTTTAACTGGGCTACCGCCTTATCTGCTTCCTTGAAAAGAAGCAAGGCGGCCTCTTCCTCACGCTGACGCCAGTCCTCAGTTACCTCTTTAATCTTTTTGTATTCCAAAAGTTTTATAACCAGTTCTTCTCTAGGGTCTGGGCCTTCTTCTGCTTCATTTTTAGGCTTTGGTAAAAGAAGCTTACTTTTGATTTCTAACAGCGTCGCTGCCATGACCAAAAACTCACTCATCCCATCCATATCCCGATCTTCCGCCAAATCCAAATACGCCAAATATTGATCCGTCAAACGGGCAATGGGAATATCGTAAATATCAATTTCGTTCTTCTCTATCAGGTGATACAAAAGGTCTAAAGGCCCTTCAAAGGCATCTAATCGAATTGTAATTTGCTCCAATTTCCACACCCTCTGCTCTACAGAATCATACTCATAATCTGAATGATGACATTAATAATGGCACTAAAAAACCCGCCTGCTAAACCAACAAACAGTAAAAGCAAAAATATCAACTGAATCATTTTTTCATATTGCAAATATTGAAAATATCTGTTGGCAGGAATGGTTACCGATAATACCTTTGCGCAGTCCATGGGAGCAACAGGCAAAATATTATATACCGCCAGACCAACATTGTAATAACAAAGATAATTAAAGAGCATTGCTAAATACATATTGTTATTAAAAATCTTGCTCTGCAAAATCAAAAAAATAAAGCCTAAAACCAGATTCACCACAGAAGGTATTAATGCAACCAAAAGAGTATCTCTTTTTCGGTTTTTATAATATAATGCGCTGGTCTCTACCGGTTTTCCCCAGCCAAAGCCGCCGCTGTAAAACATTAACAAAAATCCAATGGGTTCAAAATAATTGAAAGGATTTAAAGTTAAACGCCCTTTGTTTTTAGGCAAGGTATCTCCCAATGCCGTTGAAACTGCAGCCCTTGTAAATTCATGTATAGTTGTTGCAACAATAATTCCAGGGATACTAAATAAAAAGATCAAAAAATAATTCATTCTCTCAAAATTCCTTTCCAATAATTCCTTTTTTTTCTTTTTTTATAATAACAGAAATTCAAACCTCAGTCAATTTTACCTTTATTACAATTTTTTTGCAAAGTACACTTGACAAAAAATGCAAAGCAGACTATACTAAAAGCAAAGTTAGCTTTGCAGAAAGGAAGGATGCCATGAATACACGTATTGCAGAACTTAGACGTCAGCAAAAACTGTCTCAAGAAGACTTGGCAAAAGCCGTTGGGGTAACCCGCCAAACAATTACCTCATTGGAAGTGGGCAAATATACCGCTTCACTAGTGCTTGCCCATAAAATTGCACGCTTTTTCAATTTAACCATTGAAGATATATTTCTGTTTGAAGAGGAGGAAAATCTATGAAAACCATGTCCTTTGAAAAGCGATTAAATATGCGCCTCTCTGTAAATATTGGCTGTATGATTGTTTCTGCTGTTTTGCTTGCCCTTGCCTTTGGCATAAAAAACTTTGAAGCAATAAGACCAATGTATACAGGCACCTTTATTAGTCTTTTTGTAATCTCATTGGCTTTATATTTTAAAAATAAAGCATTGAAAAAAGATCCGGAAAAAATGAAGAGAATAGAGCTTTTAGAAACCGACGAAAGAAATGTTTATATCCTTCGAGTAAGCTATACGATCTTCACTTATGTTTCGATAGGTATTTTATATGTTTCTATGCTAATTGCAGGTTTTTTCTCAACCACCGTTTACTATACCCTTGAAACCCTGCTTTGCATGGATCTTATCTTGATCCTTTTGATTCGTAAACTTGTTGAAAAGAAATATTGATAGATCACAAACAAAAGAATAAAAAACTAATACTTTATGAGATTTGAAATCTTTTATTTCTTAGTAATCTACAAAAATTGGACTCTGGTTTTTTTCAATTCCTTTGTAGCTTACTTCATAAAAAAAGGGGTTGTGAAACAAATTGTTTCACCCCCTTTTACCTTTTAAATCAATACCTTTTGAACCGTTTATTTATATTGCCTAACATTGGCTGGTATAGCTTTAAAATATCTGTCAACCATTTCTGATTTTCGCCTCATACACCTTTTCCATATAAGGTACCGAAACGCCTAACTCTTGGGCTAATTTGTAACCTCCACCTATCACCCATTCAAATTCAGTTTCCTCTTTTCCTTCACGAATATCCCTGTATAAAGAAGAAATAGTTTGGGGTGGCAGTGTTAAAAAGTGCTGATAATACTTCTCAGGCATTTCTTCCAGACCTGTGACCCCTGATGCCTTTGCCAAACGGAGAATGTCTTCATAAATACCCCGTAAAAACTCTAATTTATTAGCATCCTTTTGTATGTCTCCTGCTTCACAATCAAAATAGATAAATGCACAACTATTTCCGCACATCATGGCATACTTTTCCCAAATGCTCATCATAATATCCTGCCCGTAAGCAGAAGGTAAGCCTCCTTCATTAAGCATTGCAACAAGCTGTTTAGCCTTTTCATTATCTCTTCCATCTGCAAAGCCTATGCCGATTCTCAAAAGCTCTCCACGGTTAAACACATGTCCCGTTTCCACAATATTTGAAAAACAATAAATAAAGCTGTCACTCACGACACCCTTCCCCTTCAACCAATGTGAAACATATCTGGAAGTCATAATGCCATTTTGCAAAGGAACAACCAAGGTGTTTTCCCCAATAATATCACTATACTTTTGGCAAGCTGCCTCTAGACCGTAGCTTTTACTGCAAAGAAACAAAACATCCACCATGCCGATTTCCTCGGGATCATCGGAAACCAAACCAGGGTGTATTCTTTGATCCCCCAATTTCTCCGACTCCAGATACAGACCTTTTTCTCTCAGCACACTTTTAGTTTCTCCTCGGGCAATAAAAATCAGATTTTTTTCATATTTCTTTAGTGCCCCGGCAACAGTGGCTCCCACTGCACCAAGTCCCAATATGGCAATTTTCATTGTATCCCCCACTTCTTTCAGCTCATTAATAACGCAATGGAATATCCGATAGGGTAACGGGAATATTATCAAGTCCTTGCCCCATTAGAAAGGATCGCATACCTCTTACAGCAATATCACTGTTATTTTTTGCACCAACAGTAACGGAAGTCAATGGAATGGGTGTTGCAAATCCATCCAGCTCCACCATAATGTATGGTAAAAATATCTGTTTTAGAATCCGAAACCTGGGTTGACCTCCCCGATCTGTACGTAATGGAGAGAATACAAAACGATATTCCTCTTCTCCCTTGAAAAATTCACTTTTAAAGAACATGGCATAAACAGAGCAAACCATAGCCATGTCACCACCAATTTCCAATAAAGCTTCATCTCCGATTTCAGCATTTTCTTCATATATAGTATCCAGTTCAACAAAACCATCATTCACTCCCCTGCGGACGCAGGCAATCAGCGCATCCAAGAGGCAGGAAATTTGAACTTCCTCACTATAAATGACCGTTCCATGCAAAAATGACCTGCCTGTAAATCCTTTCACCAGCTTTTCATAATCAAACCCAAGACAATACCCTCTAAAATCAGTAAACTCAGCCCAAAGCAATGCACTATTATCCAGCTTGGAGAAAGAAATTACATAAAAGCTTTTGTCCTCATGATCCGGTACACAAACTGTTTGGCAAGAAGGTGTGATGATAGCAAGCTCATCCATCTCCGCCTTTATAATTTTAAACAGCCTCCGCCCCAAATCCTTATTTACAATATAAGTGTCAATTACTTTTTCTAAAATCTCTAATGAATACAGAAATTCAAGCTTGTCATTTAAGAAATCACTTTTTGTGGCAATAAACTGCCTATTTTCGATAATGCCTTGAACCCCTTCCGCAGTGGTATAATGGTACAATTTATCACCTTTATCACAAAGGGGCACCCGGACCCAATCATCTAAATATTTTGTTGTTCTATTTGCTTCCACCAAAAATCCTCCATTACTGTCTTATTTGCCCGTTCCCATAGATAATGTACTTCGTCGTGGTCAGTTCTTTCAAACCCATAGGTCCCCTTGCGTGGAGCTTCTGCGTGCTAATGCCAATTTCTGCACCAAAACCAAATTGTCCGCCGTCAGTAAAACGGGTAGAAGCATTCACGTATACTGCCGCGGCATCCACTTCATTTAAAAAACGCTGAGCATTAGAATAGTTTTCTGTAAGAATTGCCTCGGAATGCCCTGTGGAATATTTACGAATATGGGTGATGGCCTCCTCTAAATTGGCAACCACCCTGGTGGAGATAATATAATCCGTAAATTCCGTAGCCCAATCTTCCTCCACTGCGGGAACAGACCCTGAAATTAGGGCACAGGTTGCTTCGTCTCCACGAATTTCAACTGCCTTTTCTTGCAATGCCTTCCCTACCATGGGGAGAAATTTTTCCGAAATCTTTTCATGCACCAAAAGACTTTCACAGGCGTTGCAAACACCGGGACGCTGGGTTTTGGCATTCATCACAATGGCCACAGCCTGATCCAAATCTGCAGTCTCATCCACAAAAATATGGCAGTTGCCAACGCCCGTTTCGATTACAGGAACGGTGCTGTTTTGCACCACACTTTGAATCAAACCCGCTCCACCCCGAGGAATCAATACATCCAAATATCTATTGAGACGCATCATTTCATTGGCTGTTTCCCTTGAGGTATCAGGCACCACCTGCACAATATCCCCGGGTAGTCCTACCTCTTCCATAGCCGTACGAAATACCGAAACAACGGCTTGATTGGTACGGAACGCTTCTTTTCCTCCCCTTAGTATAACCGCACTGCCTGCCTTTAAACATAAACCAAAGGCATCAGCGGTAACGTTTGGTCTAGCTTCAAAAATAATCCCGATTACACCCATAGGCACTCTTTTCTGCCCAATGATTAACCCGTTGTCCATGGTCTTCATAGAAAGAACCTCACCTACAGGGTCATCCAAAGCCGCAACTTGACGAAGTCCCTCTGCCATTTCCTGAAGCCTTGTTTTTGTCAATGTCAAACGATCAATAAAAGCACCCTTGATGCCCGATGCCAGTGCCTCTTCCACATCCATCTGATTGGCAGAAAGAATCTCTTTCTCTGCCGCCAAAAGAGCCTCTGCCCCATGGCAAAGGGCTTCATTTTTTTTCGGTGTGGACAATACCGCCAATACAACGGATGCATCCTTTGCTTTTTGTCCCATTTCAGTCAAAATACTCATCACTAAAACCCCCCTATCAAGCCGTCTTCCGTTATAATACAATCAACGGGTTTATCAAATACTTCCACTTGCAAATCAAATTCCATAACCTGAAAAGAAAAAGCTACGGCAATTTTATAAATGTTTGGATATTGCTCAAAAAAACGATCGTAAAATCCGCCGCCATAACCATAACGATTCCCTTTTTGATCAAATACACTTCCTGGAACAAGAAAAACATCCGTTTCCTTTGGAATTACCCTGTCTTCCCTTTCTTTTTCCGGCTCCATAACACCAAATCGACTTTTTCTCAGTTCCGAAAAAGAATCAATTGGTACAAAATACATTTCCCCTTTCGCTTTTGCAATGGGAACGGCAACCTTTTTTCCATCTTGCCACGCTTGCTCAATCAAAGGATATGTATTTACCTCATTATCCATAGAAATAAAAGTGAATATCGTTTCCGCTTTTTCGTATCTTTTACTGCCTATCAGGGTAGCTATTATATTATCACTTTTTCTCTGGCGTTCTTCTTCAGTCATCTCCTTGCGTTTTTTCAATATTTCTTGACGCAGCCTGTTTTTCATTGCCGCAACACCCCTATTGTCATAATAATAAGAAAACTTCCGCAAAAGGATAACAACCAAAAAGGCAAAATCCGATTGCCCGCTAAATTTTTCAAAATCAAATAAATCAAATTAGCCCAAAAATAAACAATCCCCAGCACAACAATTACCGAGGTTACAAAATAGCTTCCCATGTTCAGCCAAATCATAATTCCGAATAATAAGGTCATTCCCATTACCAAAAGCTGTTCTCCAAAAGATTGAAAAATGGGCTTATTGTTTTCTGCTCCCACCATAAAGTTTGCGCCCAAAAGAAAAAACCCTGAAAGTGATGCCCCTGCCAATGCCCCGGTAACCACCCTTAGCAGCTGAGTACTTTCCCAAAAGCCTAAATAGCTGAAAAAACCATCAACAGAAATAGGAATAAAGGCTAAGGCTCCCAGAAGCATTCCCTTGGTTGAGTAGGGTCTGTTCCCATGAAGCCTCCTAAAAATTACAAAAAATACCATAGAAAAGAACATTCCCGAATAAATCCCTGTGCATCGAGCGCAGACAGGCAGTTGCTGTCCCTGAAGAATAAAACTGCGCTCTGCCATCTGATGACAGACGGCAGAGCCAATCATTTTAAATATTGTATTCATAGCAATTAATAATAAGGAAAGTAATACATCATACTTCCAAAAACCCCAAACACCCCCTGTACCAGGCAGCACAATAACCAAAATGCCAACATAACACTACTTATGATAATTAAGGCTTTACCAAATCTACTGTAATCCTCAATAGGGCTTTTTAATAAAATCACGCCCGCAATTAAGCCTGCAATTTGACCAATGCCGCCTACAAAAAGAATTAAAAGTATAGTAATTACTTTTAAAACTGTGGGAATGACCTGCTCTTGAACAGGCTTAGGTTCCTTTGATTGATAACTTTCCCAGCTTCTGGCTTCACTTTCCCCCTGAAATTTCTGAGAAGTACCGTCTTTATCTTCAACGGTAAATTCATTGATTGCCTCCGCCTCTTCCACATCAGCTTTGGCAGTATTTTTGCTTTCATTAAGCGTACAAACAGGACACCCGAGACTTTCGTCAAAAATCTCTCTCCCGCATTTTGGGCAAAAACTCATATAAATCGCTCCTTATAAAAATCTATTTTCTCCTACTGTTAAAAAATGTACCTACATCTTCGCCGGCTATCACTCGATGAATAACGGTGGGGTCTTCACCTAGCACAATGGCCATTTTCACCCCGGCATCCTGACAAATCTCCGCCGCCTGTAATTTGGTAAGCATTCCGCCAACACTAAAGGCTGAGCCTTTGTCCCCTGCCATTTTTCTGACCTCATCCGTAACCCAATCCACACAAGAAATGCGCTTTGCATTGGGATTTGATTTTGGATCACTGTCATATAAGGCATCAATATCTGTCATTAATATCAAGATATCCGCACAAATGATTTCTGCTACAATAGCGGAAAGCCTATCGTTATCGGAAATCCCAATTTCCTCTGTAGAGATACTGTCATTGGCATTGACAATGGGAATGACTCCAAGCTCCATCAATGTTTCCATTGTATTCTTTGTATTCTGATATCGTTCCTCACTACCTACCTCTTCCTTGGTTAGCAGAACTTGTGCAACCGTTTGGTTATACCGATCAAAAAAATTATGATATATCTGCATTATCATGGCCTGCCCAACAGCTGCAGCAGCCTGTTTTTGGCGCATGACTGTAGGTCTTTCCTTCATACCCATTCGTACCGATCCAACACCAATGGCACCGCTTGTAACCAGTACAACATCCTTGCCACTGTTTTTAAGGTCTGTTAAAACCCAAGCCAGCTCTTCTATGCGTTTCAGGTTCAAAAGACCGTTTGGGTATGTAATGGTAGATGTTCCAACCTTAACAACAACTCGATTGCAATCCTTCAATAATTCCCTCACATTAATCCTCTCCAATTCCTATGTATAGACAAAGTATACTATATTTTTTCCTTGTTAAAAAGGGATTTCGTGAATACAAAGAAAATATTAAAGGTTTCTTTAAAGTTAAAGCGTATTTCTTACCCTTCGTTTCCAATCTACCTTCTAGTAATTCTATACCGAAACTTATATTATATAATCTACTCACATCGAAGAAGGTTTTTTAAAAAAATATTATTTCACTTCAAAATCACTTTCATCCATTTCCTTGATAACTTTATAACACCTTTGTTATTTTTCTATCCCTTTCAGCGGCAAAGCTGTATTGTAGCAATTTTTATCTCAATTCTTAATATCTTCCTATTGATTTGATTTTTATATTACCACAAATATAAAATGATGAAACAGGGGATATTGTAAACTCTTTCAAATACCCTAAATTAAATCATATCAAATTAATATGAATATTTAATATGGATATGTATCTCATTGCATATTTGCTTGCTTACATTAGAGAATTTTAGAGTCACACCAAAGAAAATCATGATATATTGGACCCCAGTCTCTAAAAAACCATTTAATATGCATTGCCTTTATGTTCTAAGAAGCAATATGCCAATCAGCATTTAAATTAAAATGAAATGTACAATATGTTTTCCTCTCCCCTCAAAACTGTGTATTTAATTTAAGATAGGAAAGCAATAAAAAAGACCAACGGATGAGTATTATCCATTGGTCATATTCATTAAGATAATTTAAAAGAACTTTTTAGCGATACAATTCGGTTAAATACTAATTTTTCCTCTGTGGTATCCTTTGTGTCAACAATGTAGTATCCGTTACGCATAAACTGGAAGCGATCCCCTTTTGCAGCCTCTTTTACAGCGGGC
Organism: Anaerotignum propionicum DSM 1682; assembly: GCF_001561955.1. Lineage (NCBI taxonomy): Bacteria > Bacillati > Bacillota > Clostridia > Lachnospirales > Anaerotignaceae > Anaerotignum > Anaerotignum propionicum. The sequence goes on from NZ_CP014223.1 coordinate 2,633,565, forward strand.
TCAATAAAGCATTCCTTTACCTCTAAAGAATTGGGGTTCATAATCATTTCACCGTTAGAATCTTCAGGATTATCCAGCATCATATAGTCATATAATCTTGCTGTAGCCTGAACATTTTCCGTTGCACTCACCCAATGAAGGGTTCCCTTTACTTTTCTTCCCTCAAAGCCACTGCCACTTCTTGTTTCAGGATCATAGGTGCAATGTACTTCTACAACGTGTCCATTCTCATCCTTCACAAAATCAGTACAAGTCACAAAATATGCACCTTTTAAGCGTACTTCCTTGCCCGGAGCCAAACGGAAGAACTTTTTCACAGGCTCCTCCATGAAATCTTCTCTTTCGATATATAGCTCTCTGGTAAAAGGTACTCTTCTTGTGCCAAGCTCAGGAGTTTCTGGGTTGTTTTCCAACTCCATCATTTCCACTTGGCCTTCAGGATAATTTGTAATGACAAGCTTCAATGGATCCAAAACCGCCATAACAACCTTTGCCTTCGCCTTCAGATCGTCACGAATACAGTAATCCAATAAACCGCTGTCAACCATACTGTTTGCCTTGGATACACCAATACGCTCACAAAAATCCCGAATGGATTCGGGGGTATATCCTCTGCGGCGCAAGCCACTGATGGTAGGCATACGTGGGTCATCCCAACCGTCAACCAAGCCATCCTCAACCAAAGCACGGAGCTTTCTTTTGCTCATCACTGTATTTGTCATCCCCAAACGGGCAAACTCAATCTGTCTGGGAGGGTTCACCAAATACCCTGCTTCTCTCACCACCCAATCATATAGAGGGCGATGATCTTCAAACTCCATGGTGCAAATGGAATGGGTAATTCCTTCAATGGCATCCTCTAAAGGATGGGCAAAATCATACATAGGATAAATGCACCATGCATCCCCTGTTGTATGATGGGTTGCGTGGGCGATTCTATAAATAACAGGGTCTCTCATGTTAATGTTGGGAGAAGCCATGTCAATTTTGGCTCTGAGTGTACGGGAACCATCAGGGAATTCGCCGTTTTTCATGCGTTCAAATAAATCCAAATTTTCTTCCACACTTCTATTGCGATAAGGGCTTTCCTTCCCCGGTGTGCTTAATGTTCCACGGTATTGGCGCATTTCCTCCGCAGGCAAATCACAAACAAAAGCCTTGCCGTCTCGAATCAGCTTTAAAGCAACCTGATAGTACTGCTCAAAATAGCTGGACGCATAATATAATCTGTCTTCCCAATCAAATCCCAGCCACTTTACATCCTCACGGATAGAATCAACATATTCTACATCTTCCTTTGCAGGGTTTGTATCGTCAAAGCGCAAATTGCACTTTCCTCCGTAAAGATTTGCCAAACCAAAGTTCAGGCAGATGGATTTTGCGTGTCCAATATGCAAATAGCCATTAGGTTCAGGTGGGAATCTGGTATGAATTTTATTTAATTCCCCCTTCAAGTCCTCCTGGATATAACTATGTATAAAGTTTCCAGTCGCACCTAATCCGCCATTCTCCATAATCTTTTCTTCTGCCATATTGCTATCCTCCCAAAATTGTGGTTGTCCTACTAAAATAATACTACATAAAGTAAACGTTTCAAATCAACATTTCAATAAAGGATTCCCATTTTTTCGCATTTCAAACATCATTGTGCCAATGGATACCCTTATAAAATTTAAGCAAAAAAGCACTGTTTCATGCTGGCATACAACTTGATTAGGGATTTTTCCAAGTTATGAATCCGTCCAAATAAAAACTTCCCTCAAGAAGTATACACAAAATAACTCAACAGTTTCTTATTACCAATGGACCAAACAGGTCATTTCCCCATTTTAAGCTAAAATGATTCATCCCCATGTCATAATTATAATATTATAATATAGCCTGTCTTTAAACGCAATTCATTTCCAAATAAAATTTGCCTGACTGCCTGCCGGCATCATTTTATTTGTTTTTTCTAACTTTTCATAGTAGAATAAAACAAACATTAGGAATACGAAAATTTTAATGAGACTATTTATCTAACCATATAAACATAAACTTTTTCACTTTTTGAAAATTGTATTTTAAATCCTTTTCAAAAATATTTCGGGAGGAACAATCATGTTAGCATTTACCGTTTTTGATACTAAAAAATTGATGGCATATTTATTAAAAGGGGATGTTTTTGACCACTTCACCTTCCGCCAAGGGGAGATTTACTCCTTTGCGTCCTTCACCATAAATGGCAAAAAAGAGGAAAGCTTCCTGACGGAAGATGACACCGAGCCATTTTGTCTTTGGGCGGACATCAAACCCTTTGTTTTTGAAACGGTAAAAGGAAAACGTCTTCCGAAAAGCATGAAATTGGTTTTTTCTCTTCCAAAGGAGAAAATTGAAAGATACCCCAATGCAAAAGCAGTTTTTTTAAATCTTCTGTTTCGAGAAGGCACCCTCTTGTGCACCACCTCCATTACCGAGGAGACCTTCTCCTTAGAGCAAAAAGCAACCAAGCAATGGGATGAAGATATTATAAGCTTTTTCAAAAAGCATGAAATACCAATACAAATTGAAACATAAATTGTTAGCACTCATTTAATCCGAGTGCTAATTTTTTATTGACTTTTTCTGCTCAATTGGCTAAAATTACAATGTGTGATACATGCTACAAACAATCTTTGTTTTAGGAGGTTATGCGAAATGAACGAAAAAGGAAATCTGTCTATTAACAGTGAGAATTTCCTGCCCATTATTAAGAAGTGGCTCTATACTGACAAAGATATTTTTGTCAGAGAATTGGTATCCAACGCCTGCGATGCCGTTACAAAACTGCAAAAACTTGCACGCATGGGGGAAGCAGAAATCCCTGAGGACGAAAAATTTGAAATTCATGTTGTTTTAAATCAAGACCTTCATATCCTGCAAATCATTGACAATGGAATTGGTATGACTGCAAATGAAATCAAAAAATACATTAACCAAATCGCTTTTTCCGGAGCTACAGATTTTCTTGCGAAATTCCAAGAAAAGGCTGAGCAAGAAAATGAAATCATCGGCCATTTTGGATTGGGTTTTTATTCCGCCTTTATGGTTGCAGATAAAGTAGAGATTGATACCCTTTCCTATCAAGCGGAAGCTCAAGGGGCAAAATGGCTTTGCGAAGGTGGTATTGATTATGAAATGGACGCTGGCAACAGAGAAACAAGAGGTACCACCATTACCCTCTATTTAGGTGAGGATGGCAAAGAATTTTTAGAAGAATCCACCCTTTATGCTGCCCTTCGCAAATATTGCTCCTTTATGCCGGTACCTATTTTTGTTGATATTGTAAAAGAATCAACAGAAGCAGAAAAGGAAGCTGAACAAAAAGAATCTAATACTATCCATATCTCTCCTGAAGAGGCAGAAAACCTCACCAAAGAAGATGCTTTAGAAAAGCTGGAAGCAAAAAAAGCTGAGGATAATGAAGATCCTAAGCCTTTGAACGATACCACCCCTTTATGGCAAAAACAGCCTAAGGACTGTACGGATGAGGAATATAAGGCTTTTTACCACCAGGTATTTTTTGATATGAATGACCCTTTGTTTTGGATTCATTTGAATATGGACTATCCCTTCCGCCTAAAAGGAATTTTATATTTCCCTAAGCTTGTAGAGCATATGGACGTGATGGATGGAGAAATTAAACTCTATGCCAACCAAGTATATATTGCGGATAATATCAAAGAGGTTGTGCCAGAATTTCTCCTCCTATTAAAAGGCGTTTTGGATTGCCCCGATATGCCCCTAAACGTATCCCGTAGTGCTTTGCAAAATGATGGTTATGTTGAAAAAATGAGCACCTATATTACAAAAAAGGTTGCAGATAAGCTGACTCAGCTTTTCAAAAATGAACGTTCCGTTTACGAAAGCTTCTGGAATGATATTGGTGTTTTCATTAAATATGGCTGTATGAGAGAAGAGAAATTTTATGACAAAGTGAAGGATGCGTTATTGTTCAAAACCACTGACGGCGTATACGAAACTCTTCCCGAATATTTAGAAAAAAATAAAGAAAAGCATGAAAATAAGCTGTTCTTTGTTTCTGACGAAAATTTACAGGCACAGTATATTCGTCTGTTTAAGGAGCAAGGTCTGGAAGCGGCTATTCTCTCTACCCCTGTTGACAAACCCTTTGTATCTTTCTTGGAGTACAAAAACACTGGAGTCTCTATTCAGCGTATTGATGCAGACATTTCTGAAACCTTACAGAAAAAAGAGGATACGGAAATCTCTGAGGCTAAAAAACAAGCTGAAGAACATACAAACACACGAATGGAAGCTTTCTTCCGTGGGCTTTTGCAAAACGATTCCCTGAAAGTAAGTGTGGAAGATTTGAAAGCCGAAAGTATTTCCGCCATGCTTCTTTTAAGCGAAAAATCCCGTCGTATGCTGGAGATGATGGAGGCATATGGGAATGCCACTGAATTAAAAGCAATGTTTGCAGATGTGAAGCCGGAGGAAACCTTAGTGCTCAATCGCTCCAATGGCCTTGTAAAAAATCTGTTGGATATGAGTGAAAAAGAGGAAAAGAAAGAGGACGTTGAAATGCTCTCCCGCCATGTTTACGACTTGGCATTGATGAGCCATCGCCCCTTGACATCCGAAGAAATGACCAGCTTCATTGATCGTAGTAATATTTTGTTAGAAAAACTTTCTTCCCTTGAAGCAGGAAGGTAACTTAAATTAGAAAATAAAATAAACTCCCTAAAACAAACCGATACACTTCATTAACGGAGGAAATTGCCTCCCAACTAATGACTTGTATGTGATAGTTCTGTTTTTAGGGAGTTTTTTTTGGAGATTTTGTAGTAACAAATCGATTCAAGCAAATTAAATATTATTACTATTTTTTTATTCATTTATCAAAATATCTAATCGTTTTTTTTAAGATACAAAATCGTTATGAATATTGCATATTTTTTATCAATCTACCGTTAATTTTTTTGTAAAAAAATGGCATTCTATTTTTCTTTTCTCCTCTCCCGACTCTTAAGATGCTGAATTAAATCGAAAAGCCACTTCCAAGTTGTAATACCACTTGCCGTAGGAGTATACTAATATAAAACAATACAATGCATTCCGAGGTGACCTATGACAAAAGAACTTTTCTTACAAAAGCTTATGCCGTCCTATGAGGCTTTTTTCGATATCCAATATGATGTTGCCCTTGGTTCCAGCCAATTTCCTGCTGTTGCGCAGTTCCACTCACGCTCAGAAAAATATGTTTTGGTGCGCGCAGCAAAGCTTTGGGCAACGGAAATGAACGAATATGCATACTTCGCCTTTGCCGATGTTCCGAATACGGAAGGGTTTATTTCCTTAAAAAAAGAGGTCTTACAACTTGGCCTAGCACAGATTAAGCCCCATAGTGAGCATATGTATTCCTACGTTACCTTAATTTTAATTTCAGATTTGCTCCCAGATGAAATCATTCAGCAAATAAAAAAAACCAACTACCATAAAACCTATCTGTTTTCCTTACATGGATGGATGTACCTTAGAATCGCTGCGGTAGACCTCAGCAACGGAAAGGTCTATTCTAATCACAGGGGAAAAGAGCTCCTGCCGTTGCTGCAAAATATTTTATCTTAATCATCTATATTTTAATGCATTTCCTTGGAAAGGAGGATATTTATGAATTCATTGTTATTATTAATCATCTCTATTGCTGTACTTGTTATTGGCTACATTACATACGGCGGCTGGCTGGCAAAGCAATGGGGGGTAGATCCCTCAAAAGAAACACCCTCACACACACAACAGGATGGTGTGGACTATGTCCCTGCAAAAGCCCCTGTATTAATGGGTCACCACTTTGCTTCCATTGCAGGTGCAGGTCCCATTAATGGCCCCATTCAGGCAGCTATTTTTGGTTGGCTTCCTGTATTGCTTTGGATCCTCATTGGCGGTATTTTCTTTGGTGCTGTTCAAGATTTTTCTTCAATTTTCGCATCAATTCGCCACAAAGGAAAATCAATTGGTCATGTCATTGAACAAAACGTCGGTGCAAAAGCGAAAAAGCTGTTCTTAATTTTTGCTTATCTAACTTTACTCCTGGTTGTTGCAGCTTTTGCAAGTATCGTTGTTGGAACCTTTAACGGCTTTACACCAGAGGGTGACATCGTTCCGGCAAATGGCTCCACAGCAACAATTTCGGTATTATTCATCATTATTGCAATTATTTTCGGTGCTTTGGTCTATCGTAAAAACGCACCTCTTAGTGTGGCAACTGTTGTAGGTATTATTGCCATTATCGCATGTATTGCCATTGGTTTAAATTTCCCCATTTATTTATCAGCAACTACTTGGTTAATCCTTATTTTAATATACATTTTTGTTGCTTCTGTTACGCCGGTTTGGATTTTGCTCCAACCCAGAGATTATTTAAATTCATTCCTTCTATATGGCATGATGATTGCAGCTGTTGTGGGTATCGTTGGAAGTCATCCCGCTATTGAGCTGCCCGCCTTCACTGGCTTTCAGGGGATTAACGGAAACAGCTCCTTGTTCCCCATGCTCTTTATCACCGTTGCCTGCGGTGCTATTTCCGGCTTCCATAGCTTGGTGGGTTCTGGTACAACTTCCAAACAGCTTAATTCAGAAAAAGATGCCAAAATTATTGGCTTCGGTGGCATGTTAATTGAATGTGCTTTGGCAGTCATCTCTTTAATTGCAGTGGGCATTCTTTTTGCTGATGGTGCAATGCCCAATGGAACGCCTACCCAGGTTTTTGCCACAGGTATTGCATCCATGATTGCTGCCATCGGTTTGGAATCCGCTTATAATGTGGCATATGCTATCATCATTTTGGCAGTATCCGCTTTTTGTCTCACTTCTTTGGATACAGCAACAAGATTGGCAAGATATATGTTCCAAGAGTTCTTTATTCCCGAAGGAACCGATCCAAAAACATTAACAGGTTTTAAAAAGGTTTGTGCAAATCCTTATTTTGCAACCCTTGTTACTGTTATCATCGGTGGTATCATGGCAGCCGGCGGTTATGCTAAAATTTGGCCATTGTTCGGTTCAGCCAATCAGCTCTTAGCGGCGCTGGCTCTCTTGGCTGCTGCTGCTTGGTTAGGCAATATCGGCAAGAATAATAAAATGTTTATATTTCCAATGATTTTTATGCTTATTGCAACATTAAGCGCATTGGTTATTACGTTAATTAAAAACGTGGTTGCCTTTTCTGCTGGAACTGCAACTCTTTCAACGGAAGGCTTGCAAATTCTATTCATCGTTTTATTGATTGCTCTGGCAATTGACTTGGCGATTGAAGGATGCCGTGTTATTTTTGGTAAAAAGAAAACTGCATAAATTGCTTTTATGCTATAAAATATAGATGATAAAAGACCCGTGGATTCACGGGTCTTCTTCTTATGTGTCATTTTATTATAGCTTAATCGCTAGCTCCACAGGGCAATGGTCCGAACCCATAATATCACTATGAATCTTTGCATCCACAAGCCTCTCTTTCAGTCTTTCAGAAACAACATAATAATCAATGCGCCAACCTGCGTTGTTTTTCCTTGCATTAAAACGGTAGCTCCACCAAGAATAATTACCCGTTGCATCAGGATAAAAGAAGCGATATGTATCAATAAAACCGGCACTTAGCAGCTGGGTAAACTTCCCTCTTTCCTCATCAGTAAATCCTGCACTGCGTCTGTTAGAAGAGGGATTTTTCAGGTCTATTTCATTATGGGCAACATTTAAATCACCGCAGATAATCACAGGCTTCTTCTCATCTAAATCGGAAACATACCCCCGAAAAGCATCCTCCCACGCCATACGGTAATCAAGCCTTGCATTTTCTTGCTGAGAGTTCGGTGTATACACTGTAATGTGATAAAACTCCTCAAACTCTAGTGTAATTACTCTTCCCTCGGTATCATGGGCATCATGGCCCAACCCATAAGAAACAGATAAAGGCTCTTTTTTTGTGAATACAGCAACTCCGGAATAGCCCTTTTTCTGAGCGTAATTCCAATATTGAAAATACCCCTCTGTATCTAATTCTATCTGCCCCTCTTGAAGCTTTGTTTCCTGTAATGAGAAAATATCTACATCCACTTCCTTAAAATATTCCATAAAGCCTTTGCCAACTGCGGCACGCAAGCCATTCACATTCCATGAAATCATCCTCATTGAAACACTCCCTTTCAATTTACGAATCAAATCTATATTTTTCTAACTACATTTTTTGATACTTTTTGACACCCTTCAATTCTAACATAATTAGAAGTTTTTTTTCAACAAATTAAAATGCCAAAACCCCCTTTCATTAAATATAATACTTTCTTTTGTTTTGCATATCCTTTAGCTTGTATCTTATCTTAATTTCAACTAAAATCAGAATAGATGGAAAGGAGTGTTCATGATGAATATACAAATCTATGGCTCCCAAAAGAGTTTTGACACAAAAAAAGCAGAACGTTATTTTAAAGAGAGAAAAATACCTTACCAATATATTAACATTCATGAATTCGGAATGAGTAAAAGCGTTTTTGAAGCTGCAAAGAGGAGTATTCCACTGGAGGATATGATTGACCGCAAAGCAAAAGCATATCAAACCTTGTTTATGGATTATATTGATGAAAGTAAACGGGAGGGCACCTTGTTGGAAAATCCTGTTCTTTTTATGACTCCCATTGTGAGAAACGGAAAGGATTTTACATTAGGCTACTGTCCCGATGTATGGAAAGAATGGAGTTAAGAGGAGGCGAAGCTGATGCGTATCGGTCTGGCTCAAATAGATATGGGCTTTGAACATAAACAATATGCAAGAACGCTTTGCCAGGAAATGATTCTTACTGGTGCAAAAGAAAACGTGGATTTTATGGTATTCCCCGAGATGACCTTAACAGGTTTTACCGTAAACATAAAGGAATTGGGGGAAGCTTTTGAAACCAGTGAGACCATTCAATTTTTCAAACAACAAGCTATCTTGCATCACATGGCAATCTGTTTCGGCCTGCCTATTGTGGATTCCCAAAAAGCTGAAAATCAATGTGTCATCCTATCTGCCACAGGGGAACTTCTGGCTAACTATGCAAAAATCCACCCCTTTTCTTTTGGTACCGAGAAGGAATTTTATATAGGAGGAACCACGCTGGCTTTCTGCCAAATAAAAGATTTTACCTTGTCACCCTTCATTTGCTATGACTTGCGGTTTCCTGAAATTTTTCAGATTGCCTCTAAGCAAAGCACTTTATTAGTGGTCATTGCCAACTGGCCTGTATCTCGTAAAGAAGATTGGTCAATTCTATTAAAAGCAAGGGCCATCGAAAACCAAGCCTTTGTGGTGGGTGTAAATCGGGCAGGCACCGGTGGTGGCCTTGCGTATTTTGGCGATAGCATGGTAATCTCCCCACGTGGAAAAATACTTGCCCAAGCAAAAGATGGAACCAATCTTACAACCTTTGATATTTCTTGTGAGGAAGCCCTTCAATGTAGAAATAAATTCCCTCTAAAATCTGACCGACGGCCTGAGCTGTATCAACAGCTTATGATAAACGTAAATGGAGAAAGGAGTTCCATATGATTCGTGTATTATTTGTATGCCATGGAAATATCTGTCGTTCCCCTATGGCAGAATTTCTATTTCGAGATATGTTGATAAAAAAGGGGCTAAATCAAGATTTTTATGTTGCCTCCGCCGCCACCAGTCGAGAAGAAATCGGTAATACTGTCTATCCCCCAGCAAAGAAAAAACTAAACTCTTTGGGAATAGATTGCAGTGGAAAAACAGCTCGGCAAGTGACTAAACAGGACTATGTTGATTTTGATTATCTGCTGGTAATGGAGGCCTATAACACAAAAAATATAATGAGAATCTTAGGGCATGACCCTCAAAAGAAAGTATATCGTCTTTTGGATTTCTCACAGCGCCCCAGAGATATTGCTGACCCTTGGTATTCAGGAGATTTCGATATTACCCATACGGATATTTTGGAGGGACTGGAAGCTTTTCTAGAATTTGCTTTGAAAAATGAACTGAATTGATGTAACGATTCATATTAACCTCTGGGATAAAAAAGCCTTTTGCCTATCATATGGAGACTATAAATACCCATAACAGCTTCCGTAACATCACAATAAAAAAATATCACGGAAATATAAGTATTTCTATTAATATCAACTCTTTTTAAACAAAGTTGAAATTTGGGAGGCATGCGGTTTTTATCCCGTTGCCTCCTCATTTTATTATCTATAGATTTATACCACGTTTTTATTTAGATAAATAACGTCACCTCTAAATCTTCAATTAATACTGCCCCATAGCGGCCTTCATAGTCCTAACAAATTCAGATACAGGCTCTATACATTCTCTCCCATAAGCTCCCACCATTTTCACAATTGCACTTCCCACAATAACACCATCGGCAACCGTACTCATTTCCGCAGCAGTTTCAGGGTTTGAAATGCCAAAGCCAATGGCACAGGGGATATCCTTAATCTCTTTCAACCTTGCCACCATTGCCCCAACATCTGTTGTAATTTCATTTCTGGTTCCCGTAACCCCCAAAGACGAAACACAATAAACAAACCCTTCTGCCTCCGCCGCAATTTTACTGATTCTATGTTTAGATGTGGGAGCAATGAGAGAAATCTGCTTAACTCCGTATTCCTGAAATTTATCCCCCATTTCTCCCTTTTCCTCAAAAGGAATGTCAGGAAGAATGACACAGCAGATACCGCAGTCCTTACATTTCAAAAGAAATCTGTCCAGACCATAGGTAAACACAAGATTGGCATAGGTCATAAAGGCAAGGGGTACATTAGATTTTTCTCGAATTTTCTTAACCATTGCAAAAATTTCATCTGTTGTAGTACCGCAATTTAAAGCCCGCTGACTGGCCTCTTGAATCACCAAGCCTTCGGCAACTGGGTCGGAAAAAGGTATCCCCAGTTCAATCAAATCAGCCCCAGCTTCCTCCATAGCATAAACCAGCTTCTCTGTGGTTTCCAAATCCGGGTCACCACAAGTAATAAAGGGAATGAATGCTTTTCCTTTGGAAAACGCTTTGTCTATGTAGTCTTGTGCTGTCAATTTATTCATAAATCTCAACCCCCTTGTATCTTGCAATCGCCGCCACATCTTTATCCCCTCGCCCCGAAACATTTACTACTATGATTTGGTCTTTCCCCATGGTAGGTGCCAGCTTCATTGCATAGGAAATTGCATGGGCACTTTCAATTGCAGGAATGATTCCTTCAATTCTTGAAAGATATTCAAAGGCTTCCACCGCCTCATCATCAGTAACAGGAACATATTCTGCTCTGCCTGCATCTCTTAAATAAGCATGCTCAGGCCCAATCCCTGGGTAGTCCAACCCCGCTGAAATAGAATAAACAGGAGCAATCTGACCATATTCATCCTGACAAAAATAAGACTTCATGCCATGAAAAATACCAACACTGCCTGTAGCCATGGTTGCGGCGGTATCCTTTGTGTCAACACCTCTTCCCGCCGCTTCACAACCAATGAGCCGCACCTCCTTATCCTCAATAAAATTGTAAAATGCTCCCATGGCATTGCTCCCTCCACCTACACAGGCAAGAACAGCATCAGGTAATCTGCCCTCCTTCTCTAGCACCTGCTCCTTGATTTCCTTGCTGATCACCGCCTGAAAATCACGCACGATCAACGGAAACGGATGAGGCCCCATTACCGAACCCAAAACATAATGGGTATCATCAATTCTTTGTGTCCACTCCCGAAAAGTTTCGTTTACTGCATCCTTCAGGGTCATCGTTCCGCTGGTAACGGAATGCACCTTTGCGCCCAAAAGCTCCATACGATACACATTTAAGGCTTGACGGTCAGTATCGTGCTTTCCCATATAAATTTCGCATTCCAACCCCATCAGTGCCGCGGCTGTTGCCGTTGCAACACCATGCTGACCTGCACCTGTTTCCGCAATAACTCTTGTCTTTCCCATTTTCTTTGCCAAGAGCACCTGCCCTAAAACGTTATTGATTTTGTGGGAACCAGTATGATTCAAATCCTCTCGCTTCAAATAAATCTTTGCACCACCAAGCTTCTCTGTCATATGCTTTGCATAATAAAGATTTGAAGGGCGCCCCGCAAAGTTACTCAATAAATCCTCCAGCTCTGCCACAAATTCAGGATCACCCTTGTATTTGTGATAAGCCTCTTCAAGCTCAATCACTGCGTTCATTAAAGTTTCAGGTATAAACTGTCCACCGAACTCTCCAAACCTGCCTTGTTTCTCTTTCATATAATCAATCCTTCCTCTTATAGTAGCTTTGCGAGGGCTACCACACCCATAAACTTTCTGTCATCCTTATATCCATTTGTTTCACAACCACTGCTCACATCAAAGGCAAAGGGCTTGCAGGTTCTTGCCGCCTTGCCCATATTACTGGCATTTAATCCCCCTGCTAGGAAATATGGTTTTTTGATAGGGGGAATCACTCTATGGTCAAAGGCCTCTCCGCTACCACCGTAATTGTACTCTCGGTAAGTATCTAATAATAAATACTCGCAAGGAAGTTTTTCCGCCGCCAAAATCTCCCCTGCATTTTTTACCCGCACCGCCTTTATAATGGGATTTTGTACAACCTCTTTTAACTGACGGATATAATCCTCATCCTCATCTCCATGAAGTTGAACCATATCAATAATTCCTTGGGAGCAAAGGTCTGCAATCAGAGAAATCTCCTCATTTACAAATACGCCAACTGCACTGATACCCAAATCCAGTTTACCCTTTAGCTGAGCAGCTTTTTCAGGGGACACATATCTTGCACTTGGTGGGTAAAACACAAACCCAATGAAATTAGGCTTATATGTGTTTGCCATTGTAATATCTTCTTCTCGGCTCAAACCGCATATTTTAATATTCATAATTCTCCTTTCAGAGCTTCCAGCTCTTTCTTTTTATCGTTTGCCCGCATTAGGGTTTCCCCAATCAAGACGGCGTCCAGTCCTGCGTCTCTTATTTTTGCAATATCTGTCGCAGTTTTTATGCCACTTTCCCCGATGGTAATTACATCCTTTGGGATATATCTTTTCAGTCTAACGCAGTTCTGAATGTCAACAGTAAAATCCTTTAAATTTCGGTTATTCACACCAATGATTCTTGCTCCCGCCTTTACCGCTGAAGCAATCTCTGTTTCATCATGAGCCTCCACAAGGGCACTCAAACCCAAATTGTCGCAGACTTTTATATATTGCTTTAATGTATCGGTTTCCAGCAAAGCACAAATCAATAAAACTGCCGAAGCTCCCAAGGCTTTTGCTTGATAAATCATATACGCATCCACCGTGAAATCCTTTCGCAAAAGCGGGCTTTTCACCTGCTTACTGATTTCAGCCAGATACTCATCTCGCCCAAGAAATTTTGTAGGCTCAGTCAGGACAGAAATACAGTCTGCTCCCCCTTGTTCATACTCCTTTGCAATTTCCAAATAAGGAAAGTCCTGTGTAATAATGCTTTTGGAAGGACTTGCTTTTTTCACCTCACAAATAAAAGCAAGACCCTCTTTTCGCAAGGCTTTCTCAAAGGCAAAGGGAGTATTTGTGTTATTGCTTTTAGCAAGCTCCTTCATTTCCTCCAAGGAAAACCTTTTTTTCTGTTCCGCTATACGTTTTCGTGCACTGTTTGCCAACTCATCCAGAATCATATTCTCCCCCCAATCATCGGTTCGTTGCTTGAATAAAGACTTCCAGCTTCTCCATTGCCTTGCCGCTTTCCAGCATTTCCTTTGCAATCTGAATCCCCTCTTGAATGGTATGACATTTCTCTGCAATATAGAGGGAAACCCCTGCATTCAAAAGCACCACATCCCGTTTTACCCCCTGCTCCTTCCCAGAAAGAATATCCAAGGCTATTTTCTTATTTTCCTCAGGATTACCACCTACAAGCTCTGATGGCTGACAATAGGTAAAACCGTAATCCTCAGGGTCAATCACACGGCTTTTTAACTTTCCGTTTCGTATCTCACAGGCTGTTGTTGTGGTTGTCATGGTGATTTCGTCCAAACCATCATCGCCGCAAACCACCATTCCCGCCTTGACTCCCAGATTCAACATAACTTGGGCGAGAGGGCGAACCAGTGCCTTATCATAAACCCCCATCAACTCCATATTTGCCCCTGCGGGGTTTGCAAGGGGGCCAAGAATATTAAAAATTGTTCTCACCCCCAAGCTTTTTCTCACAGGTGCTACAAACTTCATAGATGGGTGATATTTCTGAGCATACATGAAGCAGATATTATTTTCTTCAAGGCATTTGGTCATGACATCTATTTCCGCGGCAATGTTTACACCTAAGCTCTCCAAAACATCTGCCGCTCCGCATTTGCTGGAAACGCTTCTATTGCCGTGCTTTGCAACAGGTACCCCCGCCGCTGAAATCACAAAAGCTGAAATGGTAGAGATGTTAAAGGTAAACGCTTCATCCCCCCCGGTACCCACAATTTCTAGAACGTCCTTATCGTGGAGTAGTCTGGTGCAGGCTTTGCGCATTCCCTTTGCACTTGCAGTAATCTCGTCTATAGTTTCTCCCTTCATGCGAAGAGCTGTCAAATATGCCGCCATTTCAGTTTCTGAAGCACTTCCCGACATGATCTCATTCATTACCTCTTCCGCCATCTCTGTTGAAATATTGTGTTTTTCCATGGCCAGTTTCATTGCTTTCTTTATCATAAAAATTCACCTCCGATTTATAATTCTAGAAAGTTTTTCATAATTTCACTGCCGTACTGAGATAAAATGGACTCTGGGTGAAACTGCAAACCATAAATCTGCTTATCCTTCACCTTTACCGCCATAACCTCCCCATCAACCTCCCCAAGAATCTCCAGGGTTTCAGGTATTGTGCTCCGTTGTGCCACAAGAGAATGATATCTTGCCGCTTTTATTCTCTTTGGTAAATTCTCGAAAATGGGTGCAGAATTGTCTATTTCAATTTCGCTTTGTTTACCATGCATCAGCCTGTTTGCATGAACGATTTTTGCACCATAAACCTCACAAATTGCCTGATGCCCTAAACACACCCCCAAAATCTTATACTGATTCCCAAGCTTTTGAATGACCGCTTCACTGATTCCCGCTTCATGGGGGTAGCAAGGTCCAGGTGAAATAATAATGCTATTCGGATGAAGCTGGTCAATCTCCTCGGGAGTGATGCTGTCATTTCTAAACACCCTTATATCATCATCAAACTGATATGCGAGATGTACCAGATTGTATGTAAAGCTATCAAAATTATCAATTACCACAATCATAGGTCATTTGCCTCCTTTGCGTTTATAATGGCGTTTATGACTGCCTTAGCTTTGTTCTCACTCTCCAAATATTCGGATTCACCCACGCTGTCCGCCACAATGCCGCCCCCTGCCTGAACAAAAACCTTGTTGTTTTTTTTCACTGCCATACGAATGGCAATGCAAGTATCCAAGTTCCCTGTAAAATCAATGTATCCCAATGCCCCCCCATAAATCCCTCTGGGGCATCGTTCCGTTTCCTCAATGATCTCGCAAGCTCTCACCTTTGGTGCACCGGAAAGGGTTCCTGCGGGAAGAATTGCCTTGACTGCATCGTAAGCATCTAGCCCCTCTCTCAGTTCTCCATTCACTTCAGAACAAATGTGCATGATTTTTGAATATTTTATGACCTTCATATATTCAGCAACAGAAACCGTTAAGGGCTTTGCTATCCTACCAATATCGTTCCTCGCCAAATCCACCAGCATATTGTGCTCAGAAAGCTCTTTTTCATCTGCCATCAACTCTTTTTCAAAAGCTGTATCCTCTTCCTCTGTCAACCCCCTTGGTCTCGACCCTGCAATGGGGAAGGTGGAAATCTTTCCATCCCGAAGCTTTACAAGTGTCTCGGGGGAGGCAGAAAGTATCTGGGTATTATCACATTGCATAAACACCATGTAAGGTGATGGGTTTGTGGTTCTAAGCACTCGATAGGCATTGAGTAAACTGTCGTTGTAATCCGTTTCAAAACGCCTTGAGATAACTGCCTGAAAAATATCTCCATCGTAGATATATTCTTTCACCCGTTCCACAGCCTGACAAAATTCCTCTTTCGTAAAATTGCAAGTGAAATGGGGCACGCTTTTTGTAGTCTCTCTTTCTGTAGGCATCTGATTTGTTATAAACGCTGAGAGATTTTCTATCTCCGATATTGCCTCACCATAGTTTTCTAAAACCTGATCTGTTTTCATGTTCACAATAATTTGTATTTTTTGCTTCAAGTGGTCATAGGCAATGACCTTATCAAAAAGCATAAAATCATAATCGTCTATTTCATCTTTGGAAATATCCAATGTTGGTTCACAATAACCAATCACGGAATAGGCAAAATATCCAACCAAGCCGCCTGTAAAAGGAGGCATATCAGGCAGCTTTGGCGCTTTATATTGCTTCATTAGCTTCCTAAGTGCCTCAAAAGGCTCCTCTCCAATTAGTTTTCGCTCTCCGTTTTCTTCTACCACCACCGCGCCATTCCTGCAGGTAATACGCATAATGGGATTAAAACCAAGAAAGGAATATCTGCCCCACTTTTCCCCTCCCTCTATGCTTTCCAGAAGAAAATATCGGTGATGATGCTTGGAAATTCTTCTTAACAAAGAAATCGGTGTGATCACATCAGCGTAAATCTCCTTTGCAATGGGTATCATTTCATATTTTTCTGCCAGCTTGCTAATTGTTTCTGCGTTTGGTTTCATGCTCATAATGGCGCTCCTTTCGATTTTTGGTAATAAAAAAAGCCTTTGCCCCTTAACCAAGGGACAAAAGCTTATAGCCTCTGCGATACCACCCAAATTACCTGTATTAAAAAAATACAGATCACTCATTTTATGTACAAACATACACACCCCACTGATAACGGACAGGGTTCCCGTCGGACATTACTTTCGCCTAAGCGATTTCTTTCCGCCCTCACAAGTCCATTCGGAACAACAACACTGCCGCTTCACACCATCCAACGACTCTCTGAAAGTGATTTGTTATGCCTACTCTTCTTGTTCTACGGTTTCAATTTTTGCTAATTGTAGCACTTGCATTTTTCTCTGTCAAGTATTTCATTTAATAATATTTAGTTATATTTAAAAATATACCTAAATTTTCTTATGAAAATGATTTTTATTCTGATTTTTCCATAAATATTTTTCTTTTTCACACAATGAAAATAAATCGCATTATGAATGGTAAAACCCTGCAAACTAAGCATGTTTAATAATATAAAAAGGCTGTGCCCATTCCTTAGCACAACCCTTTTGCTTAGTCAATGTATCTCTTAAACAAATATTTCGCCCTTCAAATACAGTATGGCGCCGCCACGAATTTGTACCCGTTCCCCTGCGTTCTTGCAGTGCAATACGCCACCCCTTTGGGAAACCTGCTTTGCAACCATCTCTTCCTTACCCAATTTATTCGCCCAATAAGGAATCAAGGTGCTGTGGGCAGAGCCTGTAACGGGGTCTTCGTCAATTCCTGCTTTTGGCACAAAACATCTGGAAACAAAGTCAAATTCTGTCCCCTTTGCAGTTGCCACCAAAAGCATACCTTCTTTCAGCTTCTCTACTTTCTCAAAATCAGGCTTTAACTCTATTACACTTTTTTCATCCTCCAGCAATAAAATTAAATCTCTTGATAAGTATGCCTCTAAAGGCCTTGCGCCAATGGCTTTTTCCATTTCTTCTGTCACCTTAATCTCCATAGGCATCCAGCTGGGAAAATCCATTTCAAGCAAGTCACCACTTTTCGTCACAGTTAAAATACCGCTTAATGTGGAAAACTCCATTTTCACAACCTCTTTATCTATAAAATTGGCAACAACAAAAGCTGCTCCTAAAGTTGCATGGCCGCAAAGGTCAATCTCCACTATTGGCGTAAACCATTTTAAATCATATTTTCCCAATTCTCTCTTGAAAACAAATGCCGTTTCCGATAAATTATTCTCTGCGGCAATACTCTGCATCATTTCTTTTGACAATTGCTCCTCCAGAACACAGACTCCTGCAGGATTTCCCCCAAACACATTTTCCGCAAAGGCATCCACAACGAAATATTTCATAAATATCGCTCCTCTCCTTGATAATTTGTATAAATGCATCTATAATGCAATTATAATTTGCATATTGTATGGCTTCAAGGAGGAAATTGTATGTCATACAAAAAAGGAGAAAAAGTATGCCTGTCAATTCATTTGAAGATTATCCTATGTCTTGGAAACCGGAAAAGTCAAAATTAACACAGCCATTATATCTTTCTTTGGCAAAGCTTTTGGAGCAAGATATTAAAGACGGTACATTGGTACCCCATACAAAGCTGCCTCCCCAAAGGGAACTTGCAGACTATTTGGATATCAATTTAAGCACAGTTACAAAAGCCTTCAAGCTCTGTCAGTTAAATGGGTTTCTATATGCCGTTATCGGCAGAGGTACATTCGTATCTCCAAATGCCGGTGTTTCCATCGCCATACAAGATACCAAAACAAATCGAAATACCATTGAATTCGGGATTATTAAACCATTGGATTTCATGAATCAATATACAGAAGATGCAATGAAAAAAGTTCTGGCAAACAGTTCGGTGGATTCCCTTTTGGACTATAGCGCCCCCTTCGGCTCTCCCTATCAAAAAAGTGCAGCATTAAAGTGGTTTTCTAAATTCGGGCTACATCCCCATGCAGAAGATATTTTTTTTACCACTGGAGGCCAAAATGCCTTTGCGGTTGTGCTTATTACGTTATTTCACCATGGAGATAAAATTGCAACAGACCGCTTTACTTATTCCAACTTTATTGAGCTTGCAAATATGCTAAATATTAAGCTTGTGCCCATTCAAGGGGATGAAAAAGGAATTCTTCCCGAGGATTTAGAAATGCAATGTCGCTTGCAAGGGATACAGGGCGTATATCTCGTTCCTACCTATAGCAATCCCGTGGGAACCTTAATGGATACCCCCCGAAAAGAGGCCTTGGCAAAAATCATCAGAAACCAACACCTAACCCTGATTGAAGATGATATTTATGCATTTCTGGCACCGCCGGATTATGTACCCCTTTCGGTATTCTGCCCCCAAGAGGGCTGTTATATTGCTAGCCTATCAAAATCAATTTGCCCGGGGCTGCGGGTTGCAATCATGTCTGTGCCCCATCGCTTTACTGCCCTGATTGCCCGAGGTATTTTTAATATCAATGTGAAAACCTCATCAATTAGTATTGAAACTGGGGCATATATGATTCATACCGGCATAGCCGAGGAGATTATAGAAAAAAAGAAATCTCTGGCTTACAAAAGAAATTTGATTTTCGAACAATATTTTCCCAGTATCTCCCCTACACCACTCTCCTTTTGCCGTTGGCTACCCTTGCCCCAGGCTCTTTATGATTTGCCTATGGAGCAGTTAGCTATGGAAGAAGGAATACATTTGTTTCACTCAAATCGTTTTTTAGTAGGAACGCCCCCTAAGGAGCAATTCCTTCGCATTGCCATTTCCTCTGCGGATACAAAAGAGGATTTAGAATATGGCTTAGAAAAGCTAAAAAGACTTTTGTTTGAGGATGAACGTAAAGTAAATGATTTTACCATCATTATTTAATCACATAAGTATTTTTCTTATATTCTATCCTCAGAAAAAAGTGTAAATAATATCTGCAATTAAAGATTCATCTATTTAAATAAATACGAATGTAGTTCCACAAAAAAAGGATTATTCCAATAAGAAGAATAATCCTTTTTCTCTATTCCTGCCCTACCAAATCTTCCTCTGCTGGGTTCACATGCACCATACAATGCTTAACTTCTTGAAAATTATTTTCAATTGCTTCATGTACTTGCTCTGCAATGGTATGAGCCTCGCTTAATGTCATATGTCTGTTGGCGGCAATTTCCACATCTACATAGATTCTGGCGCCAAATAAGCGGGTTTGCATTTGGTCGATGCCCGTTACGCCTTCTTGGGAAAGAATAATGTCACGCATGCGTTCCACAGTCTCATTGTCACAGGCAGTATCCAGCATTTTATTAATAGCATCCATAAAAATATCATAAGCTGCCTTCACAATAAAAACACAGATAATGACGCTTGCCAAAGGGTCACATATAGGATAGCCTAATCTTGCACCGATAATACCAACCATACTCCCTATGGAGGACATAGCATCAGAGCGATGATGCCATGCATCTGCCATCAAAGCGCCTGAATTCACCTTGTTTGCCGCAGCTCTGGTATACCAATACATACCTTCCTTCACAACGATGGATACAATTGCCGCAATCAAAGCCAATATTCCCGGCATTGCCAAGTTCAACTCATTGGCATGAATGATTTTCAGAACACCTTCATAACCAATGACAATCCCTGTTGCACATAAAATGCCCGCTAGAATCAATGCCGCAACGCATTCAATCCTCTCATGCCCATATTGATGATGCTCATCTGACTCCTTGGCTGATAATTTGTATCCTATCATGACAACAATGGTACTAAGTACATCTGACGCAGAATGAATACCGTCAGAAATCATGGCGCCAGAACTGGCGATCACACCTGCTGCCACCTTGCCAACGGACAAAATAATATTTGCTATCATGGATTTTGCGGATACGCTCATTACAATTTTCTCATTTTCTTCAGCATTGCTTTTCTCTGCTTCCAAAATAAAACCCTCCATTTTCAATTCTATTTTATTCTATCCAAATGTAGGCGAGAAAATAATATAAAAAACGCCCACAAGGAACATATTACTGTCCCGCAGGCGTTTATCTGCTGCTGCTTGCCCGGCCACATGGCTATTATGCCATTGCCTGATCAGTTCTTAACATTCTAATATAAGAAACTGTTTTTTTCAAGTATTATTTTTAAATAATGCTTTCCTGTTTTTACTCCTTAAACAGATCTTTCATTTTTTCTGAAAAAGATTTTTTTTCTTCGGAGGCACTCTTACTTTCATTGGTATTTACAGCCTCATCTTTATAAAACTGACGCAACAAATCTTTCTGTTTCTCATTCAAATCTATAGGAATCTGCACCTTCAAAGTTACAACCTGGTTTCCACGAACCTTGGGATTTCTTAAATTGGGGACACCAACACCCCTTAAAGTCACTACTGTTTCCGGTTGTGTTCCAGGCTTAACGCTATATTTCTGCTCACCGTCAATGGTTTTGATTGTGATTTCGCCACCTAACGCCGCCTGTACAAAGGTAATGGGCACATCGCAATACACATCAAATCCCTTTCTGATAAACATAGGGTCTGGCTGTACATAAACGGTTACCAGTAAATCGCCGTAGCCACCGCCATTTTCACCAATTTCCCCTTTGTTTGCCAAACGAATGGTCTGACCGTTATCGATGCCCTTGGGAATGTTCACTTCATATTTCTTATTCTTCTTCACCTTACCTGTACCGCGGCAAGTGGAACATGGATCTTTAATAATCTTCCCGGTACCTTGACATTGGCTGCAAGTACGCACTGAGGTAACCGAACCAAACATGGACTGTTGAACAAATCTCTCCTGTCCTGTGCCATTGCATTTCGGGCAGCTTTCTGCATGGGTACCAGTCTTTGCTCCAGTTCCATGGCAAGTTTCACATTCATCGTATATACTTACGGAAATTTCCTTTGTGCAGCCAAATGCCGCCTCTGCAAAGCTAAGCTGAATATTTACATTTATATCATTCCCACGTCTTGGGCCGGTTCTGCGGGTGCTTCCGCTAAATCCACCAAAGCCGAACATGCTGCCGAAAATATCGCCCAAATCTCCCATATCAAACCCTTGGCCATAAAATCCACCGCCTGCACCGCCCTGTTCAAAAGCAGAATGGCCAAACTGGTCATATTGCGCTCTTTTTTGAGAATCGCTCAGAACTTCATAGGCTTCATTGACTTCTTTAAACTTTGCCTCAGCCTCTTTATCTCCGGGGTTTTGGTCAGGATGATATTTCACTGCCATTTTACGATAAGCCTTTTTTAGCTCTGCGTCAGAAGCGCCTTTGCCTACCCCCAGTATTTCATAATAATCTCTTTTCTCTGCCAACTTCCTCACCACCTTATTCCTTCAAGGTCTATTTACAGCAAAAGCAGGGGCGGATAACCGCCCTTGCCATGCAGAACTCTTTTATTTTACAGTTCTTTGCCTTCGCCGTCAACCACATTTGGGTCCGCACCGTTAGGGTCTGCACCCTGAGCTGCCTGTGCCTGCTGATACAACTTTTCAGAAATCTTGTAGAATTCCTGGGTCAACGCTTCTGTTGCGGCTTTCAGCCTCTCTACATCAGCCTCTGTCATTGTTTCAGCGTTCATATCCTTTGCTGTATCTTTCAATTTGCTCAATTCAGCTTCTACAGCGCTCTTTTCTTCATCACTCAGCTTGCCTTCCAGCTCGCCCAGTGTCTTTTCTGTCTGGAAGATCAAAGAATCTGCTTCATTTTTTGCATCAATTGCTTCTTTTCTCTTTCTGTCATCTTCTGCAAACTGTTCTGCTTCTTTTACTGCCTTTTCGATTTCATCATCGCTGAGGTTAGAACCTGCGGTAATGGTGATTTTCTGTTCCTTGCCTGTGCCCAAATCCTTAGCGGAAACGTTTACAATACCGTTGGCATCAATATCGAAGGATACTTCAATCTGAGGAACACCACGTCTTGCTGGAGCAATGCCATCCAGTTTAAAGCGTCCCAATGTTTTATTATCCTTAGCCAAAGGTCTTTCACCCTGTACAACGTGGATATCAACTGCTGTTTGATTATCGTCTGCTGTGGAAAAAACCTGTTTTTTGTTTGTAGGGATTGTAGTATTTCTGTCGATGAGCTTTGTTGCAACCCCACCCAATGTCTCAATACCTAAGGATAGAGGTGTAACGTCTAACAGAAGCACACTGCCTGCACCCTCATCACCTGCTAATTTACCACCCTGGATTGCCGCACCAACTGCAACGCACTCATCAGGGTTAATGCCCTTGAAAGGCTCTTTTCCTGTATATTTTTTCACTGCATCCTGTACAGATGGCATTCTTGTGGAACCACCAACCAATAATACCTTGTCAATTTCACTTGCGTTAAGTCCTGCATCAGACAATGCCTGACGAACTGGGCCCATAGTACCATCAACCAAGTCAGCTGTTAATTCATCAAATTTTGCTCTGCTAAGGGTAACATCCAAGTGCTTAGGACCATCCTGATTCATAGTGATGAAAGGAAGGTTGATGTTGGTTGTGGTTACTGTAGAAAGCTCTTTTTTCGCTTTTTCCGCAGCTTCTTTCAATCTCTGCATTGCCATTTTGTCTTTGCTTAAATCCATGCCTTCAGCCTTTTTAAATTCAGCCACTAAAAAGTCAATGACTCTCTGGTCGAAATCATCGCCACCCAAACGAGTGTTACCATTTGTGGAAAGAACCTCGATAACGCCATCACCAATTTCAATAATGGAAACGTCGAATGTACCGCCGCCCAAGTCGTAAACCATAATTTTCTGTTCATGTTCGTTATCCAAACCGTATGCCAATGCGGCAGATGTAGGCTCGTTGATAATACGCTTTACTTCCAAGCCCGCAATACGACCAGCATCCTTTGTTGCCTGTCTCTGAGCATCATTAAAATAAGCAGGAACCGTAATAACCGCCTCAGAAACAGTTTCGCCCAAATAGCTTTCTGCATCCGCTTTTAATTTCTGCAAAACCATTGCGGAAATCTCCTGAGGAGAATAGCCTTTTCCTTCAATATCTACTTTGTAGTTTTCGCCCATTCTTCTTTTGATAGAGCTGATTGTATTATCAGGGTTTGTAATCGCCTGACGCTTTGCAGTCTCACCAACCAGTCTTTCACCGTTTTTTGCAAAACCAACAACGGAAGGAGTTGTTCTTGCACCATCACTGTTTACAATAACAACAGGCTGACCGCCTTCCATAACTGCAACGCAAGAGTTGGTTGTTCCTAAGTCAATACCAATAATTTTTCCCATAACCTTATCCTCCTATTAATCAATTAATCTCTTATTTTTTTAGTTAGCGACCTTCACCATACTATGGCGTATGACTTTGTCTTTATATTGATAACCCTTTAGCATTTCCAGAATAATCTCATTTTCTCCATAGTTTTCATCATCTTCATGGGCTACCGCCGCATGTAAGTTGGGGTCAAATTTTTCACCCAAGGCTTTAATTTCTTCTACGCCCAAACCATGTAAAATCTCCTGAAATTGCTTTAAGATCATTTGTACACCTTTCAAGAAACTATCGTTTTCTTCCGCCTTGCCTTCTTGTGCTGCAACAGCTCTTTCTAAATTATCAACTACACTTAAAAGCTTTTCTACTGTATCTCTCACACCATCATCATACATTGTTGCTTTTTCCTTCATGGTGCGTTTGCGGAAGTTATCAAATTCAGCCAAGCTTCGCTGGTACTTATCAAAATTCTCCGCCGCCTGCTGTTCCAGTTTCGCAATCTTTTCTGAAGTATCGTCAACGATTTCGCCTTCTGTCACTTCTGATTCCTGTTCTTCTTGTTCTGTGGTTTCAACCATTTCTTCCTGTAAAATTTCTTCCTGTAATACCTCTTCTTTCAAGGCCTCTTCTCTGTCTTTATTTTCTGCCACTTCATTCCCTCTTTTCTCTAACCATCTTTATTGTCTTTATTATTATTATCCGTCAGATTTCGCAATACTCTCTCAATATTTTTCACCATTCCGTTTAAAACGGAAACCACTTGGGAGTAATCCATTCTAGTTGGTCCAACAATGCCGATGGTACCTCTGGTATCATCACTCAGCTTATAAGTTGCCGTAATTACACTGCAATCCTTCATGCCTTGCACAGTATTTTCACTGCCAATTAATATTTGCAGATCATTGCATTTGCTTTCTTCCAGCAAGGTAACCAAAACATCCTTTTCCTCTAAAGTCTGGAATAACGACTTGGCCTTGCTGATATCTGAAAACTCGGGAAAGGCTAACATATTTTTTGCACCACTCATATGAACTTGAACCTTTTCCGCCGCTTGCATGGTATTCTCCAAAGCTCTTAAGATTGGCCCTAGCAGACCCTTATAGTCTCCCAGCTCAATTTGCAAACGCTGGATGACCCCTTGATCAATCTGCTGTAATGCACAGCCTTGAAAAGCCCTGTTTAGATACGTTCCAATTTGAAATATAATATCGTCATCCGGCGCTGTTCCCACTTTAATTACATGGTTTTTCATAAAATTATCTTCTGTTACAATAACCAAAAGCACAGAAGCCATATCCAGGGGCAGCAACCGTATTTGTTTAATTCTTGCCCTTTGTCCCACAGGCTCGGAAATAAAGGTGGTGTAGTTTGTCAAAGCGGAAAGCACCTTTGCTGTTTCCTCCATAAGATAATCAATTTGGCTGATATCTCTGGAAATAACACTTTGTAAATAACCTTGTTCATCTAAGCTTAATTCTCGTTTTTGCATCAAGTGATCCACATAAAGCCTATATCCCAAATCTGAGGGGATACGCCCCGAGGAAGCATGAGGCTGCATAATAAAGCCCATCTCCTCCAAATCGCTCATTTCATTGCGAATTGTTGCAGAACTGATACCAAGGTTATATTTTTTTGCTATAGTTCTGGAGCCGACTGGTTCCGCCGTTTCAATATAGTCATTGATAATTGCCTGTAATATCTGAATTTTTCTGTCATTCAACGACATCTGAGCCGCCTCCTCTTTTACATTGTTAGCACTCACTTAGCACGAGTGCTAATTCATATACATAAGATAGCACTTGACACCTTATATGTCAAGCGCAAATTGTAAATTTATTATAATTTTACCAAAGAAAAATATTAAGATTTATTTTCTTTATTCATCCAATAAAAACTCTGCAAAAACCTGATTACTTAAGTCAATTCCTCTTTGCGTCAGTGCGATTCCCTCTTCTGTTTGTCTTAATAAATCACTTTCTAAAAAATCTGAAATCACCTTACTATAAACCTCTGTCATCTCCACGCCAAAGCGCTCAAAAAATACTTTGAACGATACCCCCTCTGTCAAGCGAAGCCCCAGAAACATAAATTCCTCCATGGCGGCCTTTTTTAATACCATTTCCCGTTCTTCTTCTAATCTATTTATTTCCCCATCCGCCAGAATATATTTGTCCAAATCATAGGTATTGTGGAAACGGCTTCCTTGAAAATAGGAATGGGCACCTAAACCCATGCCTAAATAGGGTGTGGTCTGCCAATATATTTTGTTATGCCTGCTCTCTCGCCCCAATTTGGAAAAATTTGAAATTTCATATTGATAATAGCCTTTTTCAGCTAAAAAAGCCACCGCATAATGATACATCTCTCTGTCCAGCACTTCCTCTGTTTCCACAAGCTCGCCTTTTTCAAATCTTTCATAAAAAGGTGTTCCTTCTTCAATGATTAGGCTGTATGCCGAAATATGTTCCGGATTCAAATCCGTAATTTTCTCAAGAGTCTCCTTCCAATCCGTAAAGGTTTGCGTTGGCAAAGCAAACATAAGATCAACATTAATATCGTCAAAACCTGCTTTTCTTGCATTTTGAAAATTATCCACAAATTCTTCTATGGTATGGATGCGTCCTAAAGTGGATAACAGTCGGTTTTGCCATGCCTGAACGCCCATGCTTAAGCGATTAAAGCCCATTTTTCGCAATGCCTCACCCATTTTACCATGGATGGTACCGGGATTGGCTTCAATGGTGATCTCTGCATCCTCAACAATGGTAAAAGAAGCGTTTATCTTTGTCAGCAGTCTTTCGAGTAAATCTTCAGAAAGCACTGTGGGTGTTCCACCGCCAAAAAAAATAGATGAAACTTGAAAACCCCTGGTTTTTTCTCCACGCTTTTCTATTTCCTGCTCCAATGCATAGACGTATGCTTCAAATTTATCCTCCATGTTTCCAAAGGAAGGAAAATCGCAGTAAAGACACTTTCTTTTGCAAAAGGGAATATGCACATATATCCCTATATTTTTCATCATAGCTCATCCTTTCTTTCCCATATCATAGCATAGGCTTTCCTTGAAAAAAAAGGAGAATTTGTGCTATAATTTTTAATTGTGGAAAATAAATCAATATATTTTATCGATAAATTCTGAAACTGCGAGGTCTTTCCTATGAGTGCTTTTCATGAAATGAAAGAGGAGATAACAGCATTTTTTAATCGCAATCTGGTTCTTAAACTTTTTAAATGGATCAGTGTAATTTTATTCCCATTGTATCTTACCTTAGCAGTAAACTATCTGTCCTTTGGAAATACAACACAATTGTATACACTATTTACGAAAGATATAGGTTCCTTTGCCTTTGGCTTACTATTGGTTTGGTTGGCCTTTCTCTTTTTTGCCGCAGTGATACCTAATTTATCCTTAGCGGCACTGGTCACCGCCATTCTATTTATTAGTTTTTCCTTAGTTGATTATTTTAAATTTGCTATTTTAGAAGTCCATTTTTTCCCGTGGGATATTTATCTGGCACGAAATGCTTCAAGTTTTGGAGAGTTTCTAAGTACCATTGTGATACCTGAATCCCTTTGGGAGATTCTTTTCAGCACATTATTTTATTGTATCTTACTTTTTCTGTTAGCTCCCAAAATCTCTATGAAATGGAGATTTCGTGTATTGACCTCCCCTTTATTTTTTGTGGGTTTTATTCTGCTTATGACGAACCATACCGTTCAGCAAGGTTTGTCTCCTTTTTTAGGAATCTCATCTGAAAAACCAGCAGATCAAAATACGTTTTACGCTGAGCATGGCTTTCTAACTGCCTTTTGCCTAAACTTTGGCAGTGTTCAAAATACAAATGTACCGCAAAATTATAGCAAAAGTTATATAAAGAACGCCTTTGAAAAATATCTGCCTAATCAGAACAGCGGAGAAACCTTTCAAAACCCCGATATTGTTGTAGTGCTTTCCGAGGCTTTTTGGGATCCTACTGTTTTAAATGGCGTTACCTTCTCTGATGACCCTTTAAAAAATTTTAGAAAAATTACGAAATCAAACCCAAGCGGTAAAATGATTTCCCCAACCTTTGGTGGTGGCACCGTTCGTCCTGAATTTGAGATTTTGACAGGCATGTCCACCAGCGCTTTGCCCCCGGGAAACATTCCTTATCAGCAGTATGTAAAAAAGGATATTTTCTCATACCCCAGAGTTTATAAAAATCTTGGCTATGATACAATCGGCCTACATACCTATCAAAAAACCTTTTATGATCGCGCTAAAGCATATCCCCTTATGGGTTTCGATGATTTTTTAGGGGAATATGACCTTCATGCGGAACAGCATTGGAACAGCGGACCATATATTACCGATGAAACCATTGCTGAGGAGATTGTATATCAGTTGGAACAACCCCATGATGTAGGGGTATTTGTAATGGCAATTACTATGGAAAATCACAGCATGTATCAAAATAAATTCGATGAAAAGGATAAGGTTATTAAAGTGAGTGGTGATAACCTTACTTCCCAGCAGATTTTGACCTTGGAAAACTATGCCGCAGGTGTGAGAGATTCTGATCGTGCATTAAAAGCAATTTATGATTATGTTATGAGCCGAGAGAAACCCACAATTGTACTGTGGTATGGAGACCATCTGCCAACGCTGGGGGATGATTTTGATCCCTATCTGGCGACCGATACCATTTCCTGCCCAACAGCGGCACAGTGGTCGGAGGAGGAGAAGCATATCATGTTTTCTACCCCCTATTTGATTTTCACAAATTATGATACAGGAAGAGCATATTTGGCAGACAACCAATCTGTTTCGCCCTTTCTGTTGCCTGCTCTTATGGCAGACTACATAGATGCTCCCCAGTGCCTGCAAACAAATTTCTTATTGGAATTGTATCGTACATGCCCTATTATGAGTAAATATTATAACTTCTACTCCCCCAATGCCGATAAAACCAAGCGGGAACAAATACGGGAGCTTCATGAACTCATGACTTATGATATGCTCATTGGCAAAAACTATATTTCAGAAATAAAGTAACCTATTTTCACAGAATCCACCCCTATGCTTTAAAGAAAATCCATATCTCAGAGCATAGGGTTTTTCATGCAAAAAAGAGTGTTTTCTAATGCTAGAAACACTCCTTTCGCAATGCTTTTGTCTCTTCTATTTAAAACCATCTGACCCTCATAAGCATATGAATTTTATATAATATTATGATCTTCAACTTGAAAACATAGAACGCTATTGCCACTCTTTTCATAACGTGAAGTTGTGATATAAAGCAAAGATTTTTTATCTCTTTATTCTTGAAAACGCACCATCCCATACAACGGATTGATACCCTTCTCTATCTGTGTCCCCTTCGGTACTAAAGCACAATATCTTGGCATTTTCATCAAGTTTTAATTTCTCTCTCCACTCTCTCAAATGGGGATTTCTCATAATTTCCCCAACAATCCCAAAGGTTACTGCACCGCTTTCTCCTGAAATAATACGTCCATCCCCCTTTGTAGGGTTTCCCAAAATACGCATTCCCTGTGCTGCTACATAATCAGGACAGGAGATAAAATTGTCTCCATACTCCTTCAAGATTTCCCATCCAATACTGCAAGGCTCGCCACAGGCCAAACCTGCCATAATAGTGTCCATCTCACCTGTCACATAGTGGAGTTTTCCATCCCTTGCCTCTGCGGTACGATAAATGCAATCTGCCTTATTTGGCTCAACAATGGTTATGATGGGACAGTCTTCTTTATATATTGCGGCAAAAAAAGCTGTTACTGCCCCAGCCATAGAACCCACACCGGCTTGCAAAAAAATATGAGTTGGCTTTTCCGACATCTGGGTATATGCCTCGTAAGCCATGGTTCCATACCCTTGCATAATCCATAAAGGAATATCCTCATAGCCTTTCCATGCTGTATCCTGCACCATGATCCAGCCTTTTTCCTCTGCTTGCCTATGGGCAAAACGAACAGCATCATCATAATTCATATTTGTAATGGAAGCCTCTGCTCCCTCCGCCAAAATGTTTTCCAAACGCTCAATTGCACTACCCTTGGGCATATAAACCACAGCCTTTTGCTTTAGGGTTTTTGCAGTCCAAGCAACCCCTCTGCCGTGATTTCCATCCGTGGTCGTAACAAAGGTCATCTCTCCTAAAACATTTCTTGTTTCCTCAGAAATCAAATCATTGTATGTAAAAGCATCTATGCCTCTGCCCATTTTTTGTGCCATGAAATTTCCTATGGCAAAACTGCCTCCCAACACTTTAAAAGCATTCAAGCCAAATCGAAAGGATTCATCTTTTATGAAAATATTCCCTAATCCCAATTCCTTTGCAGTATTTTGAAAAGAAACCAAAGGTGTTTTTTGATAAATAGGAAAGCTGTTATGAAATTCCTGCACTCTCTTTGCCTTTTCCAAACAAAATTGGCTTAAATCACCCTTTTGTCTGCCCAACCGTTGATATTGCACAAGTTTAAACTCTTCTTTCAATATAAACCCTCCTCTGGCCAACTTTTTATTATTTTAGTATACTAATTTTTTCCTTTTCACGCAATATAAGAAGAAATTGAAAAAGCGCAGCCTTGTATAATGCCGCGCCATCTTTCACACTATTTCATCTTAATGTTATTATTTTAAAGCGGTGCGTTCTCTACTGCACCTTGAATCAGCAAAGTGAAAGCATCTCGGTTCAGCGGAAATACCCGATTAAAATAGATATAATAAATCAGCATAGACCAATAAACCTCAAATCCCCCTTTGTCATACTCAGCCTCTGTAGGAAAATACCCTGTACAACCATTGGTATAACCACCAAAATAAAAATATTCATTTCCAGTTAATTCTAGGGCATGCAAAGCAAATTCACACATGATTTCATTTGCTACACCGCACAAGCAACCATTTCCAATAGAAAAATACTGAATTTCGATGGTCTCCTTTTGAGTTTTAATACCACTTTTCTGCAATTGTAAAACCTCAGCCAACCACAAGGTACCGTCAATTCCTGCAAACTGTTTCGCCTCTTTGGCAATTTTCAAAGCTCGCTCATAAGGAAGCATATCTGCAAATAAATCAAGCTCCACGGAATACATCCCCAATCCTTTGAAAGCAGCTGGTGCAATGTTATCAATTACCGCTGAAATCTGCTTCAATACCTCTTGAGCCATCAGACTTAATGCCTTCTCAGACCGAACAAATCGATCATCTCCCGCATCCGGAGGGGTTAGCTTTGAATTAAAATATTTCGGCGCTACATCGCCAGATGCACCTTGGGTTACCATAACGGGGCACCCAAATCTTTGTTGTAAGGCATCTCGAACAGTACCAAAATAATCAGGAGAAATCAAATAATTATCCCCCTTCAAAACATTTGCGTGGGCAGTTAGCCTCAATAACAACAGCTTTAAATCGCCGCTTTCGGCATCAATTACCTTAAAAAAACCAATTCTTCGATCCAAGGCATCGTTGTCCCATCTACGGTTTAAGCCAATATCCCCATAAGCATTTCCCCATGCCCCTTTCATAGGCATAAACTTCTTTAATGCCAACCCAACAGCTTTCATTATTTGGTTGTCCACAAATTCTGCGTATTCCTTTTCTATGGTGTCATTGGGTGCCGAATGGGTATGGGAAAAACAAAGCATTACCTTTTCTTGCTCTACGCCTAACACTTTGCCAATAGCCCTACGCAAAATATCTCCATGCACCTTAGAAAAACCGATATGGTCAATGGCAATCAAGCAGCATATCTCTTTCTGATATTTCCATAAGGAAACCTGAGCCAATAGCCTGTCCATCACCCCTCTGGATTCCTCGTCCTCACGACCAAAGCCAATGGTCTGCATAGGTTCCTGAGGTGTGATATCCACTTCCTCATATGCAAAATGAACTACATCATTTGTTTCGCTTAATCTTTGATTCTTCATTATACTTTACTCCTTTATTTTCATTAAGTTAGTAACCCTTTTCATCTAGGGTAAGCTATAACGTTTTCTTAATTATAAAAGTGCAAAGTCATCTTCAAATATCTACTCCATGCAAACAATTTCTAAAATGACTTTGCATGGAGAAAATACAATGGTCAGTCTCATTCTATCCCTACTTTTCTTTTTCTTTTATTTTAGCATATTTTATGGAAATTAAAAGCTTTCTTAAAATAAAAATATTACTCCTCAAACAAAAAACTTTAATTTATTTTAATTAGTGTCGTATATACTTGACATTAAGTAATTTTTGTTTCAATATATGTCAAAGAGGTGATGTTATGGGAAGAAATATTGCAATTAAGGTTGCTCGCGCCCAGTTAGATATGACGCAAAAACAGCTTGCAGAAAAAGTGGCTATTTCACGGCAGACAATGAATGCCATCGAACAGGGGGAATATAACCCCACTATAAAATTATGCCGAGCAATCTGTAAGGTTCTTGGCAAAACTTTAGACGAACTTTTTGGAGAGGATGATAACAATGAAACTGCAAAACAATAACTTAGATGAAATGCAAGAAAAAAAACTTTTGGAAATTGAACATAAAGGGTGCTGGCTGGCCTTTTGGGGTCTCCTTATAGCGATATTAGTGCAAATACTTATATTCGATGAAGATGTTATTCGCTCCGTCGCCGGTGAATGGATTATTCTGTTTTGTCTTTCCCTTTATATGTCCATCGGCAGTATGAAAAACGGAATTTGGGATAGACGACTGAAACCTACGGGAAAATACAATGCTGTTTTAAGTCTGGTTTCAGGCCTGGTTTGTGCCCTGATTTTTTCCATTTCCTCTTATTTGAAATACAATGCTTTAATGGGCTCCATAGCAACAGGTGTTTTTATGTTCATTTTCATATTCGCTATCACCTTTTTAACTTTAAGTATATCTGTAAAGATGTATCATAAAAAAATAAGTAAAATGGAAACCAATTGTGAAGATTGATTTTGATCGAAGCTTTAAACAAAAACAGCTCTATGTGTTTTGAACAAAAAAGCTTATAAACTCAAGTTTATCTACACTTGCTTTTTCCGAAACAATTAAGCACCTTTTTCAAGATTTTAGAGTTCGTGCATAATTGACTTACAGATATAAAAAAGCCCGTATACCAAGATAATTTCAAAGTATACGGGCTTTTACCTTCAATTAGATTATAAGTTTGTTTAATAGAACCCTGACATTTGAAATCCAAAATTTCTCTCATTTTCACTTTACAATACAATCACTGAATTATTATTTACAAACCACTGCTGTGCCGGAAACACTAACCATCAGCATCCCATTGTCAGCTCCTAAAACTTCGTAATCAACATCTACACCCACTATGGCATTTGCCCCCATAGCATTGGCTCTTTTCATCATCTCTGCAATGGCTTGCTCCCTTGCATTGATTAATTCGTCCTCATAAGTACCGGATCTACCGCCAAAAAAATTGCTTAAACCGGCAACCATATCCTTTACGAAGTTCACACCTGCAACAACCTCGCCAAAAACAATGCCCTGATAAGATAAAATTTCTTTTCCTTCAATACTATTTGTCGTTGTAATAATCATTCTATTATCCCTCTCTTTTCTCTTTTTTAGTAAATCACCCTGCGCATTTGTGCCCCAAAGGGCATTAAAGCAAGTCCTGCAAATTTAAAATGCTGAATGCCAAAGGGAATCCCAATTATGGTCACACAACATGCAATACCTAATGCCAAAGAACCCATTGCTAACTCAAGACCACACAACAAAATCCAAATTACATTTAGAATAATTGAGCCTGAGTTTAAATTACCATAATGTATTTCAGTCCCAAAGGGCCAAATTACCATCTCTGCAAATTTAAAACACTGCAATCCAATGGGTATTCCTATGATTGTGATACAGCAAACAATTCCCGCTAAGAACCAACCAATTGCAGTAAGAAGTCCGCCAAATATCAGCCAAAGAATATTCCCCAACACGCTCATTGTTCTTTTTCCTTTCTATAAAACGCTCTATAATAGTCAACGGCTTTTTCATAATCTAGGGATGTAAGCACTTCATGACCTGCCTCTGTAAGCTCATACACACCCTTTTCAACTCTTTCAAACCATTGATAGGCATTGCTCCTAAGATTAGAGGCGTACTTATCGTCCTTCCCCAACTCTCGCAACGCTTTTAGAGAAATCTGCCCAAAAGCTTCTATCATACAGCAAAGCTCAATGGCTTTCTCCCGATAAGCAGTCATGATCTTTTTCCGGTTCATACCACCCACATTTTCAGCCACATGGCGATTTTCCAGCTCTGCCATGAACCGCTCCTGCTTCTTGCGGCTTTTCCGAATCATGCTGTCAGCTGGCTCTAAAATAACATCAACAGATTGCATTGGGCTATCTAACGCAACAGTAATCAGTCCAAGCTCCAATCGCTTTAATAGCCTCAGCATATCCTTCCATGCTCGCTCTCTCTGTCCCTTTTGGGGTCGAGGAATGGCAACAAAAACTTCATCCGTTAGACTTTGCCGCTCCAAAGCCTGATAAACCAACTTTAAGTTAAAGCTTTTTTTCAGCTCTATAATAACGGTTTGCCCTTCCTTTATTGCGGCAATATCGCAATGCTTTACTTCTGCCTGCACCTGAAAACCTTGATTCTCCAAAAAAATCCGAATGGGCTCATATAAATCCGTTTCTTTTATATTCATTCCTATCTTCCTTTAGCCATAAATGCTTCAATATCGGCAACGCTTCTTATCAGATCTTTTGTCATAACTTCACAACCACCTTCTGTTACCAAAACATCATCCTCAATACGAATACCGATTTCCCACTCCTCAATATATAACCCAGGCTCCACAGTCAGCACCATACCCGCCTGTAAATTTCTGTCCAGATATCGTCCGATATCGTGGGTTTCCGCTCCTAAATAATGGCTTACTCCATGATAATAATATTTTGCTACATCTTCCATGGTTTCCACTAACCCAATTTTTTTGAGTTCCACAAGATAGTGCTCTTTTAAAACCTCATTTAACCGTGTAAAAGGCACACCAGGTCCAATGGTATCAATCACTTTTTGATGTCCTGCCAAAACAATGTTGTAAACTTCTTTTTGCCTTTCGGTAAATTTTCCGTTCACAGGGAAGGTACGGGTTATGTCTCCACTATACCAATCCATCTGAGCACCTGCATCCACCAAAATCAAGTCGCCATCTTTGGTTTTTTCATTGTTTGAAACATAATGAAGGATGGTTCCTCTTCTCCCTGCCGCCGCAATGGTCTGAAAAGCCTTATGCCGCACACCTCTTTTAGTCAGGACAAAATCATAATATGCCTCAATTTCATATTCCATCATCCCTTCACGAGCATGCTCCATCATTGCAAGAAAGCCCTCTTGGGTAATCGCCATTGCCTTACGCATGCGCTCCAATTCCCATTCCTCTTTTATCAAACGTAAATCGCTAAAAATGGGATAAAGATTACCCATATCAACAGCAGGATACTGCTCTCTCATCTCCTTTGCAAAAGAAAGGGCAGCACTGGGCAAGGCATTCCAATCTCTATTTTCTAAGTCCAGATAAACCATTTTGATGTTATGCTTAAAAATGAACTCTGCAAAATCCTTTCGAAAGCTATCAATAAATTCTATATTTTGAATTTCAGATATCTCTCTTGCTTCCTCAGCTGTCATATTTGCCCCCACCCACTTTGCCATAATTCCGTTATCTCTGGGAATGTATAGGGTAGTTGTTATACCTGCGGATGTCTTTGCCAGAAAGAAAACACAGTTTTCCCGCTCTATTCCCGTAACATAATAAAAATTTCTGTCAGGGGAAAAGGGATACTGCTCATCACCTCTCTTGTAGGGTGCTTGCCCCGCAAAAACCACTGCAACACTGTTCTCTGTCAAACGTTCTATCAATTTATCTCTATTCTTCTGAAAGCCTCCCATTTGAAACACCAAGCCTTTCTCCTTTATTTTATCACATTTTATCAAAACAGCTTCTAAGAAAACCAGTTAAAAAACGAAAGATTTTATTAAGCTTTATTTTCCCAAGAATTCATTATCCATCAGAGAATTTTCACCACCAAGGTGAGAAACACAAAGAACTCCTTCACCTAGGTATTAAGAGGGCATCTCTCAGTTTTAAGGTAATACTATTCTGCAAAATAATAACCCGCTTCCTGTAAAAAAGATATGATTTCCCCTCTATCTCCCGTTAGTTTCCCCTGCACTGCGCCATCTTTGCCACCTCCCTTACAATCAAAGGTTTTTTTCAATATCTCTACAATTTTTCTGGCATCCATTTTTCGGCTAACCAGTACAAAAGCAAATCCATCCTCAGAAGGTGTCATTACAATGGCACGTCCGTCAATTTTTTCCACTGCCAAATCCGCCAAGGCAGTCATATCTTTTCCGCTGAGTTCATCCTCAATTATCAATATATCCTCTACATCCTGGGGCAGTTTTTCAATTCGGTGCATGAATACCTGCCATTTCCACTTTTTCAATTCTTGAATATATCCATCCTTTTCCAACAAAAGCTTTTGTACACTAAGGCTGATTTTCTCCTCTTGTACAGATAGTGCCCTGCCTACTTCTTTGGCGGCTTGATGAATTTTCTGGTAATAAGCCAATCCTCTTTTCCCACAAAGCAGTTCCAATCGAGTACCACCTTTATAATTCTGCACACCGACGATTTTAATTATCCCAATTTCTCCTGCTAACTTCACGTGGGTTCCACAGCAGGCACAGCAGTCATATTCTCCCGCCTTGACAATACGAACTTCGCCCGTCAGCTCAATCTTACTGCGATAGTCTAATTCTTCCAATTCCTCTTTTTCAGGATAAGTAATGTCAATGGGTGTATTCTTCCAGATTGCCTGATTTGCCCTCTCTTCCAGCCAACCTAAGTCCTCCTCGGGAATTTTGGCATTAAAATCAATGGTGATTCCTTCTCGCCCCATATGAAAACCAATATTATCACAATGATATTTTTTGCAGATAATTCCCGATAGAATATGCTCTCCTGAATGGTTCTGCATCAAATCAAAACGGTGCGCCCAATCAATTTTACCCTCTACTTCAATCCCAACAGCCAAGGGGGCTTCAGCATAATGAATAATTTCTCCATTTTTCTCATGTACATCAAATACGGCAACACCGCCCAAAGTTCCTTTATCTGCGGGTTGTCCCCCTCCTTCAGGATAAAACAGCGTTTGATTTAATACAATATGATAGCTCTCTTTGCTTTTTTCACAAGAAAGCACAGTCCCCTTAAATTCGGTGCTATAACCATTCAGATAAAATAATTTTTCAGTCATTTTTTTGCCTCCTGTCATACTTTACCACAGTATATCACGCTTTTATCCTCAAGAAAAGACCGGTCAATCCCAAGGATTATTTTCGTAATGAAGTTCACCAACCAGAGTGAAAAATGCAATCAGAACCACTAAATTAATAGTAATTTTTTCTTGCCTATCGTTTGTGAAAATCCCTTAGCTTTTTGTCGAAACATAATCCTTCCAGTTCAGTGTACAAAAAAAGCAGGTACTGTTCTCTGGAACAATGCCTGCTTTACATCTTGAAAGTTTATTTTTTTATAATAAATCCAATGGCAACTGTACCCGGCCCAGAATACGTGCCTACCACTGGTCCTATAAAGCCGTCAAGGGAATTAGATATATCATAATCCTCGGCAAAACAGTCCTTTAAAACAGTCAAATTTTCTTCTGCAGCACCATGACAAAACATAATAGGATAATTTTCATCTACACCATGGGTCATAGCAAGCTCTTTCATCATGGTAATCATTTTTTTCTTTCCCTTTGCTTTTGCTGAATTGATTACCAAACCGTTCTCAACCGTTAAGATAGGGTGCAAATTTAGCATCGTGCCCACAACTGCCGCGGCACCGGATAATCGTCCGCCTTTTCTAATATATTTCAGGGTTTCTATTGCGGCATAAATTCTGGCCCTGCAGGACAATTCACTGATTTCTTCAAACAATTCCTCTGCTGTTGCTCCCTCTTTTGCCCACTTCGCCGCTATTTCAACCAAAAGACCCAAAGAACTGCATACCTGATTGGTATCTACAATCCAAATTCTATCACTTCCAATAGTAGCCTTGGCGATATTGGCTGACTGCACAGTCCCGCTCAATTTACTGCCAATTAAAATGCAAAGGATGTCATCGCCTTTATCTAAGGCTCCTTGAAAAGCTTTTTCAAAGGAATGCGGTGTAGGCTGTGCTGTTGTGGGAATCTCAGGATTCGTACGAAGATGTTGATAAAATTCCTCTGCTGTGAGGTTTTCTCCATCAATAAATGTTTCTTCTCCAAAATGCACAGTTAAAGGCACGCATATAACACCAATTTCCTCTAATCTCTTATGAGGTAAATCACAAGTACTATCCGTAATAATCTGTACCATATTTCTCCTCCTTTTATAAAACGTATAAAACGTAAATAGCATAAATTAATATGTTTTCTTCATATTAATTATAATAGTTTTTAAAACCGCGTCAACTGTTTTTTAATAATGAATCTGGGGATATTTTGGAATAAGCAGCTACACCTGCCAAATGTAAATCCCTGTTCTGCAAAACAAAACCCATGAAAAAAGCCCTAAAATTTTTTCATTCTAGGGCTGAAACAAAACAGCTTTTATTTATTCAATTATTTCTTCTATCATTTCTTCTGTCTTTTCTTCTTCAGTGATTTCATCGTTCCTTCTTTTCAATAAGTAAAAACCACACAACAGCATAGCTACAGCTACAATAATCCGTCCTGTATTGCCGTTCATCCGCCATGCCAACTCCCATAAAAACCCACCGAAGAAAGGATCTAACAGGTTCATACAAATTTGAACCAGCATACAGATACCCCAAAGAATCAAGGCTATTGCAATAATCTTTTTGTTTCTTTTCAAAAAGTCATCTGCATTTGCCATATCAAAATCTTGAAAGAGGAAATAACGGTCTTTTTCCTCTAAGAACTCCTCTTCTGGCATACTCCGCAGATTGTGGGTATGAAAAAAGCTAAAAAACCAAACAACCGGTGCAATTGCCCAAAGAACCTCTACTCCCGTCCAACCACCAATGGCTCCCACTCCAAAAAACAGAATCATTAAGCTGATTCCCTGTTTGTAGAGACCCATATACATTTCACCTGCTCCCGGCACCAGAGAACAGCAAAAAGTAAAAAAAGGACTTTTTTTGTTTTTCATTATAAATTACCTCCAAATAATTCTTTATGATTTCTTTTATTTAATCATAGTATAACTCCTTCTTCTTTGTATTTTTTTTACACTTTATTAAGATTCTATAAATCTTAATAAAAAACACTTACTTTTCAGTAAGTGTCACCCAAATACTATGTGGAAATCTAGCAGTTTCTCTCATAACTATTGAAACCCCCAATTGGCATGCGGGTTTCAAAGTTTTGAGAACTTTAATAAAAAGCAAGTGTACATTTTTACTTTAGCCAGCTCCTGATTTCTTCTTACATAGAGAAAGAGCATTGTTCATGATTAGCCCATGCTTTCATACCTAACTTATCATTGAGAATTTTTTTCAGAATCATTCTCCAGAAATTTTTCAATCACTGCCCAAAGCTCATCGACTCCTGTTTTTTTCTCTCCTGAAAAGGGTATTAAAACATCCTCGGGGCCAAGATTCAATGCTTTGCGAATCACAGATAACTGCTTGGGAATCTGACTGCGATTCAATTTATCGGATTTGGTCGCCGCAATAATAATGTCATAACCATAATGCTTTAACCATTCATACATCATCACATCATTTTTGCCCGGTTCATGACGCAGATCCAGTAAAAGTATAATAGCTTTGAGCTCTTCACGTTTGCCCAAATATTCTTCAATCATCTTGCCCCATTTTTCAATTTCCGTTTTAGGTGCTTTCGCATAACCATATCCCGGTAAATCCACAATATACATTTGCCCATTCACATCATAAAAATTGATTGTTCTTGTTTTGCCTGGCTGTGAACTGGTTCTCGCCAACGCTCTGCGGCCTAGCATAGCATTAATCAAAGTAGATTTTCCTACATTTGATTTGCCGGCAAAGGCAATTTCCAATCTGCCATCCACAGGATAGTGGGAAAAATTTGTTCCGATTGCCGCCAAAGAGGTCTCTCTTACTTCCATATCTTCACTCCCTTCACCAATGCAACCTTTAATACATCTTCCATAGTTTTTGCCAAAACGAATTCAATGCCATCTTTGATTTCGTCATTAATTTCTGTTAAGTCTTTGTCATTTTCCCATGGAAGAATTACTGTTTTTATGCCCACCTTCTTTGCAGCAAGCACCTTTTCTTGTAATCCACCAATGGGCAGTACTCTGCCTCGAATGGTAACCTCTCCTGTCATGGCAACATCGTGATGCACTTCTTCTTTGATTAAAGCAGAAAGAATAGCTGTAGCCATGGTAATACCCGCAGAAGGACCATCCTTTGGCGTTGCCCCTTCGGGGATATGTATATGGATATCATTCCTTTTATAAAAATCTGGTTCTAATCCAAAGATTTTGGCTTGTGAGCGGATATAGCTGATAGCGGCTTCCGCCGATTCCATCATCACCTTGCCTACGTTCCCCGTAAGCTTAAATTTCCCGTCCCCTTCCATGGCATTCACCTCAATGGAAAGAGTGGTTCCTCCCACAGATGTCCAGGCTAAGCCACGAACAATACCAACCTGAGGTTTCACGTAAATTGTATCTTTTCCATATTTTCTTTTTCCTAGAATGCTTTCCAAGGTTTTTCCAGAAACAGTTACACTTTTTACTTCGCCCGATAAAATCTTCTTTACTGTTTTTCTGCAAATCTCACCGATTACTCTCTCCAGCTGTCTCACGCCAGCCTCTCTTGTGTACCCGTCGATGATTTGTTCTAAGGCATCATCTTTAAATTTTATTTGTCCTGCGCTTAATCCGTTTCGTTTGCACTGCTTTTCAATGAAATGCTCCTTTGCAATATGCAATTTCTCCTGAGATGTATAGCTCCCCAGAGAAATGACTTCCATTCTGTCCAAAAGTGGCTTTGGTATGGTATCCAAACTATTGGCAGTACACATAAAAAGTACTTTTGAAAGATCATAGGGCAATTCAATAAAATGATCACGGAAAGTGCTGTTTTGCTCCCCATCCAAAACTTCTAGCAACGCCGCCGCAGGATCTCCGTTATGGGAAACACCCAACTTGTCAATTTCATCCAAAAGCATTAAAGGATTTATTGTGCCGGCTTGCTTCATAGCGTTTATAATTCGGCCAGGCATTGCCCCAATATAGGTTTTTCTGTGCCCTCTTATTTCTGCCTCATCCTTTACGCCACCGAGAGACATTCTGATATATTTACGGTCTAATGCTCTGGCAACAGAGCGAGCAATGGAGGTTTTTCCAATTCCCGGAGGTCCAACCAAACAAAGAATTGTGGGTCTCTCCTCAGGAACATTTTTTCTCACTGCCAAATACTCCAAGATACGTTCCTTTACTTTTTCCAGTCCATAATGGTCTTCGTTTAAAATCTGCTCTGCCTCAGCCAAATCAAAGCTCTCTTGGGTTGTTTCTATCCAAGGCAGGCTCAATAGTGTTTCAATATAGTTTCTGGACACATTGGATTCCGGAGATGTAACAGGAATCCGAAGCATTCTGGTAATTTCTTTTTCAATTGCTGTTCTTACAATCTCAGGCGGATTCTTTTTCTCCAGTTGCTTGCGGTATTTCTCGGCGTCAGCACCAATTCCGTCCTTATCACCTAACTCCTCTTGAATTACCTTCATTTCTTCCCGAAGATAATATTCTCTTTGGTTTTGCTCAATGCGAGTTTTTGTTTTACTTTCAATTTCTTTCTTAATTGTTAGAATATCTTTTTCGTTCTGCATAATCTCCAATACCGCTTCCAAGCGCTCCATGGGATTTAGCATCTCAAGAATTCTTTGCTTACGCTCATAAGATATTTCAAGCCCTGCTGCAATCAAATCTGCCAGTTTCCCTGGCTTCGAAGCAGCTTCTACACTGCTTAAAAGATCTGTGGCGGTACTGTTGGGTACATATTTGGTGTATTCCTCATAATTTTGAATTGCCACACGCATGTAAGCCTTCAAATAGTCATCAGGCTCTTCTGGCAAATCTTGTTCCAAAAGTGTTATTTCTGCATAATCTGAAGAAGTTTTTGTCCAAATACTCTCCAGCCTTCCTCTTTCCTTTCCCTCTACAATAACGTGAGTCATGTTACCGGGAAGCTTAAGTACTTGCTTTATTACACATAAAGTACCAATTGTATATAAATCCTCTTGCTCGGGATTGGGTGTTTGAGGGTTAATTTGTGTAGCCAAAAACACTTGACCACCATTTTTCTCCGCTTCAGCAACGGAATCTAAAGATCTCGTCCTGTTAACAGGAAAGCTGATTGCCATATGGGGGAAAACAGTCAATCCTCTTAAAGCAATTATGGGTATTTTAATCGTTTCTTTTTTCTCCATTCTTTCACCTCTGTTTTCTAACCTAATAGGGTATATTCTGCTTTAAAGATAAGCGAAAATCCAGTTAAAAATATAAGTCCTTCATTTCTTTCAATCTTGAAAATGAAAGTCTCTCTAATCAAAATTTATGTGCAGATTCAAAAACACAATTTGTGTGTCTTTTATTCCAAATTTCCCAAATACACATCGTTTCCAATGGAAACTTTCAATCATAATTTAAAAACGGTCAATAAGTATTTTGATAAACGGTTACGAATATAACGAAATATATAATCAGACAGCTTAAATCTTTTCTTTTATTCCAATTTATCTTTAGGTACCTACTTCTATTAGAAATAGGTACCCCTTTAAACCCAAATGAAACAAGCCGCTCAAATTCGAGGTTCTCCGCTAAAACTTTACATATTATACCCTAAATTGGCGCTTCGGTCAAATAACCAAGTGACTTTTCACCAAATTTACCATGAATTACCCTCTTGGGCTGTCAAAATTCCGCTTTCATCCACATACCCGTTGTTTTCGCCTTTTCGGAAAATCTTTTCTAAAAGCTCATCTACATTTTCTAAAGGCTCTACAGAGATACTCAACTTTGTAAAAGCATCTCTCCAATTTTCTTTAGGAATAAAGGCTCTTTGTACGCCCGCCTCCATAGCTGCGGCAAGTTTATCCGAAACACCACCAACAGGTAATACTTGTCCTCTCAGTCCAATTTCTCCTGTCAGTGCAATCTCCCCATCTACTGCGGCACCAGTAAAAGCAGAATACACCGCTAAAAACATGGCAACACCTGCCGACGGACCGTCCACAGGAGTTCCTCCCGGAAAATTAATGTGAACTTGATACTCATCTTTTTTAAAACCATACTTCTCCAAGACAGTGAGTACATTTTCTGCAGAACTGCGGGCATTACTTTTCCGTCGGCTAGAACGCTGTCTGCCCTTTATTTCTTCTTCTTCCACAATACCCGTTACTGTCAACAACCCTTTTTCGGCTTTTAAAACAGTTGCTTCTATGGCTAGAAGTGCACCGCCACCGCCGCCTTGAACAGCCATTCCGTTAACTACCCCAATTTGAGCCTTCTTACTTACTTTTCTTCGCAAAATCGGTTGATACCTCCCCGTTTCCGCCACCCATTCCATATCGGCAAATGTAATTTTTCTGTTTCCCTCCATAGCCGCCAGGGATGTTAAGGATTGAACAATATTTACCGTGTCTCGTCCCCCTCTAGCATAGCATGCGATTTTTTTACTAAGGCCTTCTTCATAGGGAAAACCACCTCTGTTCAAGCTGTTTCTTGCAATTTGTTCCACTGCTTTTTCATCCAACCCCTCAAAAAATATTTCTGTGCAACGTGACCTAAGCGCCGGAGGAATATCAGCGGGGTTCCTTGTGGTTGCCCCAATCAGACGAAAATCAGCAGGAATTCCTTTTTGAAACATTTCGTGAATATAAGGTGGTATGTTTTTGTTTTCCCTGTTATAATAGCTGCTCTGAAAACGAGCAATTCTATCCTCTAATACCTTAAGAAGCTTATTCATTTGAACTGGATGGAGCTCACCGATTTCATCGATAAACAATACACCTCCATTGGCTTCACAAATGGCACCGGGACGAGGCTGTGGCACACCCATCTGTCCAAATACACCTGCTCCTTGATAAATGGGATCATGCACAGACCCCATTAAAGGGTCTGCTATATTTCTTTCGTCAAACTGAAGGGTAGTCGCATCTATTTCAACAAACTTTGCTTTTTCCGAAAATGGACTACCCTCTTTTTCCTTAGCTTCCTCTAAAATTAAACGAGCGGCAGCAGTTTTTCCCACACCAGGTGGTCCATAAATTA
The DNA here is from genome assembly GCF_001561955.1 of Anaerotignum propionicum DSM 1682. NCBI lineage: Bacteria > Bacillati > Bacillota > Clostridia > Lachnospirales > Anaerotignaceae > Anaerotignum > Anaerotignum propionicum. The sequence goes on from NZ_CP014223.1 coordinate 2,677,814, forward strand.
AAATGTGCTGGGGATTCGGTCCGCATAGAGCAGCCCTTAGGGCCTTAATTGCCTTTTCCTGACCAATAATTTCTGCCAAATCCTTTGGACGTGTCTGCTCCGCTAAAGGAACAGTCAACTTTTGCTGCCGCATACCATCCAGCTCTTCCAGCTGTCTCGTATTTTCTGCTGGTGAAAATTCACCCTTTAACTGTTTTTTCTGAACTCTTGTAAAAAAATAGTAGGCACCCATTCCGAAAAACAGTATTTGCACTATGGTCAAAACGTTCCATCCGTTCACAAAATCCTCTCCCTTTTCGATTTTCCTGATATTAGTATTCCGAAAAATGAAAAGTCTATGCCATAGGAAGTAAAAACCACACACTTTGTATAATCTTTACGAAAAAAATGCTAAAATTTATGTAATCCCTATACAAATCTTCCCTAAATAATCAGCTTAAATTCCACATAATCTTTTGTTTCACGGTAATCATTCTTAGCTTTTTCATCTTATTTTTCCTGATACCCATACAAGCGAAACCCCTATTCAGTTATCAGTTTTTTGACAAATTAGTAAACATAATACTCTCAGTTAACCTAGAATTATATACTAAGTGCATTTTCATTTTCACCTCGCCCTCACAACCCACTCCATCAACTGATGTTTTTCCTACTACTATAAAGGGCAGCTACTTTCAATGCCTTAGAGTGTATTGCAATAACACCTTTAACAATTGCTCTTGATACAGAAACTGTTTTTCTAATATTTTATGTCAAAAAATAATATAATCCTTCTGAAAGAAGGTAACATCCATACCATCTGCGCTGTGACTGACTTCCTCATGCTAATGGCACAAAAAAAGTGCACCACCAAATATTGAATATTTGGGGTGCACTTTCTAAATACCCTTAAAATTTAAGGATAAATGTTCTATTACTAATTGGGCTATGCCCAGAATCCATTGAAGTGGGTACACTTAAGGCACACTTGCTACGCTTATCCCCTAAGGAAAAAGCATACCAATACCATTCAATTTGAATGAATCTTACTCGGAGATTTCTACTACGGAACCAGCGCCTACTGTTCTACCACCTTCACGGATAGCGAAACGAAGACCCTGAGCCATAGCTACGGGAGTAATCAATTCAATCTGCATTTCTACGTTGTCGCCAGGCATACACATTTCAATACCAGCGGGCAAAGAGATAACGCCTGTAACGTCAGTTGTTCTGAAGTAGAACTGAGGTCTGTAGTTGTTGAAGAAAGGAGTATGACGGCCACCTTCTTCTTTGCTCAATACGTAAACCTGAGCTTTGAACTTTGTGTGAGGTGTAATGGAACCGGGTTTAGCCAATACCTGTCCTCTTTCGATATCTGTTCTCTGAACACCACGAAGAAGAACACCGATGTTGTCGCCAGCTTCAGCCTGATCCAAAAGTTTACGGAACATTTCAACGCCAGTTACAACAACTTTTCTTGTTTCTTCAGCCAAACCAACGATTTCAACTTCTTCCTGAACCTTAACAACACCGCTTTCAACTCTACCAGTTGCAACAGTACCACGGCCAGTGATGGAGAATACGTCTTCGACAGGCATCAAGAAAGGCTTATCTACATCACGCTTAGGGTTAGGGATATAGCCTTCGATTTCGTTGAACAAATCAACGATCTTGTCGCCCCAAGGGCCAGCAGGATCCTGAAGAGCCTGTAAAGCAGAACCTCTGATGATAGGAATATCATCACCGGGGAATTCATACTCGGAAAGAAGGTCTCTGATTTCCATTTCAACCAAGTCAAGAAGTTCTTCGTCATCTACCATGTCGCACTTGTTCATAAATACAACAATGTAGGGAACGCCTACCTGACGGGAAAGCAAAATGTGCTCTCTTGTCTGAGCCATAGGACCATCAGTTGCAGCAACAACAAGGATAGCACCGTCCATCTGAGCAGCACCTGTGATCATGTTCTTTACATAGTCAGCATGTCCGGGGCAGTCAACGTGAGCGTAGTGTCTAACAGGTGTTTCATATTCAACGTGAGATGTGGAAATTGTGATACCACGTTCTCTTTCTTCGGGAGCCTTATCGATATTATCAAAAGCAACTTCTTGTCCCAGTTTGTATCTTTCGAACAGTGTTTTTGTAATCGCTGCTGTAAGAGTTGTTTTGCCGTGGTCAACGTGACCGATTGTACCAATATTTACATGAGGTTTGGTTCTTTCAAATTTTTGCTTTGCCATTTTAAATTATCCTCCTTTAGGTTTGTGGAAATCTATTGAGTTTAGCACATTTACTGGAATGCACCTATCGACTACAATTATATTAGACTTCCCTTATTTTTGCAATACTAAAATAGCCACACAATGGATATTTTGGTACTTTTTCTAATCGAAATCAATCTTGATATATCACTGATTTTATTACTGTTTTTTACCTTCCAAAACCTTCTCCTGAACGGATTTAGGGCAAGGTTCATAATGGTCTACTTCCATTACATAGTTACCACGACCCTGTGTCTTGGAGCGAAGGTCTGTGGAGTAACCGAACATTTCAGCCAAAGGCACGAAGGAATGAATGATCTGTGCGTTAGATCTAGCTTCCATACCATCAATACGACCACGACGAGAGTTAATATCACCGATAACATCACCCATATAGTCCTCGGGTACAGTTACTGTAACCTTCATGATAGGCTCCAGCAGAACTGCGTCACCTTTTCTCATAGCTTCCTTGAAAGCCATGGAACCTGCTACCTGATAAGCTGTTTCAGAGGAGTCAACGTCATGGTAAGAACCATCGTAAACTTCTGCCTTAACACCCAAAACTGGGTAGCCGCCTAAGATACCGCTCTGCATTGCCTGCTGAATACCTTTATCAATTGCGGGGATATATTCCTTAGGAATAGAACCACCAACTGTTGCATTTACAAATTCATAATTGTGTTCTGCATCTGTACCAATAGGATAGAAACGAACCTTACAGTGACCATACTGACCACGACCGCCGGACTGACGTACGAATTTACCTTCAACATCAACAGCCTTACGGAAGGTTTCCTTATAGGATACCTGAGGAGCACCAACGTTTGCCTCAACCTTGAATTCTCTCAAGAGACGGTCAACGATAATTTCCAAGTGCAACTCGCCCATACCTGCAATGATTGTCTGTCCTGTTTCAGGGTTTGTGTATGTCTTAAATGTGGGATCTTCTTCAGCCAATTTTGCCAATGCAATACCCATTTTATCTCTACCTGCTTTTGTTTTAGGTTCAATCGCAACTTCGATAACGGGTTCAGGGAATACCATGGATTCCAAAATAACTTCGTTATCCTCATGACAAATTGTATCACCTGTTGTTGTCAACTTGAAGCCAACAGCTGCCGCAATATCACCAGAATAAACCTTGTCGATTTCTTCTCTATGGTTAGCATGCATCTGCAGGATACGGCCAACACGTTCTTTTTTACCCTTTGTAGAGTTGTAAACATATGTGCCGGAATCCAAGGTACCGGAATACACACGGAAGAATGCCAGCTTACCTACGAAGGGGTCATTCATAATTTTAAATGCCAAAGCAGAGAAGGGTTCTTCATCGGAAGAATGTCTTTCAATTTCTTCTCCTGTGTCAGGGTCAATACCCTTGATTGAAGCAATGTCAGTGGGTGCTGGCATATAATCAATAACGCCATCCAGAAGCTTCTGAACACCTTTATTTCTGTATGCAGAACCACACATAACAGGCACCAACTCGCAAGCGATACAAGCCTTACGCAGTGCACCCTTGAGTTCTTCTTCGGAGATTTCTTCCTCAGCAAAGAACTTTTCCATCAACTCTTCGTCTGTTTCGCAGATGGTTTCAACCATAATTGCTCTGTGCTCTTCTGCTAAATCTGCGTAATCAGCAGGAATTTCCTCTTCATCTACTTCTGTACCTGTTGCATTTTCATAGAAGTAGGCTTTCATCTTCATCAGATCAATGATGCCTTTGAAATCGTTCTCTGCACCAATAGGCAGAGTAACAGCTACTGGATGGCAACCCAGTCTGTCTACGATAGACTTCATAGAACCCAGGAAATCAGCACCCATGATATCCATTTTATTAACGAAAATCATACGAGGTACCATGTAGTTATCAGCCTGTCTCCAAACTGTTTCTGTCTGAGGTTCAACGCCGCCCTTTGCATCCAAAACACAAACAGCACCATCTAATACACGCAGGGAACGTTCTACTTCTACTGTAAAGTCAACGTGTCCAGGTGTATCAATAATGTTGATTCTGTTTTCATTCCAATGACAAGTTGTTGCAGCGGAGGTAATTGTAATACCTCTTTCCTGTTCCTGCTCCATCCAGTCCATGGTAGCAGTACCTTCGTGGGTATCGCCGATTTTGTAGTTACGGCCGGTATAAAACAGAATACGCTCTGTAAGAGTGGTCTTACCAGCGTCAATATGTGCCATGATACCAATATTTCTGGTTCTAGCAAGCGGGTATTCTCTGTTTGCCACGCTTTACTCCTCCTTTGTTATCCTTCACTAAACCAAAAACCAAACGAAAGGGTTTAGGCACATCTTATAAAAAATGCGCCCAAAGAATAGTATTTCCAAAACCCTTCGTATCCATTCCAATTTATTACCACTTGAAATGGGAGAACGCTTTGTTTGCATCTGCCATTTTGTGTGTTTCGTCTTTCTTCTTGCAAGCGCCACCTGCATTGCTTAATGCATCGATGAGCTCGTTGGCCAAACGGTCAACCATGGTCTTTTCGCCACGTTTTCTGGAATAAATGGTTAACCAACGAAGACCCAGAGTCTGGCGTCTTTCAGGTCTAACTTCCATAGGAACCTGGTAAGTTGCACCACCTACACGGCGTGCTTTAACTTCCAATACAGGCATGATATTGCCCAAAGCTTCTTCGAAAGCTTCTAAAGCTTCTTTACCTGTCTTTTCTGCTACTTTGTCGAATGCACCATAAACGATCTTTTCAGCAACACCTTTTTTACCATCCAACATAATGCTGTTGATAAGCTTTGTTACAAGCTTGCTATTGTAAACAGGGTCTGCTAAAACCTCTCTTTTCGCAACATGTCCTTTTCTTGGCACGATTCTTCCCTCCTTAATGAATAATCATATTCTCGGTACTTCACGGGTGTGATACCCGTGTTTTCATGCCTTAACATTCAATGTATATCTCGTCTAAGCAATCGCAGATTGTATTGATCTGTATAAGGCATTTCTCATTTTATTGTAATTACTTCTTTGCCGCTGTTTTGCCTGCTTTGGGGCGTTTTGCGCCATATTTGGATCTAGCCTGCATTCTCTTTGCAACGCCTGCTGTATCCAATGTACCTCTGACGATGTGATAACGCACACCGGGAAGGTCCTTTACTCTACCGCCTCTGATCAAAACAACGCTATGCTCCTGAAGGTTGTGGCCTTCACCGGGGATATAAGCTGTTACTTCAATACCATTGGAAAGACGAACTCTGGCGATCTTTCTGAGCGCGGAGTTAGGCTTCTTTGGTGTGGAAGTCTTAACTGCTGTACATACACCACGTTTCTGAGGAGAAGAAACATCTGTTGCTTTCTTCTGCAGAGAGTTCAAGCCTTTCTGCAATGCGGGTGCTGTTGATTTTTTCTCAATAGTCTGTCTGCCTTTTCTTACTAACTGATTAAACGTAGGCATTAATTGCACCTCCTTATAAAAAATAAATACGATCTGCTCTTGCAATAATTTTGCCTTTAAAGTGTACAAATACAGGCACGCTTAGAAAAGCCCATAGTTGTAGACACTAGGAAATTTTATCATCCGGATTCTGAAAAGTCAAGGTTTTTCTGAAAAGCTAACCATTTTTCCCACTCTTTAAACATGATTTTCTATTTTTGAGGGTAAATGTCTTTAAAAATAAGAAAAATTATTATTTTGTAGCTATAAAATTCATCCAGTTACATGAACTCCATATGGTAAGGGTTGCTATTTTCTTACCCCCTTCTGCAACAGATAGTTAATATAGAAAGCTTTTATTCATACTTTCTTCTATATTACTATATAAGAAAGATACTATATATCAAAATCCCGCATTTTTAAAACTATTTGATTTATTCTGCTCTCCATACTAATCCCATCATACTTCCCTAAAAGAAGCTGAGATTCAATTTTTCCGTCTTTCATAAACAAAACTCTTTCCGCCCTAGACGCAACCTTCGCATCATGGGTTACCAGCATAATAGCGGTACCTTTTTTATGAATATCTAAAAATAACTCCATAATTTCTTCTGAAGATTTGGAGTTAAGTGCACCAGTAGGCTCATCTGCAAACAAAATTTGGGGGTCATTCATTAGTGCACGGCAAATACCGGCACGTTGTAACTGACCACCAGATATCTCAGTGATACCCCTATTTTCCAAATTAAATAGACCTGTGTCTTTCAGGAGCCCTTTTGCTTTTGCTATTATGTTTTTAGCATCTTTTTTGTTGTTTTGTAAGCTGGGAAGAATGATATTATCAAGGACATTCAAATTTTTAAGCATGGTTGGCTGCTGAAATACAAAACCCATCTTTGTCCTGCGCATATCAGCAAGGGCATTCTCGCTTAGCTGTGATAACGCTTGACCATCAAATTCAATCCCTCCGCTATCAATGGTATCGGTACCACTCAAAGCAAAAAGCAGTGTGGATTTCCCACAGCCTGACGGCCCCATCACTCCTACAAACTCTCCATCTGTTATTTCTATATCTACATTATTTAATGCAGTTGACTTTTCCTGCCCTTTACCATAGGTCTTAACAATACTTTTACCACTGATTATTTTCTTCATAAGCCTACTCCTTAATATAATCCGGTATTTTAAATGAGGAAATACCCCAGATACCTAGCCGTGTTGCAACACCAACACTAGCTGCCATAAGCAACGGTGAAAATAGGTACGCAAACACAGGATTAATCACAAAACGGAATGTGGATGCACCAAAGGATGCAATTAGTCCTCCACCTAACAGTTCTCCCAATGTATTTGCTAAAATTGTACCAATCAATATACCCAAAAATAGTACGGTGTACGCTCTGGCCATATATTGAATAAGAAACTCAGATGTTTTGAATCCAAGGGATTTCATCACAGCAATAGAATAGCGCTCCTTTGTCAGAAGCATTTTCATAAACAGAACCGTCACCAGTATAGTAAGCATAACAGCGATAGCAATGGCTGCATAGGAAACCTTTTGTACTGCATCAATAATTCCGCCAAATGACTGCTTAACATACTCATCAATATCCGCTACCTTTGCATAGGAAAACTGCTCCTTATATATAGCTACTTTTTGGGAAGCCTCCACTCCTCTTTGGAGCCTCACAGGAATAATGCTCCAAAGAATCTTGCCTTCCTTCGTTTGAAAAATAGCCTTGGCAGTTTTGCCTCCATTTGTAATATCTGAATATATCCCGCATATGGTAAGGGTCTTTTCTCGTCCATCAACAATCAGTTTAATGGAATCATTCATACCTATTTTCAAATCATCTGCGACAAATCGGGAGATAGCAATCTCAGATTCACGCTCAGGTGCCTTGCCGGACGAATATTTGATAGGAAAAATTGAATGGTCCCCCAACTCTACCTTAAGCTTCCCAAGCGTACCATCTGGCTTAGGCATATCAAACATATAGCTTGTTAGCACCGTGTATTCTTCTATCTCTGAATCCTTTGCCATAAAGCTTGCTATCTTCTCAGCTCTTATACCAATATTATCCTGTTGCTGAATATCCATTCGCATATCACATTCCCCTATGCCCATATAGGTCATAAAGTTACGCTGAGAAATGGTATTGTAGATATTTTGTGGTACAATGATTAGAAAACAGGAAATAACTAGTACCAAAAGCATTGTGACATAAAGCTTTTTCCTTATCAAAACATCCTTAAGACCAAGAAAAATATTGGGGGAAAGCACTCTAACGTCAGACAGTCGAAAGCCTCTTCCTACTTTTGATTTTTCCTGTGGTGCCCCGAAACGGATGGCCTCCGCCGCAGAAATATTTTTGAAACGGCGTAAAACACCATTCACGTACAGCATCACAACAAAAAAGATAATTAAGACACTCAGCATTCCAAACAACATACCCAGATCAGAGCCACCGGTCTCTCCCATATATAAACGCATATTTGCTAAAAAAGGCTCTTTTGCAAACAAGGAAAGTACAAAGCCTCCAATGCAGGCAATTCCTCCAAGGACACCGTATTTAGCCAGATACAACTGCCGAATGCTATGTGTTCTCAGTCCAATTGCTTTCAGCACACCTATTTCTCGGTAATCCTCCTCTATTTTTGCCAGCAGTGTGAATCGGATACACAAGAAACTAACGATGATTACAAGTACACTAATGAGTATTAGCACTGCAATCATAATACCATCGTCAATTGCGTTTGCCATTTTGAACAAGGAATAGGTAATAGCAGGAGGCCCGTTGGACGGAAGACCCTTAGAAAGATATTCTGCTTCAAAAGCGGACGCCTTAGAAGGGTCGGTGAAACGAAACTCAATGAGATACTCTAGCTTTCCAGAATCCCTAATCAAATCAAAATCAGCCTGGTTCACAAGAAAACGTTTGGAAGAAATCATTGAAGGGTTCATTTGGGAATCCCGTACAAAACCGGCAACTGTAAAATGCACACCGTGAATCACAACACTATCCCCGATGTTTGCCTGACCACTTTTCATATAATAAATAGGAACATAAATCTCTCCTTTGGCGGGTGTAGTAATCTCTCCATCAAGATTTAGAAGAAAGTCAAAGTGTTGGCTTTGCACAGAAAGGCCATTATCCTGGATAGAACCAGCTAGAGAATTTTCGCCAATCATCAACTCAGACCCCTCTATATTTAAAAAGGATGTGACTTGAAAATCTTTAATATTTTCCTGTCCCTCTACGAAATTTAAGAGTTCCTGCAAATTTATCTTGCCGGAATGCATCTGCAAAAAGTGAGGTGTTTTCGCTTTTTCCATCATACCTTCAATAGAGGAAAAAAGGCTCACAGAAAGTATTGCCGCCATAGAAGTAAGCATTGCCGCTAACAGAATAAATACGGTAATGGTAATGGTGATAAGCTTACTTTTCTTTATATCATTCAAAATCAGTTTTCGATACATAGTTCACCTCAATTCTAAGTTGTCTTAGTCCAAAAAAAGAGCATGCCTCTTCTAATTGATACGTAAAAGCCAATGAATCAATTGAAAAAATTACTCAGTATCCTTTTTGTTTATATGAAACAACGTAATTACACTGTCAAAACACCCTGGCGCAGCCCCAAAAAGTCGTTCCAGATTAAAGATAAAGGCTCTAACTCTTTTTAATAAATCTTCACCAGTAAGCTTTTCGGAATAGTCATCAAAAACAGTGTTAACATGAGCCACTACCATTTCTAAGCTCTCATAAGGATAAGGTGTATGAAATATTCCCTCTTTCATACCATCCTCAATAATATCCATCAGGATAGGTGGTATGCCTTCCAGCATTGTCTCATGTGTTTTCTGATGCATTAAAGCATTCTGAGGTCTATGCATCTGCTGGATAAGAACCCCTGGCTTTCCATCTTTATCAGCATTCATTGCCATTAACGTCTGAATTAATCGTTTCATTACCGGAATATTTCTATTTTTAGCAATCTGTTTTGCTTCTTCCAAAAGTTTTTCGCAATGTCGCTCTATAAGCGCATCTAAAACATCTTCTTTTGATTTAAAATGATAATATACTGTCCCTCTTGCGATTCCCGCCTTTTCTATAATCGCACTGATTGTAGTACCGTCAAAGCCGTCTATGTTAAACAGCTCCTCTGCGGCATCTAGTATCTCATTTTTACGCACATCGGCTTCTTTAATGATTCGCATATTTATTGCCTCCAATTAGACTGAACGTCAGTCTAATAATTTTATAAGATGCATTGTTTTTTGTCAATACATTTTTTTATTGAGTAGTCCGATGTTTGTAAATTCATTCTCATCGTATGAATATAAATATACGAATACTAAAATTTGCATATTCTACTTCTTATAGCTATAAATTAGAAAAGCCCCGCCAATAGGCGGGGCTTTCAGATATTCATTAAATCATATCTTCTTCATCCATATAGATTTCATCATCCTGATAATCGCTTTCGCCACCATCCGGTTGAATTTCTATATTGCGGTATCTAGGCATACCGGTACCTGCTGGAATCAGCTTACCGATAATAACGTTTTCCTTCAGACCAATCAATGGATCAATCTTGCCCTTGATTGCAGCTTCCGTCAGAACTCTTGTTGTTTCCTGGAAGGATGCCGCAGACAAGAAGGAGTCTGTTGCCAAGGAAGCCTTTGTGATACCCAGAAGTACACGGGCACCATTGGCAGGTGTCTTTCCTTCTTCCTCCAATGCAGCGTTGGTATTCTCGAAAACAAGCCAGTCAACCAAGCTACCGGGTAAGAATTCTGTATCTCCGTTTTCTTCGATTTTCACACGCTTGAGCATCTGACGAACAATAACCTCAATATGCTTATCGTTGATTTCTACACCCTGCAAGCGGTATACACGCTGAACTTCCTGAATCATATAATCCTGAACGCCGCGCAGACCCTTGATTTTCAAGATGTCATGGGGGTTTACGCTACCTTCTGTGATTTCGTCACCGGCTTCAACCATATCACCGTCATAAACCTTAATTCTGGAGCCGTAAGGAATCAAATAATCCTTAATTTCTCCTGTTTCACGGCTTTCAATGGTAACTTCTCTCTTTTTCTTTGTATCCTTCAAAGTGATACGACCGCCGAATTCTGCAATAATTGCAAGGCCCTTTGGCTTTCTCGCCTCAAATAATTCCTCGACACGAGGAAGCCCCTGGGTGATGTCATCACCGGCAATACCACCGGTATGGAACGTACGCATGGTCAACTGTGTACCGGGCTCGCCGATGGACTGCGCCGCAATAATACCAACGGATTCACCGATACGTACATATCTGCCGCTGGCCATATTGGCACCATAACACTTAGCACAAATACCGATATTAGAACGGCAAGTCAATACCGTACGGATTAATACCTTCTTAATGCCTGCCTTTTCCACCTGCTCTGCTTGGTCAAATGTTATCATAGTATCCTGAGGAACAATCAAATCACCTGTTTCGGGATGGATGATATCAAGAACGGACCATCTACCACGGATTCTTTCCTGCAAGCCCTCGATTACTTCGTTACCATCCATAAATGCGGATACCCATAAACCGGGTGCCTCCCTATCGCTGTCTTCACAACAATCCCATTCACGAATAATAATATCCTGAGAAACGTCTACCAAACGACGAGTCAAGTAACCGGAATCGGCTGTTCTGAGAGCGGTATCTGTCAAGCCCTTTCTCGCACCATGGGCGGAGATAAAGTACTCCAATACAGATAAGCCTTCACGGAAGTTTGACTTAATAGGCAATTCAATAATACCACCGGAGGGGTTCGCCATCAAACCACGCATACCTGCCAACTGTTTAATCTGGCTGTTGGAACCACGGGCACCGGAGTTTGCCATCATATAGATGTTGTTATATTTACCCAGACCAGCCAATAGTGCTACAGTAATTTTCTCGTTAGCAATATTCCATGCTTCAATAACCTTATTGTGACGTTCTTCATCAGTCATCAAACCACGTCTGAACTTTCTGGTAATCAATTCAACCTTTTCCTCTGCCTCAGCCAAGAATGCAGGTTTTTCCTTAGGAATTTCCATATCAGATACGGATACGGTTAAAGCAGCTTTTGTGGAAAACTTGTAACCTAATGATTTTATTTTATCCAAAACTGCTGCGGTTTCAGTGGAACCACAACGATTGATACACCTGTTGATGATTTTACCAATCTGCTTTTTGTCTACCAAGAAGTCAATTTCATAACGGAACTTATCTGCTTCGCTGGTTCTATCCACATAACCTAAATTTTGAGGGATTGCTTCGTTGAAAATAATTCTACCAACCGTGGTACGAACCATACGAGATTCTTTTACTCCACCAAAAGTCAAAACTTTCTTTACACGAATGGCTTCATGCAACGTAATCTGATGATTGTCATAAGCAAGAATTGCTTCTTTTTCATCCTTAAAGGCTTTCATAATCAAATCGCCCTTAGCCTTGATTACATTGCCTGCCTCATCCAACAAATCCTCTTCATAACGGTGATTTAAATCTTCTCTTTCAAGTGTCAGATAGTACATACCCAAAATCATATCCTGAGAAGGCACTGTAACAGGGGCACCATCAGAAGGCTTCAAGAGGTTGTTTGGAGAAAGCAGTAAGAAACGGCATTCTGCCTGAGCCTCTACAGAAAGAGGAACGTGAACAGCCATCTGGTCACCGTCAAAATCGGCATTATAAGCAGTACATACCAAAGGATGCAGCTTAATTGCACGACCCTCTACCAAAACAGGCTCAAAGGCCTGAATACCTAATCTATGCAGTGTTGGGGCACGGTTCAACATAACGGGATGCTCTTTGATAACATCCTCCAATATATCCCAAACCTCAGTTTGCAATCTTTCTACCATTCTTTTTGCGGATTTGATGTTGTGTGCCAAGCCATCTTCCACCAGCTTTTTCATAACGAAAGGCTTAAACAATTCGATAGCCATTTCCTTTGGCAAGCCGCACTGGAAAATTTTCAGCTCAGGGCCAACAACGATAACGGAACGTCCTGAGTAGTCAACACGCTTACCCAAAAGATTCTGACGGAAACGACCCTGCTTACCTTTGAGCATATCGGAAAGAGATTTCAATGCACGGTTACCGGGGCCTGTTACAGGTCTACCACGTCTGCCGTTGTCAATCAAAGCATCCACGGCTTCTTGCAGCATTCTCTTTTCGTTTCTAACAATAATATCAGGTGCACCCAAATCCAAAAGTCTCTTCAAACGGTTATTTCTATTAATAACACGTCTGTACAAATCATTTAAGTCACTTGTGGCAAAACGTCCGCCATCCAGCTGAACCATAGGACGGATATCAGGAGGAATGACAGGAATAACATCCAGAATCATCCACTCAGGTTTGTTACCGGAAATTCTGAAGCTTTCGATTACCTCCAGCTTTTTGATAATACGAACTCTCTTCTGTCCTGCTGTAGTTTCCAAATCCCTTTTCAGTTCAACAGATTCCTTTTCCAAATCAATATCCATCAACAGCTGCTTTACTGCTTCTGCACCCATAGCAGCCACAAATGTGTTACCAAACTTATCATATGCTTCTCTGTATTCTCTTTCGCTCAAAAGCTGTTTATACTGCAATTCTGTATTGCCGGCATCCAGTACAACGTAGGAAGCAAAATACAAAATTTTCTCCAAAGCTCTGGGGCTCATGGCAAGAATTAAGCCCATTCTGGAAGGGATACCCTTGAAGTACCAGATATGAGAAACAGGTGCCGCCAATTCGATATGACCCATTCTTTCACGTCTTACCTTCGCCTTGGTTACCTCAACCCCACAGCGATCGCAAATAACGCCTTTGTAACGAATTCTTTTATATTTACCACAGTGGCATTCCCAGTCCTTCGTAGGTCCGAAAATTCTTTCACAAAAAAGACCGTCCTTTTCAGGCTTTAATGTTCTGTAGTTAATTGTTTCAGGTTTTTTAACCTCGCCTCTTGACCACTCACGGATTTTTTCGGGAGACGCCAAACCAATCTTAATGGAATCAAAAACGATTCCCTGTTCATTATTCTGTGCATTCATGGCTGTGTTCTCCTTTCTTACTCCTCATCCAAAAATTCGTCTTCCAGCAAGTCTTCTTCGAACTCATCCTCAACCAAATCATCGGTTTCAGTTTCCACTTCGGCTTCAACACCTTCTTCGCCGTCAAAGAGGAAATCAACCAACTCTTCTTCCGCTGTTAAAGGTCTGGGACGACGATAGTCTTGTTCTTCTGCATCAAACCCATCAATATTCACATTCAGGTCATCCACATCCTCGATGGATTCTTTGATTTCAACCTCAGTCTGGTCTTCACGCAGAACACGAATATCCAACGCCAAGGACTGCAATTCCTTCAACAATACCTTGAAGGATTCAGGCACACCGGGTTCAGGGATATTTTCACCCTTAACAATAGATTCGTAAGTCTTAACACGACCAACAATATCGTCAGATTTCACAGTCAAGATTTCCTGAAGGGTATAAGCTGCGCCGTATGCTTCCAGCGCCCAAACTTCCATTTCACCGAAACGCTGACCGCCAAACTGTGCCTTACCGCCCAAAGGCTGCTGTGTAACTAAGGAGTAAGGGCCTGTGGAACGAGCATGAATCTTATCATCAACCAAATGGTGAAGCTTCAAGTAGTGCATGAAACCGATGGTTACACGGTTATCGAAAAATTCACCGGTACGACCGTCACGCAAGGAAACCTTACCGTCTCTGGAAAGCGCAACACCCTTCCACTCTTCTCTGTGATCTCTGTTTGCATAGAGCTCATCAAGCACGTCACCTTGCAATAAGGGCTTCCATTTTTCGGAGAATTCTTCCCAGCTTGTATTTACATAGTCGTTGGCCATTTCCAACGTATCCATAATGTCAATTTCGTTTGCACCGTCAAATACAGGTGTACTGATTTTCCAGCCCAAAGCCTTTGCCGCTAAGGAAAGGTGGGTTTCCAAAACCTGACCGATATTCATACGAGAAGGAATACCCAGAGGGTTCAAAACGATATCCAAAGGTCTTCCGTTTGGAAGAAAAGGCATATCTTCTACAGGGAGTACGCGGGAAACAACACCCTTGTTACCATGACGACCCGCCATTTTATCACCAACAGAAATTTTTCTCTTCTGGGCAATATAAACACGAACCAACTGGTTTACACCGGGACCTACATCGTCGCCGTTTTCTCTTGTAAAGATTTTTACATCAACAATGATACCTGTTTCACCGTGGGGCACACGCAGGGAGGTATCTCTAACCTCTCTTGCCTTTTCACCGAAAATGGCACGAAGGAGTCTTTCTTCCGCTGTCAGCTCTGTTTCACCCTTAGGTGTAACCTTACCAACCAAAATATCGTTGGGGCGAACTTCAGCACCAATACGAACGATACCTCTTTCATCCAAATCTTTCAGCGCATCATCACCAACGTTAGGAATATCTCTTGTGATTTCTTCAGGTCCCAGCTTCGTGTCTCTGGCGTCAGCTTCAAATTCACTGATATGAACAGAGGTATAAACGTCTTCCTGAACCAGTCTTTCGCTAAGCAAAACAGCATCCTCGTAGTTGTAACCTTCCCATGTCATAAATCCGATAAGGGGGTTTTTGCCTAAAGCCAATTCACCCTGACATGTGGATGCACCATCGGCAATAATCATGCCCGGCTCTACCCTGTCGCCCACATTGATAATAGGCTTCTGGTTTAAGCAAGTGCTCTGGTTACTTCTTTGATATTTTACCATTTTGTATCTGTCTCTTTGAGATGCATCGTTACGTACAACAATTTCATCTGCGGAAATTCTCTCAACCACACCGCCATTTTTTGCAATTACACAAATACCGGAATCCTTTGCGGTTTTATATTCCATACCTGTACCAACAATAGGAGAATCTGTCACCATCAAAGGCACAGCCTGACGCTGCATGTTGGAACCCATCAGCGCACGGTTCGCATCGTCATTTTCCAAGAAAGGAATCAGGGCTGTAGCAACAGAAACCATCTGCTTGGGAGAAACGTCCATCAAGTGAATTTGATTTTGGTCAACCTCGATAATTTCCTCTTTGTGACGACCGGTTACCTTTTTATGAACAAAGTGACCTTCATCATCTAAAGGCTCATTCGCCTGAGCAACGTTATAGTTTTCTTCTTCATCAGCAGTTACATAAATAAATTCCTCTGTAACACGAGGTTCATCACCACTGTTATCCACCTTTCTGTAAGGTGCTTCGATGAAACCATATTCGTTAATTCTTGCAAAGGTAGCAAGGGTATTAATCAAACCGATGTTAGGGCCTTCTGGGGTCTCAATGGGGCACATTCTGCCATAATGAGAATGGTGAACGTCTCGAACCTCGAAGCCCGCTCTTTCTCTTGACAAACCACCGGGTCCCAAAGCGGATAAACGACGCTTATGTGTCAATTCGGAAAGAGGGTTATTCTGATCCATAAACTGAGATAACTGAGAGCTGCCGAAGAACTCTTTAATGGCAGCCGTTACAGGACGAACGTTTACCAACGCCTGCGGTGTAACTACAGCCAAATCCTGGGTTGTCATTCTTTCCCTTACCACTCTCTCCATTCTGGAAAGACCGATACGGAATTGGTTTTGCAGCAATTCGCCAACGGAGCGAATACGTCTGTTGCCTAAGTGGTCAATATCATCCACATTTCCATATGCATAATCCAAATGTAATACATAGTTAATCGATGCAAAGATATCTTCCAATGTAATATGCTTTGGAATCAATTCATGAATGTTTTCCTTAATCGCAGCGGCAACTTCCTCTGGGCTCTGGTATTCTTCCAAAATGCGCATCAACAATGGATAGTATACCATCTCTCTGATGCCCAAATCCTCTGCCTTCAAGCCAAACTCTTCAATGTAGCCATCAATTTCAACAGCCTGATTACTCAAAACCTTCAGCGTTCTATCTTCAACTTCAACATATACGCTGCGAACGCCTGTGTTCTGAATTTCTTCACACATATCCATTGTTAAAATGGTACCTGCTTCAGCAACCACTTCACCTGTCATAGGGTCAACAATGTTTTGAGCAAGCTTTGCACCACGAATTCGGTTTTTCAGAGCAAGTTTCTTATTGAATTTGTAGCGTCCAACCTTCGCCAAATCATAACGCTTAGGATCAAAGAACATACCATCCAACAAGGACTTGGAGCTTTCTACAGTAGGAGGCTCACCGGGACGAAGTTTTTTATAAATTTCAATTAAGCCTTCTTCATGGTTCTTGGAAATATCTTTTTCCAAGGTAGCCAAGATTTTAGGCTCTTCACCAAACATTTCAAGAATTTCAGCATCTGTACCAAGACCCATTGCACGAATCAAAACAGTAACGGGTACCTTTCTGGTACGATCCACACGAACATAAAAAACATCATTAGAATCTGTTTCATATTCCAGCCACGCACCTCTATTGGGGATGACCGTGGCAGAGATCAGCTTTTTGCCGACCTTATCATAATCAGAAGCATAGTAAATGCCGGGAGAACGAACAAGCTGGCTAACAATAACACGTTCCGCACCATTTATAATAAAGGTACCGGTTTCGGTCATTAAAGGGAAATCCCCCATAAAAATTTCCTGTTCCTTTAATTCATCCATTTCTCTATTGTAAAGTCTGGCCTTCACCTTAAGGGCTGCCGCAAAGGTTGCATCCCGCTCTTTACATTCTTCAATGGAGAATTTAGGCTCGGAATCCAGTGAAAAATCAATGAATTCCAATACAAGATTGCCGCTAAAGTCTGTAATTGGTGAAACATCCTCAAATACTTCCTTCAGCCCCTCACTTAAAAACCACTGGTAGCTGTTTTTCTGCACTTCAATCAAATTGGGCATTTCCAAAACCTCATTGATTCTGGAATAGCTCAATCTGGTTGTGTCGCCCAAACGGAGTGCATGAATTCTGTTTTTTTCCATCTTGTCACCTCTCGAAATAATGATTGCATCGACATAAACACCGCTTCCATATAAGCAAGCGAAAAGGGTTATCCCCCTGTCTGGACACAAAAAATTTAGAACTGCTTAAACAAAGCTAGACCTTTGCCTGCTCCGCCTTTGATCAGCGGCCATGACAAAAGCCTCTTTCTTTAAGAAATTCTAATCCTTACCATTGAGTATTAGGCCAAAAAACGCCTTACCCTCGTATATATTGAACAAAAAACAACCCCCCATAAATCATAAAACAGTTTAGTTTACCCAGTAAAATAGGCAAATTCAACCAAAAATCAATCGGATACCAAAAATCTGTTGAACTTTAATTTCCATTGTGTTATACTGCTTTTAAGTTGGGACATTGTCCATATTCGCCAATGTGTGAAATATTTTACCATTTTTGCGGCTTGCTGTCAAGCCCCTTTTTTATTGGCTTTTTCAAGGATTTTCTGCTTTTTATCAATGTCATAAATCCTGAGCTTTTTTCCATTCTATTTTATCTCCGATTTTTCTGTCGAATCAACTCAAAATTTGAATTCGCACAAATTCTATGATAAATTTAAATAAATGTTTGTTAATATTTTTTGTTTCATATCCCTTAAAAAATATCATTTTTGTGAGAAAATATTGTACTTTTTTAAATACATTCTTATTCCCCCTCATATCTTCCTTACTTTTATTGCAAAAAGTTCTAAAAAGTTATATAGTTTTGAATGAGGTGAATGATTGTGACCAAAGAAAATTATCAGCATATATTAGAAAAGACCTTAAAACAATTAGAGCAGACAAAGAAACGACCGAGGCTATTGTTGCATAGCTGTTGCGGCCCATGCTCCTCTTACGTTTTGGAATATCTGTCTACTTATTTCGATATTACTATCTTTTATTACAACCCCAATATTGCTCCTTTCGAAGAATTCACTTTTCGTGCTGAGGAGCAGCAAAAGCTATTAAAAGAGATCTCCTTAGCTTCTCCCGCCTCCTTTTTATTAGGGACGTATGACTCTGCCGCCTTCTTCGAATTGGCGAAGGGACACGAGAATGAACCTGAAGGCGGGCTTCGCTGTAAAGCATGCTACAAACTTCGTCTGCGCAAAACTGCAGAAGAAGCTAAAAAGGAAGGCTTTGATTACTTCACCACTACCCTTAGCATCAGCCCCCACAAGGACGCCCAATCACTGAACCAAATCGGCAAGGAATTATCAGAAGAATATGATATACCTTATTTATTTTCAGACTTCAAAAAACGAGATGGCTATCGTCGTTCCTGTCAATTATCTGAAATATATGGTCTTTACCGACAGAATTATTGCGGCTGCCCCTATTCAAAACTGGAGGCAGATCTACGTCATGGTAATTCTAACCAGAATTCCCATAATTGAAACATAGAAAGGATCTGTAAATATGAGTCAACGTCAAAAGGGCATCTTGTGCATCATCCTGTCCTCCTTTTCTTTCGCCATGATGAATCTTTTTGTTCATATGGCAGGGGAATTGCCCTCAATTCAAAAGAGCTTTTTCCGAAATTTTATCGCAATGCTATTTGCCCTTGCAATCTTACTTAAGGAAAAGCCCGTTGTCTCTTTAGACAAAGAGTCCAAGAGATATTTAATCTACCGTTCTGTATTTGGTACCATTGGCATCGTATGTAATTTTTATGCCGTTGACCATATGTTACTCTCAGATGCATCTTTACTAAATAAGATGTCACCGTTTTTTTCTGTTTTATTTGCAATATTATTTTTGAAGGAAAAAATCAATTTATTTCAACTATTTTCAATTATTTTTGCTTTTATCGGCGCACTGTTTGTGATTAAGCCAACTGGCATAAACCTAAACACCCTTCCAGCAAACCTAAACACCCTTCCAGCTTTGGTTGGTCTATTCGGGGGTATTTGTGCAGGAGCCGCTTACACCTTCGTGCGGGCCATGGGTCAAAGAGGTGTACAGGGGCCCGTAATCGTATTCTTTTTTTCCACCTTCTCCTGTTTGGTTACATTGCCTTACTTAGTCTTTCAATTCCATCCCATGAGCCTTTACCAAACAGTCATGCTGCTTCTTACAGGACTTGCTGCAACAGGCGGGCAATTTGGTATCACTGCCGCTTATTGCTACGCACCTGCAAAGGAAATCTCTGTTTTTGACTACTCACAAATTCCCTTTGCCGCTTTATTGGGTTTTGTTTTTTTCGGTCAAATACCCGATTTATATAGTTGGTTTGGCTATTTCATTATTTGTGGCACAGCCTTGGCAATGTTTTTGTATTTAAACGAGCATTTTCATAAAAGTAAGGAAGTCCTTACTAAATAGTAAAGCATCTTTCCATTGGAGAATCTATTTTTGATATTTAAGTGCACTTCTAGATATTTTTAATATCTGCTGTGCACTTTTCTTTTCTATAACTATAATCTCTATTTCTTCCTTATTTTGAGACACTTTATTCTGTATAATTACATTTGGAAGTCATAGATCTAAATAAAGTAAGCATTCAAAATAATATTATTTCGATATCCTCTTAATCCATAACACAACAAAAAACCCCGAAAACATAATGCTTTCGGGGTTTTCATTCAAGCGTTTAATTACTTCAATGTAACCTTTGCGCCTACTTCTTCCAACTTAGCTTTGATAGCTTCAGCTTCTTCTTTGGAAGCCTGTTCTTTCAGAACCTTAGGAGCGCCGTCTACAGCTTCCTTAGCTTCTTTCAAGCCAAGACCTGTTACTTCACGAACAACCTTAATAACTTTGATCTTTTCAGCGCCAACGTCTGTCAATTCAACGTCGAATTCTGTTTTTTCTTCAGCTGCTGCTGCAGGGCCAGCTGCTACTGCTACACCAGCTGCTGCGGATACGCCGAATTCTTCTTCTGCTGCCTTTACCAAGTCATTCAGTTCTAATACTGTAAGTTCTTTTACAGCTGCAATAATTTCTTCAATTGTCAATTTTGCCATTTTAAAGCACCTCCGATTAATTTTTGTATATACCTGATTTTATTAAATAGGTAATTTTTTTTGTTAGATTATTCTGCTGCCGCATCTTTCTTTGCGATCTGATCGATAACGCGTGCGAAAGAGGACATAGGGCTCTTGAAGCTGCCCAAAAGCTTGGAAAGCAACACTTCTTTGGAAGGGATATCAGCAACAAGCTTCATGCCTTCAGCGTCATATACAACGCCTTCAATTACACCAGCTTTAAATTCCAAAGCTTTTGCATCTTTCGCAACCTTATTCAGGATTGCTGCTGCTGCAGTTGCTTCGCCATAGCTGAATGCGAATGCACTAGGGCCGGACAGATACTGATCCAAACCTTCAAACTGTGTACCTTGAATTGCAAAGTGCACCATTGTGTTTTTGTAAACTTTATAGTCAACACCTGCTTCTCTCAACTGCTTTCTAAGAACTGTGTCCTGATCAACAGTCAAGCCTCTTGCGTCTACCATAACTACGGAAGCCGCTTTTTCCAGCTTTTCTTTGATTTCATTAACGACAACCTGTTTTTGTTCAATCTTTGCCATGTTTACACCTCCTTAAATCCTTTATAGATAAAGAAAGCCTCTTTGCACATAGACAAAGAGGCTTATAGCTCAATTTCAGCAATCTCCTCGGCAGGATTTATGCAAAATGCACCTGCTGTCTACGGCACTATTCGGTTTTTTCTTTTCAACTTGTTTATTATACTAAATAACCAAGCATCCGTCAAGAGCTTTCTTCGAGATTACTCAGAAATTTTCGCAGGGTTAACCTTTACACCAGGGCCCATTGTTGTAGATAAAACTACACTCTTTAAATACTGACCCTTTGCTGCGGAAGGTTTTGCTTTTATGATAGCACTCATCAGCGTCTGGAAGTTTTCTTCCAGCTTCTCGGAACCAAAAGATACCTTGCCTACGGGAACATGAATGATATTTGTCTTGTCCAAACGGTATTCAATCTTACCTGCTTTAATATCGTTAATAGCCTTTGTAACGTCCATAGTTACAGTACCAGCCTTGGGGTTAGGCATCAAGCCTTTGGGACCCAAAACACGGCCTAAACGACCAACAACACCCATCATGTCAGGTGTTGCAACAGCAACATCGAATCCAAACCAGTTATCATTCTGGATTTTGGGGATCAAATCTTCTGCTCCTACGAAATCTGCGCCAGCTGCTAAAGCTTCTTCTGCTTTATCACCTTTTGCGAATACCAATACACGAACTGTTTTGCCTGTACCGTGTGGAAGAACAACAGCACCACGAACCTGCTGATCAGCATGTCTGCTGTCAACACCCAAACGAATATGCGCTTCTACTGTTGCATCGAACTTTGTAACAGATGTTTTCTGAACCAAATCGATTGCGTCATTTGTATCGTAAAGCATTGCCTTATCAACGAGTTTTGTAACCTCGTTATATTTTTTTCCTCTTTTCACTTTCGTGACCTCCTTATGTGGTAATATCGGGAGAATTCCCTCCCACTTCTGCCGTCAAATCAGTCGGCTATTATTCTTCAACAACGATACCCATGCTTCTTGCTGTACCGCAAATCATGCTGTATGCAGTATCAATATTGGCTGCATTCAAGTCAGGCATTTTCAGCTCTGCAATTTCCATAACCTTAGCTTTGGAAACCTTAGCAACTTTTGTTTTGTTAGGTACACCGGAACCGGATTCAATACCGCAAGCCTTCTTCAAAAGAACTGCTGCAGGGGGTGTTTTTGTAATAAAAGTATAGCTTCTATCCTGATATACAGTAATAACAACAGGGATAATTAAACCTGCCTGAGAAGCTGTTCTTTCATTAAATTCTTTACAAAAGCCCATGATGTTTACACCATGCTGACCTAACGCAGGACCAACAGGAGGAGCGGGTGTTGCCTTCGCTGCTGGAATCTGTAATTTGATATAACCTGTTACCTTCTTTGCCATGATTGGCACCTCCTATAAATGTGGTAATTAGCGGGGATTTTCCCTCCCACCTGGCGGCTTACCGCCTTATGAAACGTTGACTTTAAATCTTGGTAATCTGAGTGAAATCAAGCTCAACCGGTGTTTCTCTGCCGAAGATGGAAAGACTGACCACAACGATTTTCTTATTGGTATTGATTTCTTTAATCTGACCAACAGAATCCGCAAAAGGTCCGGAAACAACACGGACAGGCTCGCCCAATGCTATATCCAGATTTTCCACCTCGCCACCAATACCCATTGCTCTTACTTCCATATCGGTCAAAGGCACAGGCTTGGAACCGGGGCCAACAAAACTTGTAACGCCTCTTGTGTTTCTGACTACATACCATGTTTCATCGTTCATAATCATTTTTATCAGCACATAGCCGGGAAAGACCTTGCGCTGAACAGTTTTTTTCTGTCCGTCCTTAATCTCCACAACATCCTGCAAAGGTACACTGATCTCATGAATTTGATCCTGCATGCCTCTGTTTTCAACCGTTTTTTCAATATTGGCTTTTACTTTGTTTTCATACCCAGAGTAGGTATGTACAACGTACCATTTTGATTCGGCAGATATTTTGATTTCTTCTGGCTTGTTGATTTCTTCAGACATAATACCATCCTTTTTCTACTCGATTTGTCTTAACCCAAAAGTCCGATAATCGCACTGTATCCGGCTGAGAATACCGAATCCATACAAAAAATGAGAACACCGAGAATTAGGGAAGTAACAATAACGGTAAACGTTTTCTTCGCAATTTCAGGACGGCCGGGCCAAATAATTTTTTTAAATTCAGCCTTGTACTCCGCGAAGCCATCTCTGTCACTGTTTTTCTTTACTTGCTTCGGCTTTGCTTGTTTCGTTTCGCTCGTTTGGTTAATGTTTTGCTTTTCTTCCATACGTTCACTTCCTTTGTCGGAATTTCCCCTACTTACTTTGTTTCCTTGTGTAATGTATGGGCTTTACAGAACTTACAATACTTTTTGATTTCCATTCTGTCAGGCATAGTTTTCTTGTCCTTGGTAGTGCTGTAATTTCTTTGTTTGCACTCTGTGCAGGCTAAGGTAATTCTTGTTCTCAAGCTCTCCACCTCCATTGCTGATGATATTTTTTTGTACATAAAAAAAAGACCTGCGTCTTCTAGTTCAGAATAACACAAGTCTATTTCAATTGTCAACAACAATTCATGGAAAATGCAACTTTTTTCTGCAAAATAAGCAGTAATTGCAAAAATATGTTATTGATTGTTTATAAACTCCTCTAAAGCCTCTGCCAACTGATCGGGACAGCTGCTTTTTCTCATCCCACAAGAAATTCCCTTTAATCTCTTTGAAGCCTCGTCCGGCGTCATGCCCTCAGCCAATGCTGCCAAGCCCTTATGGTTGCCATCACAGCCGCCAATAAAGGATACGTTTTTCACCACACCATCTTCCACATCAAATTCCAACTTCGTGGCACAAATCCCTTTCGTATTAAAGCTATAATGCATCCTTTATCCCCCTTGCTTTTCGAATACTGTAACAGCATATCACACAATCCGGCATAATTCAATATTTTTCAGCATCCCCTCTTGGCTTAAACTGGTTTAAAAAGCCTCTTTCTTGCTAATGCCGTTATCTAAATCCCACTTGGGTTCCCATTAAAGTTTGATTTTACCCTTTTAGAGAGCAAAAAACTCACTTTGGTTTGCGAGAAACTTATTAAAATTTAAAATGCCATTATTATAGGTAGAAAGACATCGAATTCAGCCTCATCACGCTACTTCCCCGAGGTGAAAATTTCTACCAATCAGACTTTTGGGCAAAAGTATCGAATCAAACAGCAAGCAAAGATTTTGTCGATAAAATTTGAGACATCCCTATTATTTCAGAATACTCTGAGCATAAGTAAATTCAAATTTATTGTATAATATTACATTTTTTTATGTTTTTTTCTCTGCAAATTTTAAATATCCCTTGCACATTGTAATATTTTGATATACAATAGGCTTTGTAGAATGAAGAAGGAGGTGTTTTATAATGGCTCACAAAATCGGACCTGAATGTATCGGTTGTGGCGCTTGTGCTGGCGAATGTCCTACAAGCTGTATCGTTGACGCTGGCGGTGTTTTTGAAATTAAAGCTGCTGATTGCATTGATTGCGGTACATGTGTTGGTGCCTGTCCTACAGGTGCAATTAAACCCGAATAATTTTTACTTAGAAAAGTGGGCTTTTGTCCACTTTTTTATTTTAAACTGATATAATCATTTAACGAAACTGATTTTTGAAAAGCAAACTTATAGTTTTTCATAGATTTTTTTATTTCCCTGCGTTCATATTTTCCCCAATAAGATGCCTTTCTAACGAGAAAGTAATTTGAGAATTTTTTATCATTTTTATAGGCTCCTTTCTAAAATATTTTAGGATGCATTTTGAAATGAATTATCCCAGATATTAGAGATTATTCATCAGAAAGAATTCCTATTTTATATACCATGAAATAAATCAGGTGTTTGTGTCAGCTCAGCCGTAAGATATAATGTCTTTCAATTTATAGCTGACCATATTTTTTTCCACGATCACTTTTCTATAATCTTTACTCAAAAACATAAAAACTAACCTTTTTAAACACTTCACTTGATTTAATCATGCAGGCACCTATCCCCGACTAGCAGATATCGTATTTTTATTCATTTTTATACATAGTATTTTGATTCTGCATCAAACATATTACCATCGTTTACTTTAAAAATATAAAATTTCGAGATATATTAACACACAAAAAACCCCCCTGCATTTTTGCAGGGGGTAATCTATTAGGAACCAACCTATTTTTTCATCTTCCCCATCTGTTTAACCCTTAAATAAACAGATTTAAATTGTTACATCTCAGAAATGACGCCCTTGTCATCTCGTCGATTGTTTGGTTATTATACCAAACCTTGAGCCATCATAGCAGCAGCAACTTTCTTGAAACCTGCAATGTTAGCGCCTGCTACCAAGTCATAGCCTAAGCCATATTCTTCAGCTGCTTCTACGGATACAGCGTGAATATTTTTCATAATACCTTTCAACTTTTCATCTACTTCTTCAGCAGACCAGTTGTATCTCATGGAGTTCTGAGCCATTTCCAATGCGGAAACTGCTACACCACCAGCATTTACAGCCTTAGAAGGACCAACAACCAAGCCCTTGCTCTGGATGTATGTCAATGCTTCGTTTGTTGTAGGCATATTTGCAACTTCGATGTAGTACTTTGTGCCATTGTCAATGATCTTCTGAGCTTCGTCCATGTTGATTTCATTCTGTGTTGCACAAGGCATGCAGATATCAACTTTAACTTCCCAAGGTTTTGTTTTAGCAACAAACTTGCAGCCAAATTTATCAGCATAATCCTGAGCGCGGTCACGGCCGGAAACTCTCATTTCAACTAAGAAGTCAATCTTTTCAGGTGTTACAACACCATCGGGATCATATACATAGCCGTCAGGACCGGAAATTGTTACAACTTTACCGCCCAATTCAGCTACTTTCTGGCAAACACCCCAAGCAACGTTACCGAAACCGGAAATTGCAACTGTTTTGCCCTTCATTGTATCGCCCAAGTGAGTCAATACTTCATTTACATAGTAAGTAGCACCAAAGCCTGTAGCTTCAGGTCTAATCAAAGAACCACCGAATTCCATGTTCTTACCTGTGAGAACGCCGTTTTCCCAAACGCCTTTGATTCTCTTATACTGACCGTAAAGGAAACCGATTTCTCTACCGCCAACACCGATATCGCCAGCAGGAACGTCAACGTCAGGTCCAATATGTCTGTAAAGTTCTGTCATGAAAGCCTGGCAGAATCTCATGATTTCCATGTCGCTCTTACCTCTAGGATCGAAGTCGGAACCACCTTTACCGCCACCGATAGGCAAACCTGTCAAGCTGTTTTTGAAGATCTGTTCAAAACCAAGGAACTTGATGATACCAATGTATACGGAAGGATGGAAACGAAGACCGCCCTTGTAAGGACCAATTGCACTATTAAACTGTACTCTGAAACCACGGTTAACCTGCACTTTGCCAGCGTCATCAACCCATGTTACTCTAAAAGAAATAGCTCTTTCAGGCTCTACGATTCTTTCCAACAAACCTGTTTTTTCATATTCAGGATGTGTTTCTACTACTTTCTCAATAGAGTGAAATACTTCTTCTACTGTCTGGATGAATTCGGGCTCACCAGCATTACGTTTTTTAACCTGTTCGATTACACTTGCCATATAAGCGTTCATAACTCATTGCCTCCTACATTTGTCTTTTCTTTAACTTTGTTTTATCGCTAAGACCTAAAAAAACACTTCGCCATTGAAGCATCTTTCCATAAAAAACTTGGCAATTTCTTCTTTTATTTTAACAACAAAGCATCCATTACCTTGTTTTACGTTGATATTATAACATACTTTTTTCTTTTGTGTAGGACTTTTTTGAAGTTTTATCTTTATTTTTACACAAATTTTATGCCCTAGAATTATGCAAAAAAACGTTTAATATTTATTTTGATATAATTCGCCTTTTCTGACATAAAAATACACAAAAAACGTTTAAATTTAATGAAATTTATATGCATATTATACTACCCCTGTTTTTTTAAGAAAACAATGCCTTTCTCTTACTAACATATCATCCCTGTTGTTTGAGAAGCGCTTTATTTTTTTCCCCTCTTCTGTTATCATTTCCACAAAAAAGTGCAATTATAAGAAAAAATCTTATAATTGCACAACTTTTTATTTTTTATTGAAAAAACCCATTTTTCCTTTGCTTTCTTCGCCCATTGTATCGGCCATAAACTCAATATACCTTCCTGTGCCAATTGCAACACAGCTAACCGCATCCTCAGCTACCATAGCATTAATGCCGGTCTTACTTTGAATCAGTTTATCCAAGCCGTATAATAAGCTACCGCCCCCGGTCATAACAATTCCCCGTTCGAAAATATCAGCTGCCAATTCAGGTGGTGTGCGCTCCAAAACGCCATGTACCGCATCAGAAATTGCCAATGCAGATTCCAGCAACGCTTCCATCATCTCATCTGAGGTAACCGTTATATTTTTGGGTAAACCTGTAATTAAATTTCGTCCTCTCACATCCATGCTTACAGGCATAGAACGTTCAAAGACTGTACCTATCTCAATTTTTAAATCTTCCGCTGTTCTTTCACCAATCAATACGTTATGTTTTTTCCTCATATAACGAATGATTGCATCATCAAAATTATCACCAGCAATCTTCAAGGAGTAGCTTACTACTGCCCCGCCTAAAGAAATTACAGCAATATCTGTTGTTCCACCGCCAATATCTACCACCATACTTCCGCATGCTCTGGAAATATCGATGCCAGAACCAATGGCTGCGGCAATGGGTTCTTCAATAATATGAACCCTTCTCGCCCCCGCCTGTCTTGTTGCATCCTCAACTGCACGTTTTTCTACCTCGGTTGCACTGCTTGGTACGCATACTGCGATGGTCGGTTTTACAAAAGAACGTTTTCCCAAGGCTTTTTCTATAAAATATTGCAACATTTTTTCCGTTACATCAAAATTAGATATAACGCCTTCTCTTAAAGGACGAATCGCAACTATATTACCCGGAGTTCTCCCCAGCATTCGTCTCGCTTCTTCCCCAACCGCTAAAATGCTGTTGGAATCTTTATCAATGGCAACCACTGAAGGTTCACGAATTACAATTCCCTGACCCTTGATATATACCAGCACGCTGGCTGTACCCAAGTCTATCCCTATGTTATCGCCAAAACTCATAAAATTGAACATGATGACGCTCCTTTGTCCCTCTAAACTCTCTGTATTCTTACAGTATACTGGAAACATACTGTTCTGAAAAGATGTATTTTTACAAAAAAACCATTATTTTACCTTTTCTCTAAATTTTCTCATCCAATACTGAAATCCCTTCTTTTAGCTGGGTATCTTCAGCCACAGGTATTTCCTTCGCATCTTCATACCCCTCAGGCAGTTCAACTACCTTATCCGGCGTAATTCCTGTACCGTGGATAGAAGTTCCGTTAGGTGTAAAATATTTTTGAATGGTAATGTTTAGTCCTGAACCATCAGGCAAGGTAAATAACCGTTGCACTAAGCCTTTGCCAAAGGTTTGTGTTCCAACCAATGTGGCAGCTCCCATATCCTTTGCTGCCCCCGCAAAAATTTCCGATGCGCTGGCACTGTTGCCATTTACCAAAACAACCATGGGAATATCCAAATATTTATCATCACAAATAAGCTCTTCTCGTTTTCCTTCTTTATCCTCTGTATAAACCATAAGACCCTTGGGTAAAAGTTCATCCCCAATCAAATAGACAGAACGAACCAAACCGCCCGGGTTGTTTCTCAAATCCAGAACCAGCCCCTTCATTCCTTGCCCTTGCAATTCCTTTAAAGCCGCCATAAACTGGTCGTAAGTGTTTTCTTTAAAACCACTGATACATATATATCCTTTTTCCTTATCCAGCATTCTACTTTCAACACTTTTCATTATAACGTCTTCTCGTTTCAGGGTAAATGTCTGGGTAGCCCCATTGGAGGGTCTAAAAACATCTATTTTTACTGTACTTCCCACAGGTCCCCGCATCTTTTCCGCAACATCATTCAAAGTAAGGCTGGTTACATCCTCACCATCAATTTTTTTAATGATATCTCCAGCCAAAACACCCGCCTTTTGGGCAGGGTATCCCTCCATTAAGGAATAAACAACGACGCCTCCATCTTCCGATTGATACACCGTTACGCCAATGCCCTCAAAATGCCCACCTGTGTTTTGCAGATATTTTTCTAAATAATCCTTTGTCATATAATATGTATACCTGTCTCCAACACCGGCAACCATGCCTGCAAACATGCCCTCATCCAGCATATCCTTATCCAAGTCATCCACATAATATCTATCTAAAAAATCTTCAATCACATCCATTTTCGCTGCCTTAGACATGCCGATGTCAAAAGGCAGATACTGCCAGGGTACCCACTGTTGAACAAGGGCAGTTCTTCCCACCATGGAACATACTAACATCACCGCTACCGCAGCGCCAAACCCTTTCCAAAAATCCTTTTTCATTCATTCATTCGCCTCGTTTTCCTACGACTTTCTTTTATCCTATGAATTGCCTGTGAAAAACATACCCTATCACTCTCATGAAAAAACCATCCTGCCTCGTTCTTTTTTGAAAAGTGCTCCGCAAATGCATTGCCATCGCTCTGCCCTTCCCAAAAAGCTTTTCCGCCCGGATGGTTTCCGATTTTTTATACCTGTAAATGCTTACGAATGGAGGTCACACTGCCAATTACACCTAAAAGAACGCCAAAGACCAACGCCACTGGGAATAATACGATAAAAACATCACCTGTAAGTAAAAATTGTATCATCTTAATTACAGGGAAATAGCTATACAGAGAGCTGATAACCTTTGCGTAAATGGGCATTCCTATTAATAACGGAATGACTGCCCCAACTAAGCCAATAATTACGCCCTCAATGATAAACGGCCATCTGATAAACCAATCTGTTGCACCCACATATTTCATGATGTTAATTTCAACCCTTCTGTTTACCACAGAAATTCGGATAGTATTCATAATAATCATTACAGATATAACGCCCAAAATCAGCATGACTAAAATACTGGCAATATTAAATACCTTGTTGGCCTTCATAATCAGCTCCGTTTCCGTCTGACCATGGCGAATATTGTCGATACCATCTATGCCTTTCAGCGCCGCCAATACACTACCCTGATTATCAATGCTTTCCAAAGTAATTTGGAACGAATGGGATAAGGGGTTATTTGTTTCATCCAACCCTTCAAAAATATCCTCATCTGCGCCCCAATCCTTCTTTAAGGCTTCCAGTGCATCACCGGGAGAAATATATTGCACATCTAAAACGTGATCTATCTTAGAAATTTTTGTTTTCATTTCCTCAATTTCCTGGCTGGTTGGATTGCCCCCCAAGAAAACAGAAATGCCAATGGAATCTTCCATCTGCTGTAAAATATGCTGCAAATTCGATGCAACGCAGTAAGAGAAGGACATTATGGAAATACAGGCCATTACCGCTACAATGGAAGCCACTGTCATCAGCAAATTTTTCTTCAATCCGCTAAGGCCTTCTTTTAAAAAATATTTAATTGTACTAGGCCTCATCGCTATACCCACCTTTTTTAATATCTCTGACAATTTGTCCTTGTTTTAAGGTAA
Organism: Anaerotignum propionicum DSM 1682; assembly: GCF_001561955.1. NCBI lineage: Bacteria > Bacillati > Bacillota > Clostridia > Lachnospirales > Anaerotignaceae > Anaerotignum > Anaerotignum propionicum. The sequence continues at coordinate 2,708,597 of NZ_CP014223.1, forward strand.
CAACCCGCTTTTGCATATCATCCACAATATCTCTTGCATGGGTTGCCATTACAATAGTAGTTCCCCGCTTATTGATATCATCCAATAACTGCATAATGCCCCAAGCTGTCTCAGGGTCAAGGTTACCCGTAGGTTCATCACAAATCAAAATCGGAGGATTATTTACGATTGCTCTTGCCAATGCGGTCCTTTGCTGTTCTCCACCGGAAAGCTGATTGGGATAACTTCTTCCCTTTTTCCCAAGGCCTACCAATGCCAATACTGCAGGAACATTTCTGCGAATAATGCGGCTGGGTGCCTCAATTACCCGCATGGCAAATGCAACATTTTCATATACAGTTTTATTGGGCAGCAATCGGAAATCTTGAAACACTACCCCTAAATTACGACGAAGATAAGGAACTTGGTTCCTGCTCAGTTCGTTTGTTTTCACACGGTTAATGGTAATATCTCCTGTTGAGGGTTCCAGTTCTTTTAAAAGCAGCTTAATCAGGGTGGATTTCCCGGAGCCACTTGAGCCCACAATAAACACAAAATCACCTTTTTCAATATGTAGGTTTAAATTTTCAACTCCACGGGAGCCGTTTGGATATGTTTTCGTTACGTTATTGAGCCATATCATTAACGTATCTTCCTTTCTTCCAGTAAATTTTAAAAAATATGAACAAATATTTCATATTTCGTCATTTTTCCTTACAATGCATTCTAAAGTATAGCATAAAACACCTATACGAACAACCCTAAACCACCATTCGACTTCTTGGAAATTATTAAATATTTGTTAATTAGTAATTTTCAACCCACCGATTGACCTAGAATTTATAACTTAACCCAAAATAGACAGTTCCTTCCAAAAATAAAAAAGCAGATAGTTTTCCAACGTCTCCAATGGAAAATTATCTGCTCTTCATTCCGAGTATATTTTTAATTCATCAATAAACCATCTTATCCATATAAATCATATATTTGCTTACCATTAAGGTAATCTTGAAAATAATTGCATCATCGAAATTTCTTAAATCCAACCCTGTCATCTTCTGAAGCTTATCTAATCTGTAAACCAAAGTGTTTCTATGAATATACAGCTGACGACTTGTTTCAGAGACATTCAGGTTGTTTTCGAAGAATTTGTTCACCGTTGCCAAAGTTTCGTCATCAAAATCATCCATTGTTAAACCATGGAGAACTTCCTTAATAAACATACGGCAAAGGGGCAGTGGCAGCTGATAAATCAGACGGCCAATTCCAAGCTTCTCATAATTTACAATAAACTTATCGGTCTCAAAGATTTTGCCTACTTCCAAAGCCATTTTTGCTTCTTTATAAGAACGGGAAACATCTTTTAAATCACCAACAATGGTACCGCTGGAAATATAAACACGGCTGTTTGTTTCGGCGTTTAAGGTTTCCTCAATGCTCTTGGCAAAGCGGTCAATATCATCAGCAGATTCCTTGTCTTTCAATTCTTTTACCAAAATAATACTGTGCTCATCCACAGCTGTAACAAAATCCTTAGTCTTAGCAGGGAAAACGCTTCTCACAATCTCAACCACATTCATTTCCTTATCGATATTTGTTTCGATCAAATATACAATACGGTGAACATTGTTTTCGATATGTAGCTTTTTGGCACGGCTGTAGATATCTACCAAAAGCAGATTATCGAGCAACAAGTTCTTGATAAAATTGTCTTTATCGTATCTCTCTTTGTATGCCACCAACAAGCTCTGAATTTGAAAAGAGGCAATTTTACCAATCTGGTAACCGGCCTCATCCTCACCCTTTACCTGAATTACATACTCGGGCACACCATTGTCATAGATTTTGAAATATTGATAGCCCAAAATCAACTGACTTTCTGCAGGGGAGCTAATAAAATTCTCCACAGCATCAATCTGCCGTCCAATCATGTTTTCCTCGGTTGTGGCGATTACTTTTCCTTCTTTTTCCACCACGCTTAGTTCCTTACGGGTGATGTTTTTTAAACCATCAATTGTGCTTTGCAAAATCTGATTGGAAATCATTGCCCTCTCTCCTCAAATTAGTATTTTTATTTCTCTTTATCCTGAAACATCAGCCTTTGGGTAATATAAAGACTGTAAAATATGCCGAAAAGATACCATTTCATCTATTGATAAAATAGCCTAATCCTATTTTATAACATAATCACAAAAAAATAAAGAGAAATTGCAAAAAAAACATACAAAATCTCTTTGTATTTAAATTTTTCATAAAAAGAAGCAGTTTTTTTTATTTAAACTGTCTGAGACGCTCAATTTTTGTTCCGAATCAGATACAATAAAAACAAATTTATACTGTTATTTTTTACTTTTGCATCATATCTTCCCCTAAAACTTCCCGAATATCAGTGACAAGGAAAATTGCATTTCGGTCAATATTCATGATAATACTTTTGGCTCCTTGGATCTCTTTTTGGGAAAAGATACAAAAAAGAATTCCCCTTTCGTCGGCACCAAGGTTTCCTTCTCCACAGAATTTGGCGGCATCTCTTGCCAATCTTAGGTTTAATATGCTTGCAATATCTTGTGCATTCTCAGAAATAACAATTGCAGCTCTTACAACATCACCGCCTTCTAATACCCATTTTGTACATCTTTCGGTAATAAAAACAGAGAGTATTGCATATAAGCCGCTAATTCCGCCAAACATGAGCATACCTGCCGAAATAACCACTGCATCCATAATGAATATTTTTTTGGAAATAGAGGGTCTAGGCCAAATCTTTTGCATCAAGTATGCGGCTAGATCAACCCCCCCCGTTGTTCCACCACAGCGTAAAACCAAACCAATTCCAATGCCCACCAATGCACCACCGTACACCGATGATATCATATAATCCCCTGTGTAAAAGGTAATATCCTGCACCAAAAAGAGCATCAATGAAAATAAAAGAGAGGTCAAAATTGTTTTTCCAACAAATCGACCTCCCTGCATCTTCCAAGCAGCAAGAAAAAGAGGAAAGTTCAATACAGCATTCACCAACCAAAGGGGTGTGGGAAACCCAAGCTGTGCCGAAGTAAAAGCATTGAGCATAATACCGATACCTGTTACACCTCCGGCAACCAAATGGGCCGGCTCTAAAAAGCATTGAATGCCAATGGCCATCAGCAGTGTTCCGCAAATACTTAATACAATATCCTCTATTTTCTTTTCATACATAACATTATCTCCGCTTCCTCATTTTCAGGACTGTGAAAGCAAAAATAGGTAAACGCATCATTCTGCGCCATCTGGTGGGCTGTGTAATTAGGCGGTAAAACCATTCCAAACCAAGCTTTTGAAATAGCTTCGGTGCCCGCTTCACATTTCCTGCCATTACATCAAAGCTGCCGCCCACGCCAATGGAAACTCTGGCTCCAAAAAGACGCATATTTTCGTATATCCATTTTTCTTGTTTAGGCGCTCCCAGTCCTACTAACAGTATGGACGGAGATAGCTTTTTTATGTCATGAATTATCTTTTTTTCTTCTTTCCCATCAAAATATCCGTTGTGTATCCCAACAATTTTTAAACCAGGATATTTCCTTGTCATTCTTCTTGCGGCTTCCGCTGCAACGCCGGGGGCTCCGCCAAAAAAATAGAAGGTATGATCCGTTCCTGCCAATTCAGAGAAAAGATTTTGCGTTAAGTCATAACCCGCTACACGTTCCTTCAACCGAATAGAGCTGTATTTTGATGCCCAAACTACACCGATTCCGTCAGGCACAACCATATCTGCTTCCCTCAAAATGGACATCAGCTCCTGATTCTTCTGGGCCTCCATCACAATCTCAGGGTTTGGTGTACAGATAAAATGCTGCCCCTCGGTATTCAAAAGAATTTTTACCCTTGCAATGGCTTCTTTCATGGTCACCGCATCAAAGGGTACATTTAAAACCTGTGTCAATTTCCTCATTTTTTTCGCCCTCTTCCGTGCCGCAAAAGCTTCGCAAGATACTGTTCATTCTGGTGCGCCTGCCCTTCCAGCAATGCCTCTTTCTCTTCTAAAATCTCAATATATTTTTCTCTATTATGGATAATATCATCCACCATTTCCAGTGTTTTATCCATATCAAATTCTTTTAGCTTTCCGCCACTGGGCATTTCCAGCTTCTCCAAATAATATTCAATTTTAGGGTCATAAATAAACCCAATCAAGGGCACCTTTTGCCGTGCCGCAAATATCAGTGTGTGTAGACGCATACTGAGAATAAAATTCGATAAACTAATGATTCCCATCACTTCATAGGGAGAATAGTTATTATGGAGAATATAAGCATTTTGTTTCATCTTTTTGCGAACCTTTTCACTTACCGTAATATCATTAGGCATCTGCATTGCCAAAAAGACAATGGTTCTATCGTATTTTTCAATAATGGTATCGCAAAGCTTGGCAAAACGGTCAATAAACCGATCCATCTCCCGCCAGTTGCGCACAGAAACCACAACAAGGGGTTTGTCCAACGGAATACCTTCTGCCTCCAGAAGACTTTTTGCGTCTTCCTTTGTAATGCTCTCCATGGTAAATACAGGGTCAGCTGTCACAAAGCACTTTTTCGGATTTACACCCATGGAAAGAAGTTCATCATAGGAGTTTTCCTCTCTGAGGGTAATCAAATCCGCACGATTTACCACCTGTTTCACCAACCGCCTGTTTCTTTTTCCTGAAACAGGGCCGATGCCGTTGGCATAAAGCATCACTCTTTTTCTCATAAGCTTTGCTGCAACGGTAATGGAAAGATAATACATTAAGGAGCGGGTACTGGTGCTGTCCTGCAATAGGGATCCACCACCGCTTAACAAAACATCACAGTCTCGCACTGCACGCAAAACCTCCCAAAATCCAAAACGGTACACAGCTTCAATACCGTATTTTTCTCTGGTGCCAACAGGATTATTGGAAAGCACGGTAATGTGGTAGTTATCACCCATTTGCTGAATATTTTTGTGCATGGAAATCATGATAGCCTCATCGCCTGTATTGTTAAAGCCGTAATAACCGCTCATAACCACATGATACTGAGGTGTGTGCATTTCTTTCCAAGCTCTTTCATAAGCCTTCACACAATCCAAGGCCATTTTTGTAACGGAATAGTATTGGAAAATAACCTCCCTACCGTAAGCCCCCGCCTGCTGACGCTGTTCTGGAGTCATCTGGTTAAAGGCATAAACCACATCTTGATACAATTGCTTTTCTGTAGACAATTCACATCCACGACAGCAGAAATTGTTTTCTTGGGCGAGCTCTAGCTTATCTCGACCGAAAATACCAATATAACCCTCGTTACCCGCAACGATTGTGGTTTTTTCCCCAGCCATGGCTTCCAATGCCGCACGGCTGACACCCACAAATACATCCCCAACAGCTACCAGCTCATTAATATCTGTTCTGGCGCCTGTCATGGTGATACAGTTTTTCCCAATCTGTATATTCGCTTCTTTGCTTTTTTCCAACAATTCATTATAAACATCGCCGCCGCCAACAATAATCATACGAAGCCCGGGTATTGCTTTAGCAAGCTGTGGTGCAAGGGATATGAGCTGTCTTGCAACCAAAGCTCGGCTTTCATCCATACGACTTACATAAACTAAAGTAGTGTCTTCCTCCTTTAAGGAAAATTCCTTGCGTACTTTACTGCCATCCGTATTGGGAGAAAATTTTTCTGTATCAATCCCATTGATGGTAACAAATATATCTTCATTACGCACATGGTAATTTTCAATTAAATATCTGCGAATATCCTCACTGACTGCAACAACCTTCTGTCCCCAGTTGGTCAAATACTTCAAGCCCATCCCTGTATAAAAAACCCAGTGCGCTGATGTCACAAAGGTAAATTTCTGTTTTTTAAAGAGCAACCCGCAGATAAAGCCAGGAATTCTTGCATGGGAATGAACAATATCTACTTTCTCCTTGCGAATAATTTTTTTAAGCAAAAAGTAGGATTTTATCATCTTAAATACATTTCGTTGATGCATGGGTACTTTATAATGCTTAATTCCAACCTCTTCCAGCTCTTTCTCATAAACACCGCCGTTTGAAGCCACAATAATATCATACCCTTGCTTTTTCAATTCCTTTGACAGCTCAACCACATGGGTTTCCGCCCCGCCGATTTCCAAGCCCATTAAAGCCATTAATATTTTGTAATTCATATCCACCCCGCCTGTCACATTTCAATATTTGTAACCTTGATTGTCGGCTTCGCATACTTTGTAAAGACATCCATTTCCGAGTTTACCTTAAGCTCAACCACACCGTCCACAAAATATCCATCTTCTTTTTCCATCACAGAGCCATCAATAGTCATTTTCACTCTATAATAATCAGGATATTGGGCACGAACCATACCGCCATTGCCATCAGGCAAATTATAAAACAAAGGGGAGTACTCTATTCCCTTGATTTCACCGATGCAAATTCCCGTCTTATCATCAAATATTAAATCACCTTCATGAAGTGCTTTCACCGTAGGCATACGCACCTTATCAATAAAAGCGGTATATGTGGTTTTCTCAGCCTCTTCATCAACCCCAGAGGATTCAACCCGATTAATAACACCTGTCTTTAGAACGGCTAAAGCAACCACAGCCACTAAAGTTAGTATAATCAGTATATCAACAATATTTGGTCTTCTTTTGGCCATTCTTATTCACCGTCCCTTACTTCGACAACAATACCCTTAAATGCGTACCCCTTGCCCTTTACATTTAGCTCCATACCAACCTTTACCGTTGTGCCTTCCACAGTAATATCCTTCTCCGTTTCCGTACCGTTTCCTTCCACGGTTAAAGTGATATTACTATATCCTTCCACAGGCAATTTCTGATACGCTCCTGTTTCCTTGCTGAAAATCACCTCGGTATAGGGTTCTGAGGCTACTTCTTTGGCAACACCTAAATATGCCCCGGTGGAGCTGTTAAAAACCTTACCTCCGATAATAGGTGCCTCTGCAGTTTCCGTCAATACTTCCCGTCCCTCTACAACGTAGGTATACGCTTTTTTAGCAGAAGTGTCCTGTTTTCCACCGCCCATAAACAGCTTAACTCCAACTACTCCTGCAATAATGATAAGCAGAATCAAAATGATATCCACAATATTGAATATCCCAAATAGCTTTCTGTTTTTCTTCATTTTTTTTCCTCCAAATAAAGCCGCTCAATTCTCGACGTCATTTTCCGTGCAGTAAAATTTTCTCTTGCCCAAGCTTTAGCATGAATAGCAAGCTTTTGATAATTTTCTTCGTCCTCAAAAACCTCTGTAATCCGATCTGCCAAGGCCTTCCAATCCCCCACGGAAACAAGATAACCATTTTCACCATGGTGGATTACTTCATTCACGCCGCCACTGTCCGTACCCACAGCAGGTATTCCCACGCTCATCGATTCAATCACCGATAGGCAGAGCGCCTCATGCTTTGACGTAATTACATTCAAATCAAGCGCAGCCTCTATTTTTTCCACATCCTTTACAAATCCTGTAAAAAAAACGTGGTCTATAATTCCCAATTCCCTTGCTTCATCCTCCAAGGAGGTTCTCAAACTGCCATCACCAATAATATAAAAAGCAAAATCCTGTCGATGATTTAAAATTTCCTGAACCGCCAGCAAAAAAGTCTTATGGTCCTTCACCTCTTCCAGTCTTGCTACAATGCCAACAGCCTTTTTCAGGGGATCACCCCCAAAGGATGAAAGGATTTCCCATCTTTCCCCAGAAGAAATCGGTTCAATAGCGTCAATGCCATTATAAATAACCACAATCTGCTTGGGGTCCGTTCCACCGGCAATCATACTATGCTTAACTGCCTTGCTGACAGCAATAATGGTATCGCTGAACAACTTATTCAGCGTTCTTCTTGCGATTTTTTTTGCCAGCGAGCCTGGTTCCCCTTCCATGCAATGCTTTGTATTAATAATCTTAGGAACCTTGGCATGCTTCGCCGCTATTCTTGCGGTGAGGCTGGCATGGGTGTGAACAATATCAGGCTTTTCTTCCTTAAATAGTTCATAGAGTGAACTCTGTGCTTTTTTATCAAAGGACTTGTCCTCCATTTCTTTCATGGGAATCACTGCCACATCCAATGCAGTCACTGCAGCGTAAAGAGCGCTGTCGTCAGGCAAAACCACCCAAACGTCAAACCTATCCCGATTATGATGCTTCAAATAATTCAGTAGCCATCTTCCTGCCCCGCCGATATTGCGATCAGTCAAAACATGAAATACTTTTATTTTTCTCTCTGCCACTGCTTTTCACCCACTCTCACGCTTGCCATCCCAATACCCATAAAGCACCAGAATAGCAAAACGATACTATAATCAAACCAAATATGGTCTGTCATTCCCTGTAATAGTAATCCCGCAAAGCCGCCAAAAAAGGCCGCCAAAAGCATATGAAACCGCTTAGGAACTCTTATCATGCTGCCATAAAGCTTTTGGAAAAAGAACAGAAATAATATAATCAAAATCACAAAACCTAATATGCCAAGCTCGATAAATTCCTGTAAAAATAAATTATGCACATGGTAAGCATTAGCCGCTTCAAAGGAAAACAGTGGATAAACCTGATTAAAAGCATCCACACCAATTCCCGTTGCCCAATAGTGCTTTACAATCTCCCCACCTGCCCGATAGATTGACAACCGATATTGAGAAGAGGAATCGCTCATGGTTATGGAACTTGCCAATCTGGCCCAAAGAGACGCAGGTAATACAAAAGGCATAGCCAAAAGTCCTGCCAATCCCAGAGGGATTAACCTCCGCTCCGCCAAAAGCACAAAAAGTCCTGCGGAAAGCATTAATCCAAGCATCGCCCCTCGTGAGTTTGTCGCAAGCAGACCTAAGCAAATCACACCAAAACAGCCTAAATATAAAAATCTTCCCAGCCAATTTCGTACCTTCCAAAGCATGCCTGCCGCAAGGGAGCCGATTAATATCAAATATTCCCCTAAAACATTGGGGTTATTGAAGGTTCCATATGCTCGCGTTTGGATATTAAAGCTTTCTGCGTCTACCCAAGCCGCATCCATGTCAACTCCAACAACATATTGATAAACCGCATAAAGGGCAATCAAAACACCCGTTGAAATCATGACAAAAATGACAAAATCCAATTTCTCCTCAGTGTCTATACAGTCCTTGGCAACAAAAAACATTGACATAAACAGTAAGAAAATTGCCATGACTTGTAACGCTCTGGGAAAATGATAGCTGGTAAAGCTTCCATATATTAAACAAACACCAAACAGTCCCAAAAATATACTAACCAAGCTTGTCCGTTGTACACGAATACGTCCTAAGAAAAGGTTAATTCCATACAATCCTAAAGTCCCAAGACAAAGTAGAGCCAAAAGCATTGTGGGCAAAATGGGAATAGCAAACACAATGGCGCATAAACATAAAATCAAAAAATTCTGATTAAATACTCGAAGGAAAAAGCTTTCTCCAAAGACTATTGCAAGGGCATTTCTCTTTTCTTTCACAGCCTTACCTGAAAGAATTGTCAGCCTGTGCCATGTTCTCGGTATCACTCCATGCCATGTTCCTAAAGATGCATCCCAATTTTCACGAAAAAACCCGAGAATGCCGCTTTGCCAAAATGCATCTCCTATGACTAGGCTTATTTTGCGGTAGCAAGCATAAACCATGCTTTCCGTCCAAAGATGAACCACAGCTGTTATGATTCTTTCCAGTACACGGAAGCAAAAACTATCTTCAATTATCCAAGAAATACTTTGGAACATGCGAATATATCCTCTCTGTTCTTTTTTTCTTCCATTATGGTTGTTCTGGAAATCGGTTTTTCCTCTGTTCCTAAACTTTCCTAAAAGCGAAAATACCATTTTACCTTCCTCAATACCCAAGGCAAAGGAAAGTAACATATAAGATGCCCCTCCAATTGCTACAGGAATACCTAAAACTAAAATCCGACCGATTAATCCCGTACCCACTCTGGGTTCAAGGAAGCGAAAGCTCCCCAAAACAAAAACCAGCATGATCCCGGCACTCAATGCCATCTTACCAAGGCTAGTAATCAGTTTTTTATCAATTATTTCAGGGTAATGTTTTACTGTCGGCACCAAAAGCATCACCGCCGCCACTGTTGATGAAGCAGCTGCTGCCAGTGCCAAACCGCCAACGCCCATAGGCTCTAATAATAGTTTGCACAGAATAGCATTCACCGCAACCGATACAACCCCTGAATAAAACGGTCTTTTTCCATCCTGATTGGCATAAAATGCCCTACTCAAAATAGTCTGTATGCCATAGCCGATTATCCCAAGGGAGAAAAAGAATAGAGCTGTGGAGGTTAGACGGGTACCTTCAGCATCGAAAGCCCCTCTTTCATAAATCAAGGCAACTAAGGGATGACTCAATGCCATGATACCAACCATCATAGGAATTAGTAAAAACATCATAGAGCGTAGCGTGGCCTTTACAGTACTGCCAAACTCCTCCTGATTCTCTCCACTGGAAATACGAGAAAGCTTGGGGAAAATTAGATTGGCAATGGCTAAAACAAACACACCCACAATAATGGTGTATAAGTTATTGGCATACTCCAATACCGAAATGCTTTGATCGCCATTGGAAAGCTGCGAAGCAAAACGGCAGTTAATCATAAAATTGATGGGTTGTGCCCATGTGGCAATCATAACAGGCAACATCAACTTACCGATTTTTTTCAAGCCCTCATCTCGAAAATGGAAATCCGGTCGATACCAATACCCTTTTTTCTGCAAAGAAGGGATTTGAATAAATGCCTGCATCGCCCATCCAATTAAAAAAGCCGCAGTTAATCCATATATTCCATATTTTTTATTAAAAAAAACATAATATAAGATAATAATTGCGTTGGAAGCCACGCTGATTGCCGCAGGCACATTAAATTCGTCTAATGATTGTAGAATTCCCACAAAGGAGAAAGCAATAGCAGTAAATAGAATGGTAGGAAAAAGCATACGGGCAAGGGAGGCACACAGCTGTGCCGTTTCGTTATCAAAGCCAACTGCAAACAGCCATACAAACTGTTCGGCAAAAATAATGCCAAATACCATTAAAACAAAGGTTACTACTGTAATAAGGGTAACAAAACGGTTGGCAAGAGAAAAGGCTTCATCCTTCCCTTTTTTTTGTAAATACTCGTTAAAGATAGGAATAAAACTTGCAGAAATTGCCGAAGCAAAAACAGCATCGAAAAAAGTCCTGGGGATGCGGCTGGCAAGCAAAAATGCCACTGCCTCCATACCCAAGCCATAATTTGCAGCAAGAAATTGCTCTCGCATCAAGCCAAGAACCTTCCCCACTAATGTTATCATCATCATAAAGCTGACAGCTTTCACTGCCTGATTGCCTTTTTGTGACATAATTGTTCTCCTGTTGACAAGCTTCCTAAGGAAGCAAAATTTTTTGCAAACACACAAGATGGGTAGAGATTAATCTCCACCCACCTAATCTTACCTTATTTTGCCCAATTTTACAATAAATACTGTAAATTTGAAAGATTATTATACCTTGCCTATTTCATATGAAATATCCTGACCTTGAACACGTAATTTCAACATGCTAAAGCTGCCATTTACACCGCCATCCGTCTTCCAAAGATTGGGAAGATTGATATAACGCACACCGTCCTTTGCAGATGTCCACTGGGCAGTACCACAACAGGATACCACAAATACCGTTTTGCCTTGGGCAACATATTTATTCAAAATCCCACGGAAATACGAAGTCTCAGCCGCAGATTTAAATTCTCCCGGTGTTTTATCCATAATAATTACAATTGTGTCATTATTTGAAGCATCCAAATCTCTGGTTAAGCTTGCATACTGGGTAGGGTTTGTGGCACGAATGCCTCCCCCTGAGGCAGAAACCATGGCTATGCTTGTGCCACTTCTGCTTAAGAAACGATACCCTCCATTCCAGCTCAGAGTATCCAGCTTGGGTGCTGTTTTAATATCGCTTGCGCCGCCGTAAATTGCTACCTCTGCATTGGAATCCACCGCATCTCTTACCCTTGTTCTCACATCTGCATAAGTAGTATCATTAATCTTCCCTGTGCCGTTATAAGCCACAGTACCTGAAATATTCAAATAAAAAGCACCATCATTTGCTTTAGTAATCTTCTTTTGCAAAGGATCTGCCGCTGTGGTGGCATTTGGTGTTGTCACCGCCTTGCAGTCCCCAACGGTTACTGAAATATAAGCAGTTTGCCCATCCCTGGTACATTTGATATACGTTGAACCCGCTTTTGTTGCAGTAAAAACGTTGGACTTCATGGTGCCAATAGAAGTGTCTGCCACCTCGTAATTTGTAGTCGTGGATACCCAATGATTGAAACCGTCTGTATCAACCACTTGCATAGCAATGGTTGCCGTTTCCCCTGCCTTTTTCAGCTTAATACTGTTTGAAGCAGGCTTCAATTTGCTTGTTGTCGCTGAAACAACCCCAGCCTGTGAAGCTGTCTTATCCTTGTAAAGAGCTGTAACTTCAAAAGTACCCTTTTGAGAAGGAATAAAATCATATCCATTCCAAGTGCCCTCCACGCCAACTGCTTGCATGGTAACCTCATTTGCGGGAATTTCTATTCGATTATAATACTCATCTAAGCCATAAACTTTAAATGTAATGGTCTTATTGGGAAGAGTGCGCACCAAGGATGGGGTTATGGCGATTTTCTCAATTTCACCTGCTTGTGCCTTCTGGAAAATGCCTACAGCATTAATTACCTTTCTTTCGGAACCGTCAGAAACCGTGTTTTTCACCGTTACCGCTGAATCATCCACAGTTTTTACTGCCATTGTAGAGGAACCACCGCCGTCTAAGTGCATGGCATTATAAGCGCCGTATTCTCTCATATAGTTGGCCATTTCGCTATGGGTTACGCCAACGCTGTCACCACGACCATCAACCACCATAAAAATAGCAGTTTTGCCGTCTTGAGAAATACCGAATGCTGTTCTGGGCTGACGTCCTGTTGCTACAATCGCAGTAGCAGGTGCCTCAGCTCCATCAATTAGAAGCTTTCCGCCACCACCAAAAGCAAATTCTTTATTTTCAAAATCAACTGAGCTGTTAATATTTAAGGTGATAGAGTCATTCACCTGAAATACATTAGCTGCATTGTTACGATAATCCTTACTCATCACAATCAAATAGCCATCCTCGGGAACAGCTACAGTTTCTCCCGGTTGTGAAATATAGGTAATCATGTCACCCACCACCACAAATTTTACAAGCTCAGGAAAACGTTTGTCCAAATCTGCTGTACTTTTCGCCGCCTGCTTATCAAAATAAATAGGATAAACCATGGCAGTTACTTTGTTCATGGAAGCAAGCTCAATGGCTTTCTGACTATTGGCAAAGGTTGCAGTCATTTTAAAATAATCAAAAAAGGGATTATTGTTTTCATCCATGAAAAAGGAAGCGTACAAATCCCCATCATGATTTAAAGAAGTACCAGCCGAAACCAGTTCTCCATCCCTCATAACTGCTCCAAAAGGTGCTGAATAACTACCGGACATGCCAAAAAAGTCGGAATTCACTCCGGCAAGGGCTCCGTTATCGGTCAAAAGCTTTTTCACTGTTTCCTTTAGGCCGTACTCAACAGTACTTTCTACTTCTTTGAATTCCAGTGTACTTTCCGTCAAATCCACCTTTAAAACATGCAGATTCTGAATCCCCGCATCTGTCATACGGCTGCTTTTTTCGTACACAACCCCACGGGTTACTGTCTGCTCTGTCTTTTGGTCATAATATGTAGTGGCACCAAAAGCCCATGTAGTGGTAACCGAAACAGTCAGTGCTACCGCCAGCAAAGCTCCCATCAGTCGTCTCATTTTTCCTAATTGATACTTCATTGCCCAATCTCCTTTATTCCATAATTACTATTTAGACGTGCTCCTTTGGTTTTTGTTCCCAGATTTTTTTCGGAGATTTCCCAAAAAAGACGTAATCTGTCAACTTACGACTTTCATTCTAGCACTTTTCCTTGTAGATTTCTTCTTAATTCAAAAAATTTAATATATATGTAATATTTCAGTATAATGCTTCCAATTGACGTCCTTCCTTTTTTTCATGGGCAAAAGCTGCACTCTTTTATGGATGAAGTGGCGCTTGATGATTTCTCTTTCCGCTTTTCATCTGCCTTCTCCCAATTTGTGATGGGATATCTTCTTTTTGCCAACCTTCTTTTCATAGAAAATTTGTCCTTTTCATAAAATAATACTGATACAAATTAGGAGGTATTTATAATATGAAGAAAGCAGTAGCCGTTTGTCTTAGTTTGCTCCTACTTTTTGGCCTTGGCGGATGCAAAAAAGAAGAGCCTTTATCAGAACTGGAGACAATACAAAAGCAACTAAACGAAATGGATGGGTATTACTGTACCGCTTCCCTCACCCGCATCTCCAACAAAGGGGAGACCACCTACGGCACCAAGCAATATGCCAAATCAACAGGGGAATATCGTCTAGAATTGACTTCGCCCGAAAACGTTGCGGGAAACTATACGATATTTGACGGTCAAAAAATCTGTCAGTATAACCCCAGGCTGAATAACCAACTGATAAAGGATGTTCCTGCATCACAGCACAGAAACGAATTATTTTTAGGGCAGTTTATTAAAAACTATATGCAGTCTGAAGGAGTAGGTGTGGAAGCCGCCGCCTTGGATGAGTCCAAATGCATTGTAATGGAAGCCGTAATTCCTGGAACAGACGGTGCTTTGTCCTCAGAAAAACTTTGGGTAGACCGAGAAACCTATTTACCCAAACGGCTTGTTTTATATGACAGCCAAGGTCAGGAGCGTTATCGTCTGGATTATGATGAATTTGTTTATAATCCTGATTTCGAAGAAAATCTTTTTCAAATTAAAGAATAAAGGCTCCTTTTCGTGGCAATAATGGTAGCAGTCAGGACAGAAGCCAAATCTTAACATTACATATTTCTATGCCGCTGCTGCCTGATGAATTTTTCAGCGGAGCGTGAGCCTATGATCGTTAGAAGAGGAGATATTTTTTTTGCAGACCTAAGCCCTGTTGTGGGCAGTGAACAAGGGGGAATACGCCCTGTACTAATCATACAAAACGATGTAGGCAATAAATATAGCCCCACTGTCATCTGTGCCGCCATCACATCGCAGATGAATAAAGCAAAGCTTCCAACACACATCCCCCTATCCGCCGCGGAATATGACTTACCTAAGGATTCTGTCATTTTGTTGGAGCAAATCCGCACCATTGATAAACAAAGACTGAAAGAAAAAGTATGCCGCTTGGACACGGAAATGATGCAGCGGGTAAACCAAAGCTTATTGGTCAGCCTTGGTTTACAGCAAGCTTCGCAACATAAAGGGGTTTCAAATGAATAAAGAGAACACAAGGCGGCTTCCATTCAGAGAAGCCGCCTTGTTCATATGATTCAATTAAAACATAAAAAAGCAATGATAAATGAAAATTATATCATTGCTTTTTATTATAAACTTTTTCAGAAAACGTTGATTATATCTTAATCTAGCCCTTTCTGCCTTTGGAAGCCAATAAAAGCCATAAAAAATATAGTCCAATAAAAACAACAGTAAATAAGATTACGTTTTTTAACGTAACAGGCTGACCTATCATCAGAAGTGTGCCATGATAGACTAGCGTGGAAAGTATGCCCATTCCAAAAGCCTTTTTGAATATATCAAACCAATTCATACCTTATCCCCTTAAACCATGGTACCACGTACATGGTTATGTATCCTCTGGATTAATATATCCAGAGCAACCACGTTATTACCGCCTTCTAGTACAATAATATCTGACGATCGCTTGCTGGGTTCAACAAACTGCTCGTGCATCGGCTTAACCGTCGTCAGATATTGATTGACCACAGAATCCAGACTTCTGCCTCTTTCCTGAACATCCCTCAAAATACGGCGCAAAATTCTAACATCCGCATCCGTATCCACAAAAATTTTAATATCCATAAGATTGCGTAAAATTTCATTCTCAAAAATCAAAATACCCTCTATGACAATAACCTTTGTAGGATGAATCACCATAGTTTCATCAGAACGGTTGTGGTCTGCAAAATCATAAATCGGACATTCAATTTGAATGCCTTGTCTAAGCTTTTGAATATGTTCAATCATCAGCTGGGTATCAAAAGCATCAGGATGGTCGTAATTTAATAAGCTGCGTTCCTCATAGGACATATCATCATGACGCTTATAATAATTATCATGATATACAACAGTTACATCATCACCAAAGCGTTCCTTAAGCCTATTTGTCAGTGTTGTTTTCCCGCTTCCCGTTCCACCGGCAATACCGATAATCATTATGTCATCCACTGATTTTGCCTCCCCTTTCATCTTCCTACTGCTCCTTTGTCCCCAATATAATTCTGATATCCGCATTTGCACCAATCTCGTTTGGTGCAACCTCCACCTTTGCATCATTGAAAAAGGATACTAAATCGGTACCAACCCCCTCGTTTTTTACTTGAATCCTTGTATAGGTGTTGTGCTGTCCCGTGTAATTAGAGGGTGAACCTACACGATACCCCGCGTCCTCCAGCTTTTTGCTATAGGTTGCAGCTAGACCGTTTATGTCCCCGCCGTTGGCAACCTCTATCAAAAGAGCTTTGCTGTCTGCGGCAGCTCCTTGGGTATCTGTTGCCGCAGCACTATAAAATACACGGTCAACCATCTCTCTGGTTGCTTCTGCATCATGAATAAAATAAGATACGCTGCCAACATATTGCCCAACACCGGGAAGGGTTTCCATGGAGACATTGCCCATATTTATTTTATCTACATAATTTACATATTTTAATGCATCTGCCATAGAAATATCTGTATCAATATATTTGTACATCACAGAAATCAAGTCAGGCAGGTTTTTCAATATTGTTTCCGTGCTTAAAACCTTTTCTGCCAAAGCTTTTAAAAATAACTGCTGTGTTTGGATACGCGCCACGTCCCCCTCAACATAACGACGGAAGCGAACTAACTGCTCAGCCTTTTCTCCATCTAAATGTTGATCACCTTTTTTAAGATTAATCAAAGGATCCCCGGTATCTCTCATGTCCCAATACATATCCTGAGGCACGTACATATCCACACCGCCGATGGCATCCACAATGGCACGAAATGCTTCCAAATCTATTTTAACATAGTGGTCAATTTTAATCCCCAATAGGTCTTCTATTTCCAAAACTGTATTCTGACATCCCATCTTTTCACCACTGTAAGCGTGCACTGCATTTAACTTTGTGACCTGATTGTAAGAATGACCCTCAGCTTTTATATTAGCCTTAACTTCATCTGTAAGGGAAACTCTGGTATCTCTCGGTAAGGAAACCAGTTTAAGGCTCTCTGCCGCACTATCATAATGGACAACAAAAATAACGTCCGTACGGGTTCCATCCTTATCCACGCCAAATACCGCAACATTCATTTTAATATTTCGTTTTAGAAAAGCATCCAAAAGACTGGTATCCGACGCATTGTTGCGTACCACTCCTTTATCTGCAAAAGGAGGATTTCCCGTTATTTTGTAATATGCAAAGCAAGCCCCACCGGCAAGCATCACAAATGCCAAAACAATAGAAACTACTATTTTAAAGAACACCCTCACTGGATTAAATCCCTTTTTCTTTGGTGCGATTCGTTCCGCTTGCCGTACAGGCTTTCTTTGTTTTCCGCTCATCTTCTCACCTATCTGTCTTTTTTATTCTGCCATATTTTGCTCCGATTCCGGGGTTTCAATACCATAAATTAAACTTTGAATCAAAGCCTTTGTTCCCGCTTCATCCATATCAAAGAATCTGCCACCTTCACCGGGAATGGTAACTGTTGTCATTTTTGCAGGATCAATTTCTTTTAAATACTTCACATATTTCAGTGCCTCAGAAAGAGTGATATCACTTTCCGTCTTGTCCAAAGCAACTTGAATTAGACTGCTCATATTTTTCATAATTGATTCTGTACTACAAACTTTCGCCAAAAATGCACGCATAAAATCCTGTTGAACTTGTATTCTTTTCAGATCCTTTTGGGCATATCCCTCTCGAAAGCGCACCAATTGTTCCGCTTTTTTTCCATCCAAGTGTTGGAACCCTGGTTGAAGGTCAATATACAAATCCTGATAAGGATCAACATAATAAAGCCTGTCCTTCACTTCCATGTCCACACCGCCAATGGCATCTACAATATCACGAAATGCAGTTAAATCTACCTTAACATAGTAATCAACCTGTATTCCAAGAATTTCCTCCATCATCTTAACGGAAAAAGCACAACGGTTGTCCTCTCCTGCATAGGCATGCAATTCCGTCAGCTTACATTCTCCATAAACACCGTCTCTTTTCGGAACAGTTCGTCCATTCTTTTCCAAAATGGAAGTCATTTCATTGGTCATTATCACCCTTGTATCTCTGGGAACCCCGATTAAGCTGAGTGCCTTTGTTCTGGTATTAAAGCTGGCTATCATGCTCACATCGGCGCGGAATCCATCCTCATCTGTCCCTAAAATCGCCAAATTGATAATTTCATCCTCAATTTCAGAGGGTGAAGAAGCTGATACCTTAAATGTAGGTTTCTCAGCCTTTCCTTCCCATTTTTGCAGTGCCACATATGCCTTAGAACCACCATATACCAACCCCAGAAAAAAAAGAATGCCAAAAACCATAAAAAATCCTTGCATCCTCCTTTTTTGCGCTAATCTCCTGCGCCTCACATTTCGTTTTCCTTGGGGCGCTTTGGGTGGTGCCTCTTTGTATACCCTTGCAATTGGTTTTTGCTCAACCCTTTTTCGCTGTCCTCTTACTTCTTGCCGTCGAGCCACCTGCCTTTTTATGTTTATCTCGTCACGTCTATCCCGATACTCATAATCTATTCTTTTTCTTCGCATTCTACGTTTCTCCTCAAACGTCAGCCTAAACTGACAATTCTACAACTTATTTATTATACCAAAGCATGCAAAAACTGACAATAAAAAATAGCAGTATTTCTGAATCAAAGCTGTTTTTCTACAATTTCAGCACCTTTCACGTTATAGCACACGCAAAAAAAATGGTTATCGGTCAAGTTTCATTCATACAATGCATGTTGTGTTCTTTTTCAAACTTTAAATTATTTTAACTTAAACCCTATAAAAACCTCTTTTTTAGGGTAAATAAGGAATTTTTGCCCATAATTAGATTATACAGGATTTTTCAATGTTAAATTCTACAATTTTCTTAATTATAATTCGACATTATGTTGCAATTTCTTTACTTTTATTGAAAAAGCCCGTATAATGCAAGCAATGAAATTTTTCGGAGGTCTTGCATATGTCAGAAACAAACCTAAATGATAAAGATAATAAATTTTTCTTATTCCTAAAAAAATATAGAATATGGATTTTTTTAATCGCAGCCTCGGTTTTCATAACAGGTGGAGTCTTTCTCATCACTTCCAATCATCTGTATTTACTCTTCATCAATTTTTTACATAATCCTGCATTATTCATCTTGAATATCTTACCTGTATTCCTATTAATAGTGCTCGTCTATTTTATATCCGGCAGAGCAGCCTTTTCTGCCACATGGGGTGCAGCTGTTTTTCTTCTATTATCTTTTGTTGATAAAATGAAAATAACCATGCGACAAGAGCCATTGCTACCCTCAGACTTAACCTTGGTGAAAGAAGTATGGGCCATCGTCAAAAACTTTCCACGCCCTCAGCTTATCCTTGTTGGCTTATCCTTTATGGCACTCATCGTTCTTTTGGCTTCAGCCTTCTATTTATCTAAAGGAGAAAAGCCCCTATGGAAATTCCGAATAATAGGGTTTCTCGTCTTTCTTATGATCGGGTATGGTGCTAATGCATTATTGTATGCCAATGTTAACTTATATAATAGATACCCCGTCATGGGAAACCCCTATTTTCAAGTGAATCAATATAACTCCAAAGGGTTGATCTATTCCTTCTTCCATCAATTTAACATTACAAGGATCACATCGCCTCAGGGTTACAACAAGGCCTTTTTTGATGAGCTGGAAGGCGCCGAGACCGTAACCACAGCAAACAATAAGCCTCATATTATCATGATTATGGGAGAGGCTTTTTCTGACTTAAGTGATAATCCCAATTTAGACTTTTCCAATTATCAAGACCCATTGGAAAACTTTAAGGAGATGGCAAGCAGCAAGAACGCAGTGAGTGGTAAAATTGTAGTGCCCGGCTTTGGCGGCGGTACCTCAAACACTGAGTACGACGTTTTAACGGCATGCCCCACCAGATTTTTAAACAATCCATTGCCTTCCTATAATTTTATCCACCAACCCTTTGACGCACTGCCTCGAAGATTGGCACAAATGGGATACGAAACCCAAGCCATTCATCCCGGTTATCAGTGGTTCTATAACCGTAAAAATGTCTATCCAAATTTAGGCTTTGAAAACAGCTACTTTCTGGAAACCTCCTTTGACTTGGCGACCCAAGGAATCGGTGGATATGTTAGCGACAAGGCAGCCATGGACAGCATTATAAAGAACTTAGATAACCACATTAAAACGAAGGATACACCACTATTTTCTTTTACTGTGACCATACAAAACCACGGGCCTTATGGTGGTCATTATGGCACTCTGCCGAAAAGTTTTGATACGGATATTCCATTGACAGATACCCAAAAAGACTTACTGACTCAATATTTTAAAGGAATCCGCGATGCAGACCATGAGTTGGGTCGGTTAAGAGATTATGCACAAGAAAGCACCGAACCCATTGTTATTGTATATTTTGGAGACCACCTTCCGGGTTTCTCTAATGGTATGGAATTCTTTGACCTCTTGAATTATCAAATAGATCCAAATGGCACATTGGAGGAGCGCCTTGCTTTATATGAAACACCTTTTCTCATTTGGCAAAATGATGCTGCAAAAAAAGAATCTCAATTTAACGAAACAGCGGAGAAGGCAAAACTGCCTGCATCCGGAGTAATCAATGCCCATTATCTAGGTGCCCTTTTGACACAGCTGTTAGATATGAAAGGGGTTTCTCCCCTTTTTGATTACGCAAACGAAGCTCGCCAAGTTCTTCCTGCAGGTACAAACAACATCTTTGTTGATAGCAAGGGCAGTTTTTCAGACATAGCAACTAAGGAACAGCTGGATGTGATACATCGCCTTCGTGATTGGCAATACTATAAACTTTTTGATCAAACAACATTAAAATAACCACCATAAATTTTCGCAGTGAGAAATATTTCACTGCTTTTTTCTTTCTATGAAATTTTTTACAGTTTAAGATAATAAAATTTCAAAGATACCGCTACATAATTATACAAAATAACGTTTTTTTCATCAAAATACTGAATAAAAAATCATGAATGAATTTTTAAATATGTATGATTTTAAACCATTTTTTAGTTATATTCCTTAGTCTTAAAACGTATTTTATTAAATCTAATATTATAACGCACAAAAAAAAATATTTATTTTTTATTTTTTTATTGAATTTGATTAACTTTTCATGTAAAATAAAAGCGATCCATCACCATCTGGAGTTTATGGAAATTGTATGTGAGCCGCCTAGTGTCACAATGATGTCACAAGGCAAAAAAATGCAATACTACTTGGAGGGAGGGCTTAAGATGTAGCATTTTGTCGTCACACGAAACTTTTTGTGACGAGTAGTTGCTGGATGGATTTGACTAGATTTTAGTCAAAACGAAATTATTCATTTTTTTAAGGAGGAATTATATGTCAGCATCATTAGAAAACCGCGGTCAATTTGGCTCCAAACTAGGCTTTATCCTTTCTGCGGCTGGATCTGCAGTAGGTCTTGGTAACATATGGAAATTCCCTGGCAAAGCATATAATAATGGCGGTGGATCTTTCCTGGTAATCTACATACTTATGGTAGCTTTAATCGGTACAACCGTAATGCTTGCAGAATTTACACTTGGTCGTAAAACGCAAAAGAACGCAGTTGGTGCTTTACGTGAACTTAACGCAAAATATTCCTGGGTTGGTGGTTTAGGAATTTTAACAGGTTTTATTATTCTTTGTTATTACTGTCAGGTTGGTGGCTGGACCATCAAATATATTATTGCTTATCTTACAGAATCTACAACAGTATACGCTGACCCAACAGCTTACTTCTTGAACATGCTTGGTGTAAACGGGTTCCCTCTGGAAGGCGCAATCATTTACCCTCTCATCTTCCTTGGACTGACATCTTTCATTATCAGCCGTGGTGTTGCTGAAGGTATTGAAAAACTCAGTAAGTTCCTTATGCCATTGCTGTTTATCTTGTTGTTAGGCTTAATGATTCGTGCTTGTACATTGCCTGGCGCAGGCGAAGGTGTTGCTTATATGCTCCACTTTGATCCTTCCACAATCAACGGTAACTCTTTCCTTGTAGCACTTGGTCAGGCATTCTTCTCCCTTTCCTTAGGTATGGGCGTTATGATTACTTATGCTTCCTACTTGAGCAAAGATGATAACTTGGTAACAAATACAGGCGTAGTTTGTGTATTGGATACTTGTGTTGCATTGTTTGCAGGCTTTATGATTATCCCAGCTGTATTTGCAACAGGTATTGACCCCGGTATGGGCGGCGGTTTCGCTTTCGCAACACTTGCTGGTGTATTTATGTCAATTCCCGGTGGTACAATTTTCGGTTTGTTATTCTATGCATTATTGTTCTTTGCCGCAATTACATCCTCCATTTCCATTCTGGAAGGCACCGTAGCCTTTCTGGTTGAAGAAAAAGGTATGGAACGTAAGAAGACTGTTGTTTATGTTTCCGTTGTACTGTTCATCATCGGTATTTTCTACACACTGTCTCAGGCATATCTGCCTATCAAGGGTGTTTGGTGGTCATTGAGCGGTATTGAATTCCCTATCTTCGGTGACTTTATGGAATACCTGACTGATCGTTTGCTGTTGCCTTTTGGTGCATTCTTTACAACTGTATTCGTTGGCTGGATTTGGGGCACCGATAACGCAATTAAGGAAGCAACCTCCGATGGCAAATTTAAATTCGGTCTTGCTCCCCTTTGGGCATTCCTTGTAAAATTTGCAGCACCTGTTGCTATCTTGTGTATTATTGTAGCAGGCTTATTGTTAGGTATGTCTATTTCCTAATATTAAAAAGAAACAATGAAATGATAATCTCCAAAGGGTGTCGACTTCGTCGACACCCTTTTATAAATTTCATACTCAATATGTATTCCACCAATATCCTTAGAGAACCGATTGATTATACAATCTCAATAGATTCTTTCGGGCTTATTTAATCCATCTCATTATTAAAAAAGCGACAACAAAATTTCTTTTGCCGCCGCTCTTAAAACAATTAAAATTTGCCTACAGAAAACTTATAAAACCAAGGCAGTTGCAATACTAAAGTAAATTACCAATGCAACAGCATCAACCACAGTAGAAATCAATGGTCCTGCCATCATTGCCGGGTCTAGTTTTAAAGACTTTGCTAAAATTGGAAGCAAACAACCGATGGTTTTTGCTAAAACAACCACTGCTGCCATACTTAACGATACAGAAAAATTAATCCAAAAACCTGTATCTCGATTTACCAAAGTCATTTTCAGTATATTAATTAATCCTAATGCAACGCCACATAAAACGCCAACACGAATTTCCTTCCAAACAACCTTTAATGCATCTCTTATCTCAATTTCTCCCAAGGCCATACCACGAATAATCATTGTGGAAGCTTGTGAGCCTGCATTTCCGCCCGTACCTGTAATAATAGGGATAAACCCAGAAAGTACCACAGCCACCTCCAAAAGACTATTGAAGTGGCCAATGACAAAACTGCTTAACGTTCCGGAAATCATTAAAACCGAAAGCCATACAATTCTGTTTTTCGCCAATACCATGACAGGAGTTTTAAGATATTCTTCATCAGATGGGATCAATGCTGCCATCTTTTCCATATCTTCCGTTGTTTCCTGCTCAATAACATCAACGATATCGTCAACGGTAATAATGCCCACCAAACGTCCTTCTGTATCCGTAACAGGCAGAGCCATCCAGTTGTATTTTTTAAAGATGTTAGCTACCTCTTCCTGATCGTCCGTGGTTAGAACAGATACAACATCATCCTGCATCAGTTCATCAATGGTATTGTCATCCGCCGCACAAATTAGTGTTCTCAATGGAACAACACCAATTAGCTTTCTCTGATCATCGATGACATAACAAGTATAAATTGTTTCCTTATCCGTCCCCGTTCGCTTAATCTGCTTCATGGCATTTCCCACTGTCATGCTACTGTGCAGCCTCACAAACTCTATGGTCATCAAGCTTCCTGCCGAATTTTCAGGATAATTCAAAAATCGGTTAATCAGCTTTCTTGTTTCCGCATCTGTGTTACGCAAAATCTTTTTTACAAGATTTGCAGGTGCCTCTTCCAAAAAGTCCACCGTATCATCCAAGAACATCTCGTCCACAATGTTCCGAACTTCTCTATCTGTTATTGAATGAACAATGTGCTCCTGTGTATCACTATCCATATAAGAAAAAACCTCTGCCGCCATATCTTTGGTAAGCAAACGGAAAACAAAAAGCTGTTTTTCCGCAGTCAATTCTTCAAAATACTCTGCCACATTGGCAGGCTGTTCTGAGTTCAATTCCTCTTTTAATCGAGCATATTCCCCTGATTCCATTAATTTATTTAAGAAATCAAATAATTCCTGCATTTCCTCCATAATCTTCACCCCGTTCCAATAAAAAAACACGACTTATTTTTTTCAAATTAGCCGTGTATTATCCGAAAAAAGGCGTAAGAATCGAAGGGTCTAGTCCAAGTCATAAGGTAAACCCAAATACACGGCAATATTTAACTGATACGTTCGATAACTCTCAGGTTCTAAAGGTATACTTTCGCTTTTGCCGTCCATTCAAATCCACCTCAGCTTTCATAAAAAAATTAATATATACTTAGTATATGCTTCAAAAAATTTAACGTCAACACCATATGAGAAATTTCTTTGAAAACTTTCAAACTTCATCAACAAAATTCGTCATTCAGGCTGACATTTTTCCATAGTCTTAATGATAGTTAGTATCTCTTCAGAAAGTTTCCAAACTTAGTATATTGACCTAACCAAGTCAAATCAACGGTACCCGTTGGGCCATTTCTTTGCTTTGCAATAATCAATTCAGCTTGATTTTTTTTCTCCGTTTCAGGAAAGTAATATTCATCTCGATAAAGAAAAGCCACAACGTCAGCATCCTGCTCAATGGCACCGGATTCACGCAAGTCTGATAGCATGGGTCTATGGTCACTTCTTTGCTCACAAGCACGGCTTAACTGAGATAATGCAATCACAGGTGATTCCATCTCACGGGCAATTGCCTTTAAATTACGAGAAATTTCCGAAATTTCTTGTTGTCTTGAGTCCGTTCTGCCGTTGCCACTCATTAACTGTAAGTAATCAATTACGATCAGCCCCAAGCCCTTTTCCACCTTTAAACGGCGGCATTTTGAGCGCACGTCCATAGGAGAAATACCGGGGGTGTCATCAATATAAATTGGTGCTTGGGAAAGAGGTCCCATGGCACGAATCAAATCTTCCCAATCCTTATCGTTCAATTCTCCGGTTCTAAGCTTTTGCGCATCCAGCATTGCTTCTGAGCAAAGCATACGGTTTACCAACTGTTCTCGACTCATTTCCAATGAAAATACAGCTACGGGTACGTTTCCTCGAATTGCTGCATTTTGAATGATATTCAATGCAAAGGCAGTTTTGCCCATAGAAGGGCGGGCGGCAAGGAGCACCAAATCTGACTTTTGCAGTCCCGCAGTTTTTGCATCAAAATCAACAAATCCCGTAGGGACCCCTGTGAGCTTACCCTTAGAGCGGTAAATATCCTCAATTTTTTCAATGGAATCAACAGCAATATCTCGAATATGGTGAAACTCCTCAGAATGGCGTTTCTGCATGATATCAAAGATACTTTTTTCTGCCTGATCCATAATACTGTTGATAGATTCTTTTCCCTCAAAGCTCATTTGAGAGAGATTTCCCGCCGTCCGAATCAAGCGGCGCAAAACAGATTTTTCTTCAACAATTGCCGCATAGTGACGCACATTAACAGAACTGCCCACGGCAGTGGATAGGGTTGCCAAAAAAGGCACACCGCCCACCTGCTCAAATACGCCCTTTTCTTCCAGCTTATTTTTCACTGTAACCACATCAATGGGCGATGCTTGACGATACAATTCTTCTGCTGCCTCAAAAACCATTCTATGGTCAGGGCGGTAAAAATCCTCTCCCGAAAGAATCTCAAGGGCAACCGAAGCTGCCTCTCTGTCCAAAAACATTGAGCCCAATACGGCCTGTTCCGCTGTTTCATCGTGGGGCGGCACGCCACGGATATTTTCATTTTGTTTTTGCTGTTCCATGTATTCCGCCTCCGCTTATATTAAACCTCTACAATCTTAATGGTAACTTCTGCGGTAACCTTAGGATGCAGCTTAATGGTTGCCGTTCTTTCCCCAACCATTTTAATAGGGTCGCCGATAGAAACCTTCTTTTTATCAATATCCTGCTTCGTTTGCTCCACGATTGCATCAGCAACTTCTTTATTTGTAACAGAACCGAATAATTTTCCATTTCCGCCTGTTTTCACCTTTATCGTAACAACCTGATCCTTCAAATTTTCTGCAATCTTTTGGGCGCTTTCCAGCTCCTCCTGTTTTCTCTTTTCTTCGGATTTCTGCTTTAATTCAAAGTCATTTAAATTAGACTTAGTAGCTTCCACTGCAAGCTTTTTGGGGAACAAGAAATTTTTTGCATAGCCTTCGCTTGCATTCACTAATTCACCTTTTTTACCAACACTTTTCACATCTTGTAATAAAATCACTTTCATATTACGCTTCCTCCTTCAAATATTCTTCAATGGCATGGCGAATGGCCTCTTTTGCTTCTTCTGTAGTAACATTTTGAAGCTGTGCTCCAGAAACCGTAAGATGTCCGCCACCACCTAATCTTTCCATAATTCTTTGTACGTTGATATCGCCAAAGCTGCGGGCGCTGATATAAACCGTATCCCCCACCTTGCAGCATACAAAGGACGCCTTTACCCCTGTTACATTCATCAATTCATCCGCCGCTTGGGCTGCCGTAAGCGTTGAATTCTCCACATTAGCAGGGCAAACAGATATGGCGATATTGCCCATAAAAAGCTCCGCATCCTTTACTGTGGAAGCCTTCGCTTTATAAGCATCCATATCATTTTGGAATAACAGCCTTACACGAATGCTGTCTGCCCCGTTACGACGTAAAAAACCTGCGGCTTCAAAGGTAATCGCTCCGGTTTTTACGCAAAAATTCTTTGTGTCAACGGTAATACCCGCCAAAAGGGCATCCGCCTCAACACTGGTAAGTTTGACTTTTTTTCCAATATGCTGAATCATCTCAGTGATCAGCTCTGCCGTTGAGGATGCATAGGCCTCATGATAAACCAAAACAGCCTGATCAATGGCATCTGCACTTTTTCTATGGTGATCAAATAGAACAATTCTTTTTGCCGCCTCTAACACTTGGGGACTTTCCACCATACTTTTGCGGTGGGTATCCACCACAATGACCAAGGTTTTTGCGTCCATGGTTTTTAAGGCTTCCGCTGTTTTCATCGTTAGATTCAAATGACCTCCATTGGTCATCATTTTATCCCAAAGTCTGCGTATACCAACGCCCACCTCGTCCATTACAATATTGCACCGTTTGTCCATGGCTCTTGCAATGGCGCAAATGCCCAAACAAGCACCCATACTGTCCAAATCTCCATTTTTATGACCCATAACCAAAATTCCCGAAGACTCACCCATGAGTTCCCAAAGAGCATCTGCCTTTACTCTGGCACGAATGCGGGCATTACGCCCCATCTCTCCTGACTTACCACCGTAGAAAAGAAAGCTCTCGCCCTCCTTCACAACAACCTGGTCACCGCCTCTGCCCAAGGCTAAGTCGATGGCAGCTTTTGCATTCTGCATGGCTTCATCCAAAGAATTACCGCCAATGCCTATGCCCATGCTGACAGTTACAGGAATATGGTCTCCCACGCTAATTTCCCGAATATCGTTTAAAATATCAAATTTCTTTTCTTTCAATTGCATCAGCATACCCTTTTTCAGCAAAAAGAAGTATCGATCCTTCTCCAGCTTTCGGATTACGCCATCCAAATCTTGTGCCAGTTGATTTAACTTTCTGTCAATCAATGCTGACAAAATGGGCCAACGGCTTTCATCCAGGTTGTCCACAACTTCTTCATAGTTATCTAAGAAAATCATACCTACAACCGTTTGCTGCTCTGCTAAGCATACAGAAAGCTGCTGTCGTTCTGTAACATCTACCAAGGTCATGGTCAAAACCGTACCAATGGCACCATTTTCCTCAATGATATCACAATGATCCAAAGCCGCATCAAAACTTTTATCACCAAAAGGAATTAATATTTTTTTCCCACCACCACTGTTTTTTAATAATTTTTCAACAATGGGCTTTGCATCTTCAATTTCAGTAAACACTTCAGCAAATTTTTCATTATACATTAATATGTGTCCCCGAATGTCCAAAACAGCATATGGAATTGGTAGATTATGAGGTATTTGAAAATTTTCCTGCAAAACTGCGGTATCCAAAAAGGAGAGGGTCTCCTCCTTGGCTCCCTCAAAGGGCACATAAAGCTCTTTTAAGACAGGCCAGCCGAAAAAAACAGCAGCACCACCAATTAATGTGCCAATTCCCAAATAAATATCCACCATGGTACACACAAAAACAACAACTACAATCAATGCAATAGCAAGTATTACGTTGTCGCGTTTTTTTGATTTAAACATTTATACGCCTCCAAAACCCAATGGTTTCCTTTACGCCTTTTGCCCTAGCTCTCGGAGCAATTCCAATAGAGGGGTTTTCCATTCAGGTCTTTCCTCCTCCAAAAGACCAAGCTTTAGCTTTGCTGTAGCCTTTTCATCAAGGGATTGTTTCGAAATGCCCATTCTTGCCGCTAAAAGATACATCACAATCTCCAAATCGGCCAATATTTCTGCTTTTTCCCCTTTTGTCGCATTTTCCTGCATCGCCGTATAAAACTGAGCTACTGACGACAGCATCCTACACTGCAAATTTTCTGTCATCTTAACATTCTTAGCAACATCAAAATCCTTTCCGTTCATTTAAAAACCGCCTCCTATTAGATGGTTTTGGTTATTATATGCAATAATATATTATAGCATAAATTTTTGTCTATCTCAACATGAAAGTACCCCGGTGACATTTTAAAACTCTAATGGTTCGCCTGATTTCAACAAATCATGTCCTATTTTCTTATAAATCCTACGCCGGCCCCTCGTAAAACTTCTGTTTTGAGGCTCAACAGGGCAACGTAATATTGTTTATAAATAAAAAAAGCTGAAACAGTTTTAAAACCATTACAGCTTAATCTATCATAAAACTTCTCTCATTGCAGTAAAAAGAGGTGTATCTTCCTTCATTCCGTAAAATACCGCCCCAGATCGATGGCAAAGCTCACCTAATGCAGCCCTATGTTCCTTCAATGCCTTATCATATGCCTTAAGGACAGAGGGGGTTAATTCCAAATCGCAAGTTTCTCCCGATTCAGAATCCACAAAACGCACCGCTTGTCCTTCTTTCGGCTGCTCTTCCTCAGAGGCTAAAACCTGTACCAAACAAACCTGCTGCTTTTTTCCCTGCAAAACACGCAAAGCTTCCTCCAACGGAGCCTCCGTAAAAAAATCAGAAATAACAAAGGAAATGCCCCGTCCCAACTTGCCACTGTAAAGCCCAGCTCGTAAAAGATTAGATCCGCCACCACTTTCGGCTTTATCCAGCAGATTTAAGAGTTCAAAAAACCCGCTTTTCTGTGCAGCCCCTCGCTTTTCCAGAATGATTGAATCATTCCAAAGAAATAAATTCACACGGTCGCCACTGCAAAGGCTGATGTAAGCCAAGGATGCAGTGATTGCCTTTGCCTGTAAAAACTTCTCCCCTTTTTCCATGGAAGTGCTGCAATCCAAAAAAAGATTGATTTCTGCCTGCTTCTCCTCCATAAAAACCTTTACGTAAAGCTTGTCAAAGCGCCCATAACTGTTCCAGTCCACCCTTCGGAGATCGTCCCCCATGATATAATCACGAAAATCAGAAAACTCTAAAGAGCTGCCTTTTGCATGGGACTTTCTGGCACCACTGTAGCCATCAACGCTTAACCTTTGGCGTAGGGTAACAGAGAGCTTTTCAAGCTGCAATAAATATTCCTTTGAAAATATATCCTGTAACGTTCTCATATCAACAACGCCTCAATGATTTGATCTGCTGTAATGCCATCTGCCATACCCTCAAAATTCAGGAAAATACGATGACGCAATGCTGCCTTTGCCACTGCCTTCACATCTTCATATGCTATATTGTAACGCCCCGCCATTAGGGCATAAACCCTTGCTGTCATCATAATCGCCTGTGCCCCTCTGGGGCTGGCACCATAACGTACATATTTCTTCACCATCTCCGGAGCATCTGCATAATCAGGATGGCTTTTTAAAACAACGTCCATAATATATTCTGCAACAGGTGTGGCCACAGGCACTTCCTTGGCAATCCCCCGCATCTCCAAAAGCTGTTCCTGACTGCAAATTTTGTTTGCTTCCCTTGGACTTCCCATAGTGGTAGAGGTTACAATCTCCAAAAGTTCTGCCTTTGTGGGAAATGCCACATCAAGCTTAAATAAAAAACGATCCATCTGGGCTTCCGGTAAAGGATAAGTTCCCTCTGATTCCAATGGATTCTGTGTTGCCAACACAAAGAAAGGCTCGGGCAATGTATACGTGGTGTTTCCGCTGGTTACTGTGTGCTCCTGCATTGCTTCCAGCAAAGCACTCTGGGTTTTCGGTGTTGCTCTGTTGATTTCATCCGCCAAAACGATATTTGAAAAAATAGGTCCCTTTCGAAACTCCAGCCCCATTTCTCCCTTGGAATTTTTGGTCATCACCGAGGTTCCCGTAACATCGGCAGGCATCAGGTCAGGGGTAAACTGAATTCTTGAAAATTCCAAATCCAAAACCTTTCCAATGGTTTTAACCAGCTGTGTCTTGCCAAGTCCGGGCAATCCTTCCAGCAAAACATTACCTCCGGCAATCATAGATGTTAGGACACCTCGAATCAAATCCTTCTGTCCAATAATCACGGTGCCTATTTCCGCTTCTATTTTCTGAAGTTCCGCCCCAAACTGACGAATCTTTTCCTCATTCATTTCGCAAACCTCCTTTTTTCCATGATTACATTATACGGTCTTTGGACTTCCCCCGTCAATCAATGGGGAAAAACGTAAAGAAATATAAGGAATTTGTTTTGTTTTTCTTAAAAAAGGGCATGTATACTATCAGAAAACCTTATATTTAAAGACTGATAAAGAAAAGGATATTGAATTTTTATGTGAATGCATACTTCATACTTATCTACAAAACTCAATTATGAAGGGTTTTTGAACACCTTTTCTATTTCAAAATTCAAGAGAAGATTCGAAACACTTTATTTTTAACGTAAATGTTATGGAAATATTGTGAAATTCATAGTATTATATTTTATGTAAGATAAAATTTTACAAATGAGCTTAAGGGGAATATCTATGAAAAAAATTAATTTTAAAAACTTGGATAAATCCTATCTAAAAATATCGTTATATCTATTTGCTGTTGCGGCAGCCATTATTTTATTTGAAAAAATTATTGGGCACCTTCCCAATTTAGGAAATGTAATCCATACCTGCCTCATTACAACATTACGCTTGGGTTCTCCGTTCTTTCTTGGCTTCGCAATCGCATATGTTATGAACCCCTTTATGAAGTTCTTCGAAAGGTTGTTCCTAAAATTTATACCAAAGGCCCAAACTCACAAAAAAGTTACACGAATTTTCTGTATTCTAATCAATTACATTATTATTATCGGGGGTATTTTCTGGATTTTCATTTATCTTGTTCCTGAACTTAAGGGTTCCGTTGTCTCCTTTGTGTCACAGCTTTCAACTTACTCAGCACAGCTAAATGAATCCACCACGGACCTTTTCGACCGTATTCATTTTATCAACGCAGAGGATGTAAACAATATCTTAAATAAATTGCTGGCTCCAATTATGGGGGCATTCCAAAATGTTCCGGCTTTGATTACCAATATTCTTACAAATCTTTATTCTGTGGGAAAAATTACAGTGGATATTATCATGGCCATCTTTATCTCTTTTTATATGCTGTATGATAAGGAGAATTTCAGAAACCATGCATTAAAAATCGTTTATGCTATTTCAAGCCGTAAAAGTGCAGAACACCTATTTTATAATGCTCAACGAATCAATCGAATCTTCCAGAACTTTATTGTTGGCAAAGCAGTAGACTCTCTGATCATTGGAATTCTTGCCTTCATTGGTTTCTCCCTGCTGAATGCACCTTTCCCTTTGATTCTGAGCTTAATTGTGGGTGTAACGAATATGATTCCATATTTCGGGCCATTTATTGGTGCAATTCCTGCTATTATCATTTCACTTTTGGTGAATCCCACAACGGCAATTTGGGTTGCATTGTTCATTCTTGCTTTGCAGCAATTTGACGGAAACTTTTTAGGCCCTAAAATTTTAGGAAACTCTTTAGACATCAGCCCAATCTGGATTATTCTGGCAGTAGTCTTAGGTGGCGCATTGATGGGTCCTATCGGCATGTTTATCGGTGTACCGGTTTTGGCAACCATTAAAATGTTCTTAACAGAATATATTAATCATAAATATCAAGATAAATATGCTGAAGATGATCCCCTTGCTCTGGAAAGCCATGAGCAAGAATCCCCGCCCGAGGCGTAAGCCTGAACATAAAAGAAGGACCAGACTTTTCAAAGACTGTCCTAAGGACTTTTCGGAGGAAAAAAATGAATCAAACCAAACAAACAAATTTATTTGCTCTAATCTTTTTTGTCTTTTTTATTGTAAGCGGACAGCTTTTGTATCTCATACCAGTGATGCAAAAAATCCCTTATGTCTGGTTTTCAAGCATCGTGCAAATTATATATTGCTCCGTTCCCATTCTTGGTTACTTTATATGGACAAAAAAAAATCCTAAGGAGGTTTTTCGTTTATACCCCTTGGGATGGAAAAACCTATTATTGATTATTGCCTTTGGCTTTGCCATACAGCCGCTTATGCGTTTTCTATCCTTCTTCACCTCCATGTTTTTCCCGAATGTTGCCCAAGAATTTGCAGATGCATTGGATGGAACAAGCTTTATTGGAACCTTGATTACCATGGCAATTTTACCGGCATTTTTAGAGGAACTCTCCTTGCGGGGTGTATTCCTTTCAGGCTACCGACGTTTGGGAACTTGGAAAGCAATTTTCTGCACTGCTCTTTTATTTGGGCTTTTGCATATGAATCCACAGCAGTTTCCATATGCATTCTTCGCAGGATTGTTTTTCTGCTTTTTGGTGGAGAGAACGGGCTCCATTTGGGCCTCCATTATCCCCCATTTTATTATTAATGCCACAAATGTAATCAGTATGTACCTCCCTATGGCTGAGGATGTTGCTAACATGGATATGCCCAGCAACACGATTCTTCTCCTTTATACCGGCGTAGGTGCATTTATTTCACTGCCATTTTTAGGACTGATTCTCTATCAGTTTTTAAAAATCAACCCTGTAAGAAATTCCTACGTACCAAAGGATGGAACAAAAGAGCGCTTTCTCTCTATTCCGATTTTCTGTGTATTTGGTCTGTTTCTAATATTTGGCATCCTACCATATCTGGATTACTTATTTTAAACTAATTTGGCACACTTCCTTTTGTGGGGAGCGTGCCTTTTCAATTGATCAACTCCTTATTCCTGTGCCAAACGAAAGCGAGGCATCTCTTGCCCTTCTATTATTACCATTTCCAAAAACATTTCCTTTGGTCGCACCCAAAGACCATACTCACCATAAAGTTGACGATATACCACCATTTCTTCTAGCGTTTCAGAATGTTTTGCAACTCCCACAACACAGTATTTTTTGCCTTTATAGTGTTCATAAATTCCGCCAATTATAATATCCATTTTGACCTTTTCCTTTCTCATTTACGTCACACGTTGCATCCACAGGGTCTCATAAATCCCATTGTCTTATGTAACATTTGTATCCTTAGATAAAAAACGAATGATTTCACCATTATTGCTTCTATTTCTGCAATGCTGACCACATGCAACGCACCCTCCTCGCACCTGCTCACAAACAAAGCCTCTGAAATTCCCCATGTAGCTATTGCTTGCCCTTTCCGTCACCTGCTTTTACTTTTGCGTTTATGATAAAATAAGGTTTTAGCTTTGTATCCCATTTGGTTAATAACTTCTTCAGCCTATCATATTTTCCCCACCCTTTCAAGACAAGAAAGTCTCATTGAAAAACGGCATCCGTTCTGCTTACGGATACCGCTTTTATACTTCAAATTCAAATTAAAGGGTAGTTTATTCATTGAATATAGCTGAACGCTTACTGTTCCATCTGCCTGCCCAAAAATCCCGCTGCTGTTTGAGCAAGTTTGCCCTCAACCTCACCCATTTTTTTATCCTTGGAGAGGAAAATAATAGCACCCATTGCATCACCTTCAGCAATAATAGGAGTAATCAACTGATGATTATAACCCTCCATGCTGTCGTCATCCAAAATTGGCACAAAATTGCTGTCGTTTTTATCGGCAATTAACGTTGTTCTTCGGTTAATACACTTTTCCATCTCTGGACTAATGTGCTTTTCATACAGTTCTCTTTTAGAGCCGCCGGAAACGGCGATAATCTGATCCTTATCAACAATACAGGTTACATGTCCGGCAGTTTGTGCCAAGCTCTCTGCATATTCTTTGGCAAACGTCCCCAGTTCACCAATAGGTGAATATTTCTTTAAAATAATTTCACCCTCTCTGTCGGTGAATATTTCCAATGGATCTCCTTCTCTAATGCGCAATGTGCGTCGAATTTCCTTTGGGATAACCACCCTTCCTAAATCATCTATTCTTCTTACGATTCCCGTCGCTTTCATAGAAAATACCTCCGTTTACAAATAAGGTTGTTACATTTGATTTCCTTGTGCTTGTATTATTTGTAAAAGAAAAGAAAATATACCTACTCCTCATGTAGAATAAAAAATAAAGTTTCGATATAACTTCTCATAAAATCTGTATATGGAAACAATCTGTAGATGAAAGCCCAGGAAGAATAATCGCATTTACATCCATTTTTTCGTCAAAAATTAACTGATTTTTAAACAATTTCTTTTGAAAGTATAACCAAAATGGCACAAAAAAAATGCCCCAATTTATAAAATCGGAGCATCATTATTTTCATTCTGCCTTACCATGTCTGCTCATCAAATCTAGAACAGCCTGCTCCGCATTCTTACCTTGGAACAGCACTTCATAAATTGCATTGGTAATAGGCATTTCCACATTATGCTCTTTTGCCAGTGTATACGCCGCCTGCACAGTATTTACGCCCTCTACGACCATTTTAATCTCCGCCAGGGTCTCAGCAAGGCTTTTCCCTTTTCCTAACAAAATACCCGCTCTGCGGTTTCTTGAGTGCATACTGGTACAGGTTACAATTAAATCTCCAATTCCGGATAGGCCTGCAAAGGTTTCAAGCTTTCCGCCCATCTCAATTCCAAGGCGGCTCATTTCCGCAATACCTCGGGTCATAATCGCAGCCTTCGTGTTATCACCAAAGCCCAGTCCATCAGAAATACCTGCAGCAAGGGCCATGACATTCTTCAATGCCGCGCCCATCTCTACCCCAACCATGTCTGTATTGGTGTAAAGGCGAAATCTTGGGTTCATAAATTCCTCTTGTACCATTTTTGCCGTTTCTGCATTTTCAGAGGCAATTAAGCAGGTTGTTGGAATCTCTCTTGCTACCTCTTCCGCATGGCTTGGCCCCGATAGAACACAAACCTGACACTGAGGTGCGCATTCCTGAATCACTTGAGAAAGGCGTTTTAAGCTGATCTCCTCCAGCCCCTTGGCAACGTTCACCAAAACCTGATTTGAATTCAAATATGGAGAAAAATCTATGGCTGTTTGGCGTACAGCCTTGGAAGGCACCGAAAGTATAATGATTTCCGCATCCTTCACTGCTTTCTCTCGCTCAGCAGTAAAACTTAAGCCCTCCGGTAATAATACACCGGGCAAATATTCTTTATTTTCTCTCTCTTTTTCCATTTGTTCCACTGCGTCCTGCCGTCTGGACCAAATCACAACGTCATGTCCATGTTTTTGAAGCATCACTGCCAAAGCTGTTCCCCAACTACCAGAACCGATTACTGCAACTTTTTTCACTGTTGCCACCTCCAATATACTCCTACTGCACATTTTTATGCAGTGTAAATTTATTTTCCGTGCCGGATATTAACCGTTTTATATTTGCCCTATGGAGCCAAGTTGCCAAAACCGCCAATGCAGTAAAAATCACCACTGCTTCTGTAGGCATTCCTAGAAAATAGGCACTGATTGGTATAGAAATTGAAAATAAGATAGATCCCATAGAAATAAAACCTGAAAAAGCAACACCCATAATTCCTATAGCTATGGTAATCACACCAAAGAATGGGGAAAATACAAATGTCAAGGATAGCACAAAGCCAATGGTGGAAGCAATGCCCTTGCCTCCTTTAAATTTTAGATAAAATGGAAAGTCATGGCCTAAAATGGTTCCGGTACCTGCATAAATACCCGCCAACAAACTATCATCGGGAAAAATCAGTCTACAAAGAAAGAATGCCACAACACCCTTCAGAATATCCCCAAGAAAAGTTGCCAGCCCTGCACGAAACCCCAGCACACGCAAGGCATTGGTTGTACCCAAATTCCCGCTTCCTTTTTTGCGCAAATCTGTTTTAGTAAGCTTTCCAACAATAAATCCCATGGAAATGCAGCCAATAAAATACCCGATTAGCAAACTAATGAGTCTAAACATATCAATCCTTTTCCCCTTTTTCCCTCGCTATAAAATGAATCGGTGTGCCAACAAAGCCAAAAGCATCTCTCAATTGATTTTCTATATATCTACGATAGGAAAAATGGAATAATTCCTTTTCATTTACAAAAATAACAAAGGTTGGCGGCTTCACCGAAACCTGAGTCATATAATAAAGCTTTAACTGACGTCCCTTATCTGCTGGAGGTTGTTGCATCGCCATCGCCTCAATCAATACCTCATTTAACACGCCTGTGCTGATGCGCAAAGCGTGATTTTCGTGAACCATTTGGATTAATTCCAGCATTTTATTGATTCTCTGGCCATTTAGGGCAGATATAAATACCCTTGGTGCATAAGGCATATAAGCTAACTCATTACCAATATCCTTTAAATAGCTGTTCATGGTTTTATCATCTTTTTCAATGGAATCCCACTTATTTACCGCAACAATGGCAGCCTTGCCTCTTTCGTGGGCAATTCCTGCAATTTTGGTATCCTGATCGGTAATACCCTCGTTTGCATCAATCACCAAGATCGCCACATCACAGCGCTCCACCGCCGCAACGGCACGAATAATGCTGAAACGCTCAATTTCTTCTTTGATTTTGCTCTTGCGGCGCATTCCCGCTGTATCAATAAAGATATACTTTTTACCATCAATAGTAATGGGCGTATCAATGGCGTCTCTGGTTGTTCCGGGAATATTGCTTACAATTAAGCGATCTTCTCCAAGAATTTTGTTAATCAAAGAAGACTTCCCTACGTTTGGCTTTCCAATGATTGCAACACGAATGGCATCTTCCTCTTCTCCCATGCCTGAAGCATCAGGAAAATGCTCCACAACCTGATCCAGCATGTCTCCAAGTCCCAAAGCCTGTCCAGCTGAAATAGGCATAGGATCACCAATACCCAACTCATAAAATTCATAAATATCCAAAGTGTCTCGCTTAGTGCTGTCCACCTTATTTACTGCCAATACCACAGGCTTCTTGGTGCGGCGCAGCAGATTTGCCACCTGACGGTCATCATCTGTTACGCCTGTTTTTACATCAGTAACAAATAAAACAACATCGGCAGTTTCAATAGCGATTTCTGCCTGCTGTAAAATCTGTTTTTGAATAATTTCTTCAGAACCGATTTCCATACCACCGGTATCTATCAAAGTAAATTTATAGTTCAGCCATTCCACATCCGCATAGATACGGTCACGGGTTACACCGGGTGTATCTTGCACAATGGAGATTCTTTCTCCAGCTAAGCGGTTAAACAATGTAGATTTCCCTACATTGGGACGGCCAACCACTGCTACGATTGGTCTACTCATAATGATTCCTCCATATTTCTCTCTATCGCAAATAAATTCTTTTTTGCATTAATTAGGTAAATTCAGCCTTAAAAGCCACTTTAGGATTATACCACAGTATTCTTTCCAAATACAATAGCACATCTCTTGTTTTCAGCCCTTAAGCTCCATAATACCTGCCATTACACCCCTGTCTTCTCTCATCTTTCTGTGGGAATAAAAACGCTCTGTGTCACACATGGTACAAAGTCCCGCAATTTCAATGTTTTTCACACCCATGTTCTCCAACAAACGACGGTTTGTCTCCCAAAGATCAATGCGATATTTCCCATCTTCCTTGGGGTCATCAAAGATAATTTCCTCAGCAAAGGCTATGTTTTTGCGAAACAGCTCCACCACTGGAGCATCCACCTGAAAACAGCATTTCCCAATGGATGGGCCAATTGCCGCAACCACATTTTCAGGTTCTGTCCCAAATGCATCTATCATTGCTTGTAAGGTATGCTCCGCCATGCGGTTTCCTGTGCCCATCCACCCGCAATGTGCCATTCCGATGGCTTTTCCCTTAATATCCAACAAAAAAACAGGAACACAATCCGCCCCAAAAATCACCAATGGGATATTGGGCTCATTGGTAATCAATCCGTCCACATCGAAATATTCCCGTTCCCGCAAAACACCCTTGCCTCTGTCTCCCGCTGTAATTTGTCGCACGTTTGTGGTATGGGTCTGTTGGGAGGTCACATAGTTCTCTTTGGAAAAACCCATAACATCCCCAAGAATCTCATAATTTTTCAAAACCAGCTCTTTGTCCTCACCTCTGGTTAAGCCCATATTCATCGTAGCATAAAAACCCTTGCTTACTCCGCCACGCCTCGTTGTAAAACAATGCTTTACCATATCCGTTTGATTCAGATTGTCAAAAATTACGACTTCCACTTCTCCCAATTTTTCTATTTTCATAGCCCACTCCTTATGCTATCCAAAACGCATTCTCCGTATAACGAAAAAACGTTTTTCCATTCTCCTCTAAGACCTCTGCAACATCAAAACGAAAATCACCATCTAAGGCATATTCTGCGATATATGCCTTTGCTGTGCGAATGATATGCTCCTGCTTACGTTGATTCACCGCCTCGCAAGGCTCACCCTTTTTTCGTCCCGCCCTATATTTTACTTCGGTAAAGATGATGTATGTATCCTTTTTTGCAATAATATCAATTTCTCCCCCTTGGATACGATAATTTCTAGCCAAAATTTCATACCCCAGACGGCGCATCTCTTTGACTGCCATTTCCTCACCAATGGCACCTTTGGTTTGATTATCTTCAGGATTCGCAAAATTTTTTACGAAGCTCTTTCGATGTATGGGGCAAAGGCCATGAACACGAATGCCTGCAATATGCTCCGTTGATCCATATCCTTTATTGGAAGCAAAACCATACCCAGGATACAGCGCCTCATAAGCTTCCATCAGCCTATCACGGTATACCTTCGCAACAATGCTTGCCGCACCAATGGAAAGACTTTTTGCATCCCCTTTTATAATGCCCTTTTGTGGAATAAAAATTTCAGGAATCGTCACCGCATCTGCCAAAATAAACCTTGGCACAGGGTTTAACTGAGTAAGTGCCTCTCGCATTGCCTCATAAGTTGCCTGCAAAATATTGATTTCATCGATTCTCTCCCAAGAAACCACACCAATTCCATAAGAAACTGCTTTTTCTAAAATCTCTTCATAAAGACTTTCTCGTTTTTTTGCAGAAAGCTTTTTAGAATCATCCACACCCTCAATCAAACAGTTTTTAGGTAAAATTACCGCTGCCGCAACAACAGGCCCCGCCAATGAACCACGGCCAACCTCGTCCACTCCGGCGACCAAATCAAACCCCTGGGCATAACAAGCCCTTTCATATTCCAATAAGGCATCCAAACGCAATTGCTCTTTTTCAAAGGCGGCTCTTCTTTTCAAGGCCGAAGCAACGACCAATTGGACTCCCTTTCTCTCATCTGTTTCAAATGCTCCTACAGCTTGATGTAATTCCTCCAAGGGGCATTGCTCTAAATATTCTTTGATTTCCTTTATTGATTGCATCATCCGTCCCGCCTTTCCTAAAATCATTATACCATAAAATAGGACAGATGCGGTAAAGCCCTATGGTGAAAATTTCAGGCCACAATATAAATGGTAGAGTGCTCTCTTTTTCCAGTGACAAAATATCTTTTTACCCTATATTTTCAGCTTGACGCCTTATGTCAGCAGAGAAATTTTACGATAAGAAGTGGGCTGTGAATGAATGTGAAGAGTTTAAATAAAAACTCTTGGTAGAAATGGATAACTAGGAAACAAAATAATATTCCCTTATGATATTATTATTTCGTCAATGAAAGTACATTGGTTAAAAAATTTCAAATCATATCAGGAGCAAGAAAATACACAAAAAGAGGTGTCCGCATATCATAGGGGGCCACCTCCTCTGTACACTCATTTAAATCAAAAGTGATAATTATAAAAGACAAGTGCTGTAACATTATTCATTGTATTTGACTGGAAAACAGTGCTGTTTTAAGTTAATCTTCTGTTCAGCAAGTTTACTTAGAATGGTCTAAAACCGGAATATTGGAAAATCTGCTGCTATTGCCTCAAATTTTAAAGACAAGAAAATTTTTGTTTCCTTTAAAAACGAAAACTTCAAGCAACATCTTCTATGGATATCTCCCCACAGGATATTCAGTGTTCTTCGTTTTTAATCGCCCAATGAATCATAAAGGCTAGGGCTGCTCGCAGTATAATAATACCGCCAATAATTAGAATTTCGGAGAAATCATGGACAATAACTGTACGTAAAATTTCTCCCCCAAGCTTGAACTCAAGTGCCATGGCCATTCCTCTTGAGAGATTTAGGCGGGTATGGGGGTCTCGACGAATGTAATTATATATCCCCCTGGCACCAGCTATAATCATGATTCCCACACCAACAAACTCGAACATTAAAATCGCCGATTCCGTAAGCATAATTAAATATTCTCGCAAAAATATCATTGCAACAACTCCTTTTTAAAAAATTTTTCATAAGTGTATCATTATTCACGTCAAAAATCTACTTTTTTCGTGCATTTTTTAAAATTTCCTTTATTTTTCACAAAAATAATAAAAATATTTACCAAATCACCAGCTTTAAATCGACATTTTGCACAAAAAAAATAAGTTTACTTTTCAAAATAATTCCAATTTTAGTTGACATAATGAATCCATGAAAAATACTCTTTGAGGTTGCTTATATCTTTATTAATCGAAAAAAGAAAGGTGTTCCATAACTACCAACGAATTTTGAATCTGTTCCCCTTCCTTTTTCCAAAAAAAGCCCCCCGAAAATGCTACATACGCATCCTCGGGGGGCTTTCTTTTATACGTCCATGATAATTGGTAAAATCATGGGGCTTCTTTTTGTTTTCTGCCAGAGGAAATTTTTCAGTGTATCTTTAATGACACCCTTAATATAATTCCAACTGGTTATATTCTTTTCTTCGCAATCCAGTAATGCTTCCAGCACCACTTTTTTCGCTTCATCCATCAGGTCCTCCGCTACACGAACGTATACAAAACCTCTGGAAATAATATCGGGCCCAGCAACAATGGTACCACTCTCCCGATCCAAGGTGACAACTACCACCATCAAACCGTCCTGAGATAAGTGCTTTCTGTCTCGCAATACAATGTTACCAACATCACCAACACCCAGCCCATCTACCATAACACGACCGGCAGGTACTGTACCGTTAACCTTGGCCTCATTGCGTGTCACTTCCAACACTTCACCCAATTTCATAATGAAGATGTTATTTTTATCTAAGCCCATGGAAAGCGCTAAATCCTTATGGCATGAAAGATGCATAAATTCACCATGCACAGGCATAAAGAATTTGGGTTTTGTTAACGCAAGCATCAACTTAAGCTCCTCTTGTCTCGCATGACCGGAAACGTGGATTTCTTCCATATCTCCGTAAATTACATTTGCGCCCTTCTTCAAAAGCTCATTTATAACACGGGTAACATTCTTTTCATTACCGGGTATTGCCGATGCACTGATGATAATTTTATCTTCAGGCTTCACGTTTACCTGCTTATGCTCATTCATCGCAATTCTGGTGAGGGCAGACATGGTTTCACCCTGACTGCCGGTGGTGATAATCACAAGCTGTTCATCTTTATAGTTTTTAATTTCGCCAATATCAATCAGTGTGCGAGGGGGAATGGCCAAATATTCTAACTCGGAAGCAGTTTTCACTGCATTGACCATACTTCTGCCGATAATGGCAACCTTACGTCCATACATATAAGCAGCGTTTACCACCTGC
Source organism: Anaerotignum propionicum DSM 1682 (assembly GCF_001561955.1). Classification (NCBI taxonomy): domain Bacteria; kingdom Bacillati; phylum Bacillota; class Clostridia; order Lachnospirales; family Anaerotignaceae; genus Anaerotignum; species Anaerotignum propionicum. Next base: position 2,751,265 of record NZ_CP014223.1, read on the forward strand.
TGTATTCGATGGATGTTGGACGAGAATGTTGCAACCATAATGCGGTTTTTGGGAGTATCCTCAAAAATTTTCTCAAAAACCTTACCAACGTTCTTTTCAGACATAGTGAAGCCTTTTCTTTCCGCATTGGTACTATCACTCATTAACAGAAGAACGCCTTCTTTTCCTAACTCTCCAAAACGCTGTAGGTCAATAATTTCCCCATCAATGGGTGTATAATCCACCTTGAAATCTCCCGTGTGCACAACCGTTCCGATGGGTGTATGAATTGCCAGCGCCACGGAATCAGCAATGGAGTGATTGGTGTGGATGAATTCCACATTAAACTGACCCAAATTCACCCGCTCTCTTGGAACAACGGTATGCAAAACAGTTTTATCCAGCATTTTGTGTTCTCTTAGTTTGTTTTCCAACAGCCCTAAGGTTAATAGCGTACCAAATACAGGTACATTCAGCTGTTTCAGAATATAAGGTAATGCACCAATATGATCCTCATGACCATGGGTCAGTACAATACCCCTTACTTTGTCTATGTTTTTGATCAGATAAGTTACATCGGGGATAACCAAGTCAATTCCCAGCATGTCATCCTCAGGGAATGCCAGACCACAGTCAATGACCATAATATCATTACCATATTCAAGCATGGTCATATTTTTCCCGATTTCTTCTAACCCACCCAATGCGGCAATCTTAAGCTTTGCCTTGGGTTTTGGTTTTCTTCCTGCCAAAAAACACACCTCCTTTTCATTTCATTTTCCGTTTTCCTTATTTCTTAATTATGCCGCAAAAAAGCGGAGTTTAAACCGCAAAAACAAAACCCTATACAAATAAAAAGCTTTTAATTTGTATTTTGGGTATACATAAAAAGGGCAGTCACCAGCATTTTTTTGAAAGCATCTCTCTCGCTACACGCTTTCTCCCTAGAGGCTCTGCCAAATCCTATGTAGATTGTTCTCTTTCTTTTCACGCACATGATGATTCGGCAGTAAGCCTTTCATCTATCGTAAACGCAAATTTCGTAGCGTCTTAGATCAAATTGTTATATAATTTTTTTTGCAGTGCCATTTTAATCAGCATAAAGCTGCCATTAAAATAAACTGCATTTCTCCTAAACCCCTGTCCAAATAAACGGAGTTTACCAATAAAGCTCCCATATATATTATTTATTGTATGCTGCTCATATAGTAAGGGGAGAAAATCACCTTTTTCATCAAGCTTTTACTAACATAAAAGGCATTACTTATAAGCATTCCTCCTGAAAAAGGAATGCATGTAAAGTTTTGTTAAAAAAATACCTATTGAAAAGTATCATTCTTTCATATAAAAGGAGCTTTCACAAGAGATAGGTCTGGAAATCCTGATTCCAATCACACTCTCCCTGCTTCACGCAAAATTAACTCACTTGTTCTTTATTATACAACATCAACTTAGTCAATTTCCACTTCGTAGTCGTCGCCCTTTTGTGCGAATAGGTCTGCCACACGGTCAAATTCTGCATCATCCTCAACCATTTCGTAGGTAACATCATCTGTATTAATTGAAGTTTCCTTCAAAATCAGGGCTTCTGCCTCATCATCATCAATCAATTCCGTTTCAACAACCAGTAAATAACGCTCGCCACCACAAGCTACATTATCGATAATAGAAAACTCAACTTCAGAACCATCTTCAGCGGTCATTGTCACGGTTTCAAACTCATATTCATTTACTTCTTCAAAAATATCTGCCATTTAATCTAGCTCCTTTACATTCCGTCTGCCACAGGCTTATCCTCTGTTTCTGCTATCCAAATAGCCTTGAAGGATATGCACAGCAGCCATCTTATCAATCACACTTTTTCGCTTCTCATGGCTTAGCGCCGCCTCACGCAACGCCCGCTCAGCGGCAATGGTACTAAAGCGTTCATCCCATAAAACAAGTTCTATATTGGGAAAACGTCTCTCAATGCGCTCTGCAAAAGCCTTGGTCTTAATACAGCGTTCTCCTTCGGAGTTATCCAAGTTTTTGGGATAGCCCATAACAATAACCTCAGGCTGATACTCCTCTGCCAATTCTGACAAACGCTTTAAGCTCTTCTTATATTCGCCAGGGTTATCCCTACGGATAATTTCCACACCCTGCGCTGTCCACCCCAAGGGATCACTCACCGCAACCCCAATGGTTTTATCGCCATAATCTAATCCTAAAATTCGCAAATAGGTTCCTCTTTCTTATTCATTACGATTCATGTAGTCCTTTACCAATTCTTCCAGCAGTTCATCTCGCTCCAATTTACGAATCATTACACGGGCATTCATATAGCTGGTGATATAGGTAGGATCTCCGGATAAAATATATCCGACAATCTGATTTACGGGGTTATATCCTTTTTCCTTCAAAGCCGTACTAACAGCGATGAGGATCTTTTTTGCTTCATTCTCGGGTTCTTTTTCTACTCTACCAAAATATTGTGTTTCGTTGATATTACTCATACTTCTCACTCCCCACCCACTTGATCCATTCGCTCTTCTTATTATCTTACTTCATCATAATATAAACCAAAGCGGATTGCAACTATATTATCTTTACAGAATAATTACAAAATTGCCTCGCCAAAAGCATTTTCTCCTTGCACTTGAACAATTTTTGTGAAAACCAGCCGATTGGATAAGTCTACATCGCTATTTGTCAGCACCTTCATGTAATTTGAAGTATGCCCTTCATAGATTCCCGCTTCTACAGATCTTTCATACAGAACCTCCACGGTTTTGTCAACATACTTACTTAGAAATTCCCCACTCATTTTATCGCTTAAAGCGAGCAATTGATGGCTTCTATCTGTTTTTATGTTACTTGGCAGCTGATCTTTTCTTTCTGCCGCCGGAGTTCCATTCTTGGGTGAATAAGGAAATACATGAATTTTCGCAAAGCAGATTTCCTCTGCAAAAGCATAGGAAGCCTTGAAATCTTCTTCTGTTTCTCCGGGGAAACCCACAATGATATCCGTGGTTAATGCCACATCAGGCAAATACTTTCTTAAAAGCGTTGCCGCTTCACGGTATTTTTGCGTATCATACTTACGGTTCATTTCTTTCAGAGTTCTGTCGCACCCACTTTGCAAGGAAAGATGAAAGTGATGGCACACCTTTGGCAGCTCTGCCATGGTTTTTGCAAACTCTTCCGTCACCACATTGGGCTCAATAGAGCTAAAGCGAATACGGCGAATGCCCTCAACTTCGTGAACCTTTCGTAAAATTCCCAGAAGGTTCGTATCAGTCCTATCCTTCCCATAGCTCGCCACATGAATTCCTGCCAAGACAATTTCTTGGAATCCATTTTCTGCCAAACGAGCAACCTCATCCACAACATCTTTGGGCTCACGACTGCGGATTGGCCCACGTGCGTAAGGAATAATGCAGTATGAACAATATTGACTGCATCCATCCTGAATTTTTAAATATGCCCGGGTACGATTTGCGAGTTTTTGAATAGAAAGGGGCTCAAACACCCGCTCCTTCATAATATCAGTCACATAGTTTTCCACGCCGTTTTGAGGTTGATACTGTTCCACCATTTCCACAATCTGCCCGCGGTCTTTGGTTCCAATAACCAAATTTACACCTTCAACAGACATAATCTCCTCAGGTGCTGTCTGGGCATAGCATCCCACCACAGCAACCACAGCATTTTCATTCTGCCGTTTTACCTTACGTATCAATTGTCTTGATTTTTTATCCCCAAAATTGGTAACCGTGCAGGTATTAATTACATATACATCTGCCGCTTCATCTATACCTACAATTTCATAACCCTTTTCGGCAAACAGCTCAGCAATGGCTTCGCTTTCGTATTGGTTTACCTTGCACCCAAGGGCATAACTTGCTGCTCTTTTCATGTTTCTCTCCGTTCCTTCTCGGTTTCAAAGCCCAGTCAACTCTCGAATGGCTTTGACTACCCCACCTTTATTGTTACTCCCCGCCTGAAAACGGGCGAATTTTTTCACACCGCTGGATGCACCTTCCATGGCATAGCTGTAATAAGCCTGTTTTAGCATCTCAACATCATTATACTGATCCCCAAAAACTACGGTTTCTTGCGGGGTTATGTTCCACATTTTTTGCAAAGCCGCAACTGCCGTTCCTTTTGTAACATCCCTTAACCCTGTGTCTAAACAAGCATCGCCGGAAATCACAAGATTTAAACTGTTATCCAGTTTTGGGCGTAATCTTTCATAGCAGTTTTCTGCACTTTTTCCTCCATGAGAAATCATGGATACTTTAAAAATGTCATCTTTCACTTGGAATAAATCCTCTGCCAGCCTCATTTCATAATGAAATAAGGGTGATGACAAATAATCCAAAAGCTCAGGGCTTCTGGTATAACTGCAATATTTTGCACAAAGCAAAGGTTCTACATCTTTGAGCATAAATATATTCTCCAAACAGTGAGCCACTTCGTGTTTTGCCATGGGCTCAACCACAAGCTCTTTTCCATCATCCACCACAAAGGCACCATTTTCTGCAATTACAACAACATCATTTATATGCTCATGAAAATGCTTTTTCAGGCTTGGGTATTGCCTGCCACTGGCAACTACAAAGCGAATCCCCTTTTCCTTTAGCCTAGGCAAAATATTATAGATTTCTGAATCAATACTCTTTTCATCATTGAGCAGTGTGCCATCCATATCCGAAACAATTAATTTAATCATTTTATTCCCTCTTACACTTTGCTTATTTTAAAAAAAATGGGAAGTATCTTTAATGCAATATTCACATCCTTACCTGAAAGCCAAACCAAATATTTGCGTAATTGATCCCACTTCTGGCGTTTTAACAATACTTGTGAACAAATTTCTTCCATCTCTCCTAATTTTTCGATAATTTCATCCTTTTCATGCTTTGATAAGGCTTCCATAAATCCAATTTCCAAACGCAATTGCGTAAAATCAACATCCATAATGATGTCATTTTGCTCCTGCCTCAAATAATATTCCAACAAACCTTCGTTTTTATAACCGTTCTGACGAAAGCCTTCCAGTCGTTCCAGCATTTTCCTTACATTTTCACGATATGCCTCCGCCTGCAATGCAGTTTTTTCGTAGGGTTGAATCACCCTAAGCTCATCACAAAAGCCCTCTATGATTTCCCCATAAGTACTCATCAAATAGCGGAATAAAACAGACATTTTCTCCTCATCATACGAGTAGGCATCCCAAGTTTCAAGACTGCGGTCAATATCTTCATCCAGCTTGCGACAAAAATCTTTTTCATCCATAAAGACCCCATCCTTTCCAGAACTATATCCACCCTCGTATTCTCCTGTATTTTTTCAGTATATCATAAATCGAAACGTCTTTGCAAGGCTTCCCATAAAAGGAAAAGAGCCTTTCCCAAAGGAAAAACTCTCAATTTTTTTCAAAGGGTGTCGAATTAACGACACCCAAAACGCTTTCTGTTTTCTTAAACCTCATCATCCTCAATAATTACAACCATACCGCCTAAACGTCTGTTTAGCTCGCTTCTGGAAATTTTAATGATGTTAGGGGTAACACCGTCTGCTTGGGCTTCAATGAAATAAGGTTCCTCATTGTCACAATCGTTTTCATCAAGCCAACCACCGAAGAAGGACAAAATTGAACGCATAATTTCAACGCTATGACCCCAATAATCCAAGTCAAGGAAAATCATACGATTTTTCTCTCCATTTTTGGAAAATTTTCGGCTTTTGTAAACCATTGTAAAAAGTCGTCTTTCCTCGCCCTTGTATGTGAAATAAACTGCCATTTCATTGCTTTCGCCGAAACGATTTTCATAGCGGTTTATTTTTGCACTGGGGTCGAAATATTTTAAAACAAACTGATAAAGCTGTTCCAGTTCTATTTCTTTTGTAATATATCCATGAGTTTTTGCTGTCATAGATGGCGCTCCTTTCTAGGCTCTCTCGTGTCAAAAAATAGTTTGTGTGCGAAATATCTCTTTATGATTGCATTATACAGTAACAAAACAGCTCTGACAAGAGCAATACCGCAGAATCATTAGAAAAAAATCAAGGTCATTTTTAGGCACTTTTTTATCCATATATTACAATAAAATACCAAATATATGGATGCGAATGACGTTTTTGTCCTCTATGTTTTTCCCCATGCTATTATATGCAAATTTTATAATTTTTCTAGTATTTTTTCCACCAGCTCACTGCAACGCTTTGCTGCCATGATGCTGAATTTTTCAAAGGAAATCGTAGCTTCTTCGCCTGCACCATCGGAAATGGCACGAACAATCAAAAATGGAATGCGATTTAACCAACATGCATGGGCAATGGCCGCACCTTCCATCTCCGCACATGTCCCTTGCACATTCTTACGGATGGTCGCCTTACCTTCCTTTGTACAAATAAATTGATCACCACTGGCAATACGCCCAGTGATAACCCGATAGCCATCGGCAATTTCCGCTGCCGAAGCTTGCGCCAAGCGAATCAATTCCTCGTCAGCCTTAAAATAGCTCTCTGCCATACGAGGAATCATCCCAATTGGGTCTCCTAAGGCTGATGTATCCATATCATGCTGTACCGCATCGGTGGAAATCACGATATCTCCGATTTTCAATTCCTCAACCAGTGCTCCCGCAACACCCAGCACCAGAATATAATCCACACCAAATAAATCAATCATGGCTTGGGTGCAAATAGCCGCATTCACCTTGCCAATTCCGCTTCTTACCAAAACGATATTATTCCCTTTATATCTGCCAATAAAAAAAGACAGGCCAACAACATTTTTTGTCGTAACAATTTCGATTTTCTCTTTTAAACAAAGAATTTCTTCCTCCATTGCCCCAATAATTCCAATGGTTTTCATTTTTGTCATCTCCACTCTGTGTAATGTTTGTTGGACGGTTACATCTTCGCCCAATTATCTGTATTTTAATCATAGCACAATACCCTGCTGTTTTACAAGAGAACATATTTCTCCTTGTCCTCCATTGCAAAACTCTCTCATCTTTTGTATACTATTAGGAAAGTTTATAAAAAGGAAGGGTTCTATGCAACCGGTAATCGGCATTACTCCAGACTATGATAGCAGCATCAATAGATATAAAATACACCAAGATTATATTTCCGCCATTTCTTCCGCTGGTGCTCTCCCAATTTTGTTGTTTCCCCATGCTGAAATTCCGCCCTTTCTTGACGGAATTGTATTCAGCGGCGGAGGTGACATTGATCCATTGCTGTTCCAAGAGGAGCCCTTGGCACAAAGCGGCGAAATTTCCCCATTGAGGGATGAATATGAAATTTCTTTGTGCCGTGAAGCCGTGGACAAAAACATTCCTATATTAGGAATTTGCCGTGGCATGCAGGTGATTAATATTGCCTTGGGCGGAACAATTTACCAGGATATTTCCGTTCAAACGGGCAGTAAACTAAAGCATAGTCAGCAGGCACCCCGTGAATATGGAACCCATAGTATTCTCATTGAAAATGACTCTCTGCTTTCTACCTTGTTGGGTAAGGAAAAAGTTACGGTAAATTCCTTCCATCATCAGGCAGTTGCTCTTTTGGGTGACGGACTGCGTGTTTCGGCAAAAAGTCTCGACGGCCTAATCGAAGCCATTGAGCATACTCAGAATCTCTTTGTCTTAGGGGTCCAGTGGCATCCCGAAGCAATGGGCACAAAAGAACAAAAGAAGCTTTTTTCTGCTTTTTTAACTGCCGCAGAAAAATTTAAGGAAACAGGAGGTAACAATGGGAAAATTGCAAGGAATTCTTAGCTTTGAAGCTTTGATGGAAACCGGTGCCGCCGTTGGTATAAAAATTCTTGAAGTCGGAGGAACCTTACTCCTCTGTTGGATTATCATCCGTATCGTCAATCGTGTAACGCAAAAGTTCTTCCAAAAGCAAACACAAAAACAACGTTTGGCTATGTCTGAGAGAAAGGCAAACACGTTGAATACAATTACTTCCAGCGTGTTGAAATATGTGGTCTACTTTATTGGATTGTTCACAATTTTGAATTTGCTGGGAGTAGACCCCAAATCCTTATTGGTTATTGCAAGTGCCGGTTCTGTTGCCATCGGCTTGGGCGCACAGAGCGTTGTCACTGATATGCTAGAGGGATTTTTCATTTTTTTTGAAGACCACTTTGCTGTTGGCGATGTGGTTACCATTCAAAATATCACAGGTACCGTAGAGAGTGTCACCTTACGCTATACAACAATAAGGGATGCTCAGGGAAAAGTTCACATCATTCCCAATGGTTCCGTTGGTATTGTAACAAATATGTCCAGTGAATTTATCAATGCAATCGTAAATGTAGGTGTGGCATACGAAGAGAATATTGACCATGTATTATTGATTCTTCAGGATGAAATGAAGAAAACCTCAGATATGGAGAGCATTTTGGAAACACCTGTTATCCTCGGTGTAGTTGGCTTGGATGAATCCGCCGTTACCATTCGTATTGTTGCAAAATGCATGGTAAAAACCAATTTCGCCGTGGAAGTAGAACTGCGCAGACGTATCAAAAACCGTTTCGATCAAGAGGGAATTGAAATTCCTTTTCCACAGCGTATCGTTCATATTGTAAAAGAAAAGGAGGAGGCATAAATATGGTTTTTTCAGTTGGAGATATTGTGCAGATGAAGAAGACCCACCCCTGCGGCTCCAGCCAGTGGGAAATTCTTCGTGTAGGCATTGATTTTCGTATTAAGTGCTGCGGCTGTGGCCATATGGTTATGCTGCCTAGAGTAAAGTTTGAAAAGAATGTGAAAAAAATTGTATCCGAAAGCAAGGAAGAAAAATAATTTTTGGTTAAACATATAACAAAAAGCCTTTCCAAGCACCCGCAGCATCATTTGGGGCGTTAATGGAAAGGCTTTTTTTACAAGGTTCCTACAAATTTCTTAAATAATTAGTACCATTTTTCAAAACAATTGCTATTCTTTAAATATAATTGTAAAAT